>JADJXH010000004.1:978326-1304435 GCA_016715895.1 Flavobacteriales bacterium | reverse complement strand
GTGCCCGCCACCGGGCAGGCCGCGCTGGCCGCCACCGTGCGCTTCGAGCTGCCGCCGGCCAAGGGCGCGGTGAAGCTCATCCCCGCCGAGGAGGCCGGCAAGCTGATCGAGCTGCTGCACACCGAGGCCAAGGTAATCTGAGCGGACAAGGCCGCAGAGGCGCAAAGACGCAGAGAGCAACCGAAGAAATGAACGCGAAGCCGGCCCGTGGGGCAGGCCCTCAATACGAAGATCCCAGATGAGCACGATCGTCTTCATCGACACCCGGGGGGAGAAACTCCCCAAGGCCGCCCAGGAGGCGGTGACCTACGCCAGCCAGCTGGCCGGTGGACCCGTGACCGCCGTGACGTTCGGCGATGCCCAAGGACTCGAGACGCTTGGCGCCAATGGCGCCTCCAAGGTGATCGTGGCCCGCAACGTGAAGGCCGTGGACGGCCAGCAGCTCACCAGGCTGGTGTGTGCGGTGACCGAAGCCACGGGTGCCACCACCATCGTGTGCGTGGCCGACGCCACCGGCAAGGCCGTGGCGCCGCGTGTGGCCGCGCGTCTGAAGGCCGGCCATGTGGCCGGTGCCACCGGACTGCCCGAGGGCGGGCGCTTCCGCCGCAATGTGTTCAGCGGCAAGGCCCGCGCCTTCGTGGAGGTGGGCAGCCCCGTGCGCGTGGTGAGCCTGAGCCCCAACAGCGTGCCCATCACCTCCGGCGGCAGCCCCGCCACCGTGGAGGAGTTCGGCGGCGACCTGGGCGCGGCGCGTGTGACCGTGAAGGAGCTCCGTAAGGCCGGCGCCGGTATCCCCCTGCCCGAGGCCGAGCGCGTGGTGAGCGGCGGTCGCGGCATGAAAGGCCCGGAGAACTGGGGACCCATCGAGGAGCTGGCCCGCGAGCTGAACGCCGCCACGGCCTGCAGCCGCCCGGTGGCCGACGACCACTGGCGCCCGCACCACGAGCACGTGGGCCAGACCGGCGTGGCCATTCGGCCCAACCTCTACATCGCCATCGGCATCAGCGGCGCCATCCAGCACCTGGCCGGGGTGAACCAGAGCAAGGTGATCTGCGTGATCAACAAGGACCCCGAGGCCCCCTTCTTCAAAGCGGCCGATTACGGCATCGTGGGCGACGCCTTCGAGGTGCTGCCCAAGCTCATCGATGCCGCGAAGAAGCTGAACGCGGAGCGTTGAGGTCGATGGGGCAGTAGGCAGTTGGCAGTTGGCAGTTGGTAGTTGGCAGTAGGTGAGGGCCGGCAGGTGGTGCGCCATTGCGAACAGCGGCACATCCTGTGGCCGCCCCGAACACCTCCCTCGCGGGAATATCAGTGGCCCACCGCGAGTTGAACGGCCCACGGCCTGCTCCTGAATTACCAACTGGCTGCTCCTCCCTATCTTCACGGCCCCGCACGGAGAGGATGGACAAGGTCGAGCTGAAGTTCCTGCGCATCACCTACAGCCACACGCACGCCGGTGCCTACGCGCTGATCCTTGCGGAGGCACAGGGCGAGCGGCGTCTGCCCATCATCATCGGCGGGGTGGAGGCCCAGGCCATCGCCATCCAAGTGGAGAACATCAAGCCGGCCCGCCCCCTCACCCACGACCTGTTCAAGAACCTGAGCGACACCCTGGGCGTGGGGCTCAAGGAGGTGATCATCAACGACCTGGTGGAGGGCATCTTCCACGCCAAGCTGGTGCTGGAGCAGAACGGCCATGAAGTGGAGATCGACGCGCGCAGCAGCGATGCCATCGCCCTGGCGCTGCGCTTCCAGTGCCCCATCTTCACGTACGAGTTCATCATGGGCGCCGCCGGGCTGAAGGTGGAGGAGGGCGAGGAGGGCAAGGAGGAGGGCACCGCCGAACCCGTGGAGCGCGGCAAACCCGCCAAGGGCATCAAGGCCAGCAGCATCGAGGAGCTGAAGGAGCTGCTGGAGAAGGCCCTGCACGACGAGGATTACGAGCGCGCCAGCAAGATCCGCGACGAGATCAAGCGGAGGGAGCAGACGAACTGAGGCGCGTGGGCATCCGGGCCCGCATCCGCTGAGGCCGGCTGCGGAAGTGGAGAAGTGCGCGAGCTGGAAGCTGGTGGCCAATGTGGAGCGGTGCGATCACGCTGACCGGGCGCCGTTGGACCGAACTTCTATCTTGTCGCCCACGAAACACGACCGCATGTCCAAGACCGAATCGTGGGGTTCGCGCGTGGGGCTCATCCTGGCCATGGCGGGCAATGCCGTGGGGCTGGGCAACTTCCTGCGCTTCCCCGTGCAGGCCATCCAGAACGGCGGCGGCGCCTTCATCATCCCCTACCTCGTCTGCTTCCTGCTGATGGGCATCCCCCTGCTGTGGATCGAATGGAGCATGGGCCGCTTCGGCGGGCGCTCGGGCCACCACAGCACCCCCTTCATCCTGCACAACATGGACCCCAAGCGGGCGCTGTGGAAGTACGTGGGCGTGTTCGGCATCTTCACCAACATCGCCGTGGCGGCCTACTACTGCTACCTGGAGAGCTGGACGCTGAGCTACATCTGGCACAGCATCTCCGGAACCTTTCTGGACATGGGCGCCGACGGGGTCGCGGCCTTCTTCACGAGCTACGTCGATATCGGGGTCAGCACCACGGGCATCCCGTACGAGGCCATCTGGTTCTGGCTGCTCTGCCTGCTGCTGAACACGTGGATCCTGAGCCGCGGCCTCAGTGGCGGGGTGGAGAAGATGGCCAAAGTGGGCATGCCCCTGCTGATCATCTTCGGCCTCTTCCTGGCCATCCGTGGAGTGACCCTGAAAGCCGGTGAGCACGGTGCGGTGAACGACGGCACGGTGGGCCTCAACTTCCTGTGGACGCCGGACTACAGCAGCATCTGGAAGCCCAGCGTGTGGCTCGCCGCGGCGGGGCAGATCTTCTTCACCCTCAGCGTGGGCATGGGCAGCATCCAGTGCTATGCCAGCTATGTGCGCAAGAAGGATGACATCGCCCTGAACGCCATGAGCGCCGGTTGGATGAACGAGTTCGTCGAGGTGGTGCTGGGCGGCGCCATCATCATCCCCATCGCCATCGGCTACCTGGGCATCGACAAGGTGAAGGAGCTCACCGCCACCGGCGGGCTGGGCCTCGGTTTCAAGACCCTCCCCTACCTGTTCACGCAGTGGGGGCCCTGGCTGTCGGCCATCGCCGGCGTGTGCTGGTTCGGCCTGCTCTTCTTCGCCGGCATCACCAGCAGCCTGGCCATGGGCACCCCGGTGATGGGCTTCCTGCAGGACGAGTTCGGCTGGAAGCGCGGCCCCTCCGCCTGGATGTTCGGCCTGGTGGTGCTCGTGCTCGGCCTGCCCACGGTGCTGTTCTTCGAGCACGGGGTGTTCGACGAGTACGACTACTGGGCCGGAACGGTGAGCCTGGTGGTGTTCGCCCTCTTCGAGGTGATCCTGTTCGCCTGGGTGTTCGGCATGGACAAGGGCTGGGCGGAGATCAACCTGGGCGCCGACCTGCGGCCGCCTCCGGTCTATCGCTTCATCATCAAGTACGTGACCCCGGCGATCCTGGCCGTGGTCTTCCTGGGCTCCCTTCCGGGCATCTGGGAGAAGATCACCGCACCGGCCAGCCCCTACCTGCACGCCTCACGCCTGCTGCTGCTCGGGCTCTACCTCGGCATCGCCCTGCTGGTGCGCAAGGCCTACCTGAAACGCAAACGCCACGCCCACGGCCTGGTCTGATCCGCGCACGCCATGAACACCTCCGCGCTCATCCTCATGCTCGCCGCCGTGCTCACCGTGACGGGCTTCATGGCCTACTTCTTCTTCCGGGTGCTCACCACCCCGCCCAAGCCCGAGCCGGACAGCTACAGCGAGAACGACCCCGAGCCCTAGGACCCTCGCCGTCCCCAAGCCCGCCGCATGTCGGACGACGTCCGTTCCTTCCTCCGCTCCTTCAGCCTGGGCAAGGTGCTGCTGCCGGTCTTCATCGGCCTGGGCATCACCGCCTTCCTCATCTTCCGCGGCAGCGACCTCAGCGCGCTGGACGGTGTGCGCTGGACCTGGGTGAGCACCCTGTGGATCGCGCTCGCCTTCGGCAGTGTGGTGGTGCGCGACTACGCGTACATGGTGCGCATCCGCCACCTCACCGACCGGAGCCTCACCTGGTGGCGCACCTTCGTGGTGATCATGCTCTGGGAGTTCAGCTCGGCGCTGGCGCCCGGGCTCATCGGCGGTGGTTTCCTCTTCGCCATCTTCATCCTCAGCCGCGAAGGCGTCGACACCGGGCGCAGCATCACCGTCATCACCTTCACCAGCTTCCTGGACGGCATCTTCCTGGCGGTGATGGCCCCGCTGATGGTGCTGCTCGTGGGGCAGGACGCGCTCTTCAGCGGCGTGGGCGTGGGCACCAGCGTGTGGGGCAGCAGCGTGTTCCTCGCCTTCTGGGCCGTCTACATCATCATCCTGGCCTACAAGCTCTTCGTGGCCTACGCCCTCTTCATCAACCCGGTGATCGTGAAGCGCTGGCTCGTGGGCCTCTTCAGCATACCCGTCCTGAAGCGCTGGCGCCGCAACGCCGTCACCACGGGCGACCAGCTGATCACCGCCGCCACCGGCCTGCGCAGCAAAAGCTGGAGCTACTGGTGGCCCGCCCTCCTGGCCACCTTCGCCAGCTGGACCGCCCGCTACAGCATCGTCAACTGCCTGGTGCACGCCTTCCGTGACGGCCAGCCGGTGGACGACCTGCTGCTCTTCGGCAAGCAGGTGATCATGGGCATCCTGGTGCTGGTGAGCCCCACCCCCGGCGGCAGCGGCCTGGCGGAGTTCCTGTTCAACGACCTGCTGGGCATGTTCATCCCCCTGGGCCTGGCCCCCGCGCTGGCCCTGCTGTGGCGCCTCATCAGCTACTACCCCTACATCCTGGCCGGTGCCATCCTCCTGCCGCGCTGGATCCGCCGCAACCTGTTGCACCTGGGCAAACCCTGACCGCATGCTCACCCACCGCATCACCCCGCGTTCCCTGGCCGCACCAGCCCTCCTGCTGCTCACCGCCCTGCCCCTGGCCGCGCAGAACGGCGGACCCGCACCGCTCACCGGACCCAGCGCCATGGGCATCGGCCGCGGCCTGCTCGGCATGGCCGCCCTCATCGCCATCGCCTGGCTGTTCAGCGCCCGGCGCGGCCAGGTGAACTGGAAGGTGGTGGGCATCGGCCTCGCCTTCCAGCTCCTGCTCGCGCTCGCCGTGCTCTACGTGCCCGCCGTCCAGTTCGCCTTCGACATCGTGGGCCGCATGTTCGTCAAGGTGCTCGACTTTACCAAGGCCGGCAGCACCTTTCTGTTCCGCGACCTCATGGACGTGCAGAGCTTCGGATTCATCTTCGCCCTGCAGATCCTGCCCACCATCATCTTCTTCAGCGCGCTCACCAGCGTGCTCTTCTACCTCGGCGTCATCCAGAAGGTGGTGTACGCGCTGGCCTGGGCGCTGAACAGGACCATGCGGTTGAGCGGCGCCGAAAGCCTGAGCACCGCGGGCAACATCTTCCTCGGCCAGACCGAGGCCCCGCTGATGGTGAAGGCGTACCTGGACAAGATGAACCGGTCGGAGATCTTCCTGGTGATGGTGGCCGGCATGGCCACGGTGGCCGGCGGCGTGCTCGCCGCCTACGTGGGATTCCTGGGCGGCGATGATCCCGTGCAGCGGCTCTTCTTCGCCAAGCACCTGCTCACCGCCAGCGTGATGGCCGCCCCCGGCGCCGTGGTGGTGGCCAAGGTGCTCTACCCGCAGACCGAGGCCTTCGACAGCCAGCTGCGCGTGGGCATGGACCAGGTGGGCAGCAACTTCCTGGACGCGATCGCCAATGGCACCACCGAAGGCCTCAAGCTCGCCGCCAACGTGGGCGCCATGCTGCTGGTGTTCTTCTCCTTCATCGCCCTGTTCAATTATGTGTTCCTGAAAGTGGGCGCCGCCACGGGAATGAACGCCTGGATCGCAGGCATCTCACACGGCAACTTCAAGGGGCTCTCGCTGGAGTTCATCCTCGGCTACACCTTCGCACCCCTGATGTGGCTGATGGGTGTGGCCACCGAGGACATCACGCTGGCCGGCCGGCTCGTCGGCGAGAAGCTCATCGCCAGCGAATTCGTGGGCTACGAGAGCCTGGCCCAGCTGAAGGCGGCCGGCTCCTTCGCCCACCAGCGCAGCATCGTGATGGCCACCTACATGCTCTGCGGCTTCGCCAACTTCGCCAGCATCGGCATCCAGATCGGTGGCATCGGCTCGCTGGCCCCCGGCCGCCGGCAGTGGCTCAGCGAGTTCGGGTTCCGCGCCCTGCTCGGCGGCTCCCTCGCCAGCCTGCTCAGCGCCACCATCGTGGGCATGATGATCTAGGAGCCCCGGCCACCCGAGCGCCTTCCCTGCGTCCTCCTCCCATGACCCGCATCCTGCTCCTGTCCGCCGCCCTGTTGATCGCCGTGGCGGCCTGCTCCCAGCCCGCCGCACGCGTCGGCGAACCCTTCACCCGCAGCTTCAAGAACGCCCAGGGCGACCAGCACGCCGTGGTGGACGGGCTGCTGCCCGCCGATGGACACGCGCTGCTCTACCTGGAGGAAGGTCCCGCGCACAAGGTGGTGCGCCTGGACGCCCAGCTGAAGCCCGCCGAGGAGGTGGTGCTGAAGGACGTGCTGCTGGACGGCGTGAAGTGGAACGGCGTGATGCCGGTGCTGCGCGGCGACGTGATGGAGGTGCTGCTCCTGAGCCCCGGCAAGAAGGGCGCCGACCTCGGCGTGGCCACCGTGGGCGGCTCTCCGCTGGCGCTCTCGGGCTTCCGCCGCATCACCTCCTTCGGCCACGCCTGGGCCGTGGACCCCGCCAGCAGCCTCGCCCGGCGTCCGCTGCCCGACCCCATCCTCTTCAGCCTCGGCCTCACCAGCGCGCACAGCGAACGCCTGCTCCGCTCCCCCGATGGCGCCCACCAGCTCCTGAACATGTACACCAGCAAGGGCAAGGATGGCAAGCAGCTGTGGATGGCCATGCTGGATGGCGACCTGCGCGAGGAATGGAGCGCCGTGGCCACCCTGCCCTGGCCGGCCGAGCAGGCCCGCATCCACCAGATGGCGCTTACCAACGACGGCCGCGTGCTCCTGCTCGCCTATGTGTTCCGCTGTGAGCAGGAGCAGATGGGCGACAAGAACTGCCACGAGCTGCACTTCACCACCATCAGCGACCAGGGCCGCACCGTGAAGGACGTGCTGGTGGACAAGGACTTTGTAAGCACGGCGCGCTTCTGCGAACGCACCGACGGACGCATCACCCTGGCCCTGCGCTACGGCGCCCTCACCGGCATCCCCGGCCAGGTGGTCACCTTCGATCCGCAGGACCCCAAGCTGAAGCCCACCCCGCTGGTGGATCAGCGCCTGGCCGGCGTGCGCAAAGCGAAGCTCACGGCCTTCGGCAGTGTGGACGGCGATCCGAACAAGGCCGCTTCCGTGCGCGCCAAGCTGCCCGACGAGGTGGTGACCCTGCTGCCCGCGTGGGATGGTGGCACCGTGCTCCTGGAGGCCTTCGTGGACAATGAGTTCCAGCTGCCCGTGGGCGATGCCATCGCCATGCGGCACTTCTGCGGCATGCTGCGCGCCAGCTACCTGGACGCCACCGACACGGTGCGCTGGCAACGCACCCTCGACCGGGCCTACCTCACCACCGCTGGTCAGGCCTACGAGTCCGCCGGCCTGCGGCTGGATGCCGACGGGATCACCCTGGTGTACGGACACACCCCGAAGGGGCTCGCCGGCATCCTGGCCAGCGGAGGCGAAGGCGACGGCAAGGCCCCGCTGCCCGAGCCCGGCGTGCTGAAGGCCGTGCGCGTCGACCGCAGCGGTGAGGTGGTGCGCCAGGGCACCGCCTGGATGCCCGAGGGCGGCCTGGCCGCCTGCCCCATGACCGCCGTGTTCGATCATGACGGGACACACGCCCTGCTGAAGGCCTATGACCGGGGGACCACCTACCGGTACGTGCTGGTGGACCTGCAGCGCGTGGGCGCCGAATGAGGCCCTGTCCATGCCGCGTTGTTGGTAGCACCCTCATCCGCTGCGCTGGCCTGGCGCTGAAGCGGGCCACCTTTGCGGCGTGCCGTCCGCTCCGCCACCTTCCCCTTCACGCCTGATCGAGCGCCTGCAACGGCAGGTGACCTCGTCCTTCGCCTGGCTGGGCCGGAAGGTGATGAACAGCCGCATGAAGGAGCTCACGCTCCTGACCCTGCCCTACCAGGTGGCCGCGGTGATCACCGCCCTCATCGCCGTGGGCTACGCCAAGCTCTTCGGCCTGGTGGAGGAGGTCCACACCTGGGTCATCGGCCTGCACCCCGACTGGATCTTTGTGAGCGCACCGCTCTCCTTCCTCCTCAGTTGGTGGCTGGTGCGGCGCTTCGCCCCCATGGCCGGGGGCAGCGGCATCCCCCAGCTCATGGCCGCCATCGAGGTGGCCAACGACAAGGCCACCGACCGCAGCTGGCGCTTCCTGAACGTCCGCATCATCCTGGTGAAGATCGCCAGCAGCCTGGCCATGGTGATGGGCGGTGGTGCCGTGGGCCGCGAAGGTCCCACCCTCCAGATCGCCGGCAGCGTGTACCGCACCGTGCACAAGCTGCTTCCTCCCTTCTGGCCCAAGGTGAGCCGCAAGGTGATGATGGTGACCGGTGGTGCGGCAGGCCTCAGCGCCGCGTTCAACACCCCGCTGGGCGGGATCGTGTTCGCCGTGGAGGAGCTCACCCGCACCCACATCGCCCAGTTCCGTACCGCCGTCCTCACCGCCGTGATCCTGGCCGGCATGACCGCCCAGCTCATCCTGGGACCCTATCTCTTTCTGGGCTATCCCAAGCTGGAACCCGTCGGCTTCAGCTTCATGTACAAGGTGCTGGCCATCGGCCTCAGCGCCGGAGCCGCCGGAGCGCTGTTCTGCAAGGCCCTGCTGCTGTTCGACAAGTGGCGCAGATCGCTCAAGGGGCCCGGGGCACAGGCCCTTTTCGCCGTGGGATGCGCGCTCGCCTTCGCCCTCACGGTCAAGTTCGTGGGCACCTTCGCCCTGGGCAGCGGAAAACACCTTCTGGAAAGCTACCTCTTCGATGCCCGGGTGGACCCTGGATGGCGCGACATCATCGCCCGCGTGCTTGGGCCACTGCTGAGCTTCAGCGCGGGCGGGGCAGGCGGCATCTTCGCCCCCAGCCTCGCCGGTGGCGCCGCCATCGGGGGATGGATCGCCCAATGGTTCGAACCCAGCCGGGGTGAGTTCAACGTGCTGGTGCTCGCCGGCATGACCGCCTTCCTCACCGGGGTATCGCGCTCCCCCTTCACCAGTGCCATCCTGGTGCTGGAAATGACCGACCGCCACAGCGTGATCTTCCAGCTGATGTACGCCGCCATGGTGGCCTACCTCATCAGCCATGGCATCGACCGCAGAAGCTATTATGAGCGCATGAAGCTCCGGCTTCTCGCCGCGCTGCCGGGCAACAACGGCAAGGACAGCGCCGGCGGACCGTCCGCGCGCAACGGCACCAAACGACCGCCCGCACCCGACCCGAACGACGAGGAGCCCCCTTCATCCACCTCGGGTTACGGCCTGGGCTAACTTCGCGGCACATGCAGCCCTACCACGACCTCCTGCGCCGCATCCTGGACCATGGCGTGAAGAAGCACGACCGCACCGGCACCGGCACCCTCAGTTGCTTCGGCCACCAGATGCGCTTCGACCTCGCCGAGGGCTTCCCCCTGGTGACCACCAAGAAGCTGCACGTCAAGAGCATCATCCACGAACTGCTGTGGTTCCTGGCCGGCGACACCAACGTGAAGTACCTGCGCGACAACGGCGTGCGCATCTGGGACGAATGGGCCGATGCCAACGGCGACCTTGGGCCGGTGTACGGCTACCAGTGGCGCAGCTGGCACACCCCCGATGGCCGCGTGATCGACCAGATCGCCAACGTGGTGGAACAGATCAAGCGCAACCCCGACAGCCGCCGCCTCATCGTCACCGCCTGGAACCCCGCCGACGTGGACCGCATGGCCCTGCCCCCCTGCCACACCATGTTCCAGTTCTACGTGGCCGAAGGGAAGCTCAGCTGCCAGCTCTATCAGCGCAGCGCCGACGTCTTCCTCGGTGTGCCCTTCAACATCGCCAGCTACGCGTTGCTGACCCAGATGGTGGCCCAGGTCTGCGGCCTGAAGCCCGGTGAGTTCGTCCACAGCTTCGGCGATGTGCACCTCTACACCAACCACATCGACCAGGCCCGCCTGCAGCTCACCCGCGAACCACGGCCCCTGCCCCGCATGGAGATGGACCCCGGCATCACCGACCTCTTCGCCTTCCGCTTCGAGCACTTCACCCTGAAGGACTACGATCCGCACCCGCACATCAAGGCCGAGGTCGCCGTATGATCGTCAGTGCCATCGTCGCCGTCAGCGCCAACGGGGTCATCGGCCGCGAGGGTGACCTGCCCTGGCACCTGCCGGACGACATGGCCTTCTTTCAGCGCACCACGCGCGGCCACTGCGTCATCACCGGCCGCCTGAACTGGGAGAGCATCCCCGCGCGTTACCGCCCGCTCAAAGGCCGCACCAACATCGTGGTGAGCCGCAACCCGGCCTACGACGCGCCCGGTGCCGCGGTGGTGGGCAGCATGGAGGCCGCCTTGGAACACGCCCGTGGGCTGGGGGAACAGGAAGCCTTCCTCATCGGCGGCGGCCAGCTCTACCGCGAGGCCCTGGCCAAGGAACTGGTGGACCGCATCTACCTCACCCGGGTGCACGCCGAATTGGACGGCGACACCCATTTCCCCCCGCTGGGTCCCGGCTGGCGCGAGGTGTGGCGCGAGGAACACCCCGCCGACGAGCGCCATGCCCACGCGTTCACCTTCCTTCGGCTGGAGCGGGAGGAGGGCCGGGCATGAACGGATCAAACCAGGATCCCGTTATACGGTCCTAAGGACGAACCAACCCACCCGACATGAAGCGCCACCTGCTCGCCACCTCCGCCCTTGCCCTGCTGGCCCTCACCGCCTGCCGCAAGGAGACCACCGATCCGGTGAACAACGACTACACCGCCGCGATCGACAACAGCCTTGCCGAATCGATGTTCAATGACATGCTCAAGCAAGCCGATCAGGCCGCCGAAGAGGGCGGTGTGCGCGGCATGATGGACGCCTGCATCGACACCATCGTCATCGACACCACCGTGATGCCCCGCACCATGCTGATCGACTTCGGACCGGTGAACTGCACCTGGCAGGACGGTCGGGCCCGCCGCGGCAGCATCCTCGTGACCTTCACCGGCCCCTACCGCGCCGTGGGCACCGTGATCACCATCACCCCGCAGGACTACTACGTGAACGACCACAAGGTGGAGGGCAGCAAGACGGTGACGAACCTGGGGCCCAACGGCGATGGTCACACCCAGTTCAGCATCGCCGTCAGCGGCACCATCACCGCCCCCAACAACGCGTGGACCAGCACCCATACCGCCAGCCGCGTGCGCACCTGGATCCAGGGCGAGGAGACGATGACCCCGTGGGACGATGTGTACCTGATCACCGGAAGCGGCAGCGGCACCAACCGCAACGGCGTGCCCTACACCCTCACCATCACCCAGGCCCTGCGCGTGGAGGTGGGCTGCTGGCATGTGGTGAGCGGCACGCTCGAGATCACCCCGCAGGGGCTCGCCACCCGCTACGTCGACTTCGGCAATGGCTCCTGCGATGGCACCGTCACGGTCACCGTCAACGGCTTCACGTTCACGTTCGGCTAGGTCCCTTCCCCCTCCCACCGAACGCTTGGAAGGCCCTTCGGGGCCTTCCTCCGTTCCCGGCCATCCCAACCGTTCGTCCCTGTCCGTCCCTTCCGGAGCCGTTCATCACGTTCGCGTTGGTGCCGCCGGGGGGTGGGGATAGCTTGGCCATCCGGTGACAGGTCGTATGCCCTGTCCCCATCCGTTCAGGGCCCCATGAACTACTTCCAGCGCACGCCGATCAGCTACCGCATCGTGCTGGGGAGCGCCCTGGTGATGGCCACGCTCTTCCTGCTGCAGGCCTACATGCATCACTTCGTGTACGCGGAGCTGAAGGACATGGGCGAGTTCCGCTGGTGGCGCGAGGCCCCCGTGCCGTACCTCAACTTCCTGTTCTGGGCCCTGCTCGCCCCGCTCGTCTACACCATCCTGAAGCGCTGGCCGTTCAGTGGACGCCCCTGGGGGCCCGTGCTCTTGCTGCACCTCGGCGTGGCCCTGGTGATCGCGGCCTTCCACGAGGCCTCCACCTCCTGCATCTACTACGGCATCCTGCACTGGCGCGGCGAGTTCGACTTCAGCGACCCCGGCATGCGCAGCTGGGCCCTCAGCGCGCTGCCCCCCGCCATCCTCAGCCGCTTCATGGAGTACGGCGTGCTGATGGGCGTGCTGGTGGCCCTGGACAACGCGCGCATGATGCGCGAGAAACAGACCCAGCTCATGAAGCTGCAGAACGAACTGCAGAAGAGCCAGCTCAACGCGCTGAAGAAACAGTTGCAACCCCACTTCCTCTTCAACACCCTCAACACGGTGAGCGCATTGATGGACCAGGACACCGGTCGCGCCCGCACCGTGCTGAGCCGGCTCGGGCAACTGCTGCGCATCACCCTCGACAAGGAGCAGCGCGACCGCGTGCCGCTCGCCCGCGAGATCGATCACATCGGCCATTACCTCGGCATCGAGGCCGTGCGCTTCCAGGACCGTCTGCATGTGGACTACGACATCCCCAGTTCCTGTGCCGACGCCGAGGTGCCCAGCATGATCCTGCAACCGCTGGTGGAGAACGCGATCAAGCACGGCCCCGGCTTCACCAGCGAACGCGTGGACATCGCCGTCACCGCCGAGCGCCGCAACGGAAGCCTGCACATCGCCGTGCGGGACAACGGACGCGGCTGCACGGACGTCGAACGGGCGGTGGCAGGCAGCGGCATCGGTCTGCGCAACGTCCGTGAGCGGCTGCGGCTCCTCTATGGCGATGCGGCGGACATGCAGGTGTCCTCCCCCGGCGGCCAAGGCTTCACCGTGCACCTCACCCTCCCGTTCAAGCACAACGGATCAGCATCATGAAACACATCCGCACCCTCATCGTGGACGACGAGCCCATCGCCCGCGCACGCCTCGCCCGCCTGCTCGCCCAGGACCCGGAGATCGAGGTGGTGGGCGAATGCCGCAACGGCCACGAGGCCCTGGAGTCGGTCGCCAAGCACCGCCCCGACCTGCTCTTCCTGGATGTGCAGATGCCCCAGATGAACGGCTTCGAGGTGGTGCAGCAGATCCCCCGTGAACGCCTGCCCTTCGTGGTCTTCGTCACCGCCCACGACCAATACGCGCTCAAGGCCTTCGACGTCAACGCCGTGGACTACCTGCTGAAGCCTTATGACGACGAGCGCTTCTTCACCTCCCTGGAACGGGCCAAGCGGCACCTCGACATGAACGTGAACAGCCGCCTCACCGGCAAGCTGATGGACCTGGTGCGGGAGCATATGCACGCCAACAGCGAGTTCATCGAGCACTTCACCATCAAGGAGAAGGGGCGCGAGCACAAGGTGAACGTGGCCGACGTGGTGTACATGCGCGCCGAGGGCAACTACCTCTGCCTGCAGCTCAAGGACCGGCACTTCCTGCACCGCATGACGATGAACGCCGTGGAGACCGAGCTCGACCCCGGCCGCTTTCTGCGCATCCATCGCAGCTACATCGTGAACATGGCCCACGTGCGCAACAGCCGGTACAGCGGCAACAACGAGTTCATCTTCACGATGGCGAACAACGAGCGCATCGTGAGCGGGCGCTCCTACAAGGAACAGATCGCCAAGGTGCTGGCGGAGCAAGTGGTGTAGCTCCGCCGTCCGTCCCGTGCTCAACCGCCCGGATGCACCAGCGCACCGGGCATGGAGCGGACGCCTAGCTTCAGGGGCAAACCCCTTGTCATGCGCAACATGCTACTCCCCATCGCCCTTTGTGGGCTGAGCCTGGTCCTGACCCCGGTCCGTTCGACAGGACAATATTCACAGCTGGACCTTCCACGGGAAAGCCAAGCGGGTACGGTCATCCAGCGCATCGGCACCACCGACCTTACCGTACGTTACAGCCGTCCCAGCGTGAAGGGCCGTGCGATATGGGGCGAGATCGTGCCCTATGGCGAGATCTGGCGCATGGGCGCGAACGAGAACAGCACTTTCACGTGCACTGACCCGATCACCATCGAAGGGCGATCGCTCGCGGCCGGCACATACGGCATCCACGCGATCCCGCAGAAGGACAAGTGGACCATCATCCTGAGCAAGGACCACACGGCGTGGGGATCGTACTTCTACAAGAAGGAGATGGATGCCGCTCGCTTCGACGTGACGCCGCGCGCCTGTGCGATGACCAAACAGGTGACCTATGAATTCACCGATGTGACGGTGGATGCCAGCACGCTCGTGCTGCGCTGGGAGAAGCTCGAGGTGCCCATGCGCATCAGCGTTGATGTGCACGGCATCATAGTCGCCGGGCTCGACGCGCAGCTGCGCGGATTGGGGGCATTCGGATGGGAGACCTGGTACGAGGCCGCGCACTACTGCCACGCCGAGCAGATAGCGCCCGAGAAGGCCATGGCCTGGGTGGACCGCAGCATCGCCCGCCAGCCCAACTTCGAGAATCAGACCCTGAAGGCCACGATGCTGGAGGAGCAGGGGAACACCGCAGAAGCAGCTGCGCTGCGCAAGGCGATGATCGATGGCGCGACGAACGCCCAACTGAACACCTACGCCTACCAGCTGGCGAACCAGGGTGAACTGGATGAGGCGATCAAGATGTTCGAGCTGAACGCCAGACGCCATGCGGACGACCCGAACGTGCATGACAGCCTGGGCGAAGGCTACATGATGGCCGGCAACACCGCAGCAGCGGTCAAGGCCTTCAAGAAAAGCCTGGGCATGAACCCTCCCGAGAACGTGAGGGCGAACTCGTTGAAGTGCCTCCAGAAGATGGGAGTGGATACGAGCCCCTGGGAGGCGAGCAAGCGCTAAGGCCCGGCCACCGGCTCTTCGCGAGCGCGTACCGGCGGCATCCCCTCGCCTCGACCCGCCCAGTGCGGTGCAGGCCGCAGCTGGCCACCGATATACCTTGGCGCCATGCGTTTCCGCTCGTCCCCTGCACTGCGCCTTTCGGCGGTCGTCCTCGTTCAACTTTCGGCATTCAGCTTTCAGCTTTCAGCGCAGCGCCCCCCCGCCCAACCCCACGCCGCCGAGATCCTGCACCGCATGCAGAAGCTCCAGGTGCTGGGCAGCGTGCTCTACATCGTGGCGCATCCCGATGACGAGAACACGCGCCTGATCGCCTGGCTGGCCAACGGCAAGAAGGTGCGCACCGGCAACCTCAGCCTTACCCGCGGCGATGGCGGACAGAACCTGATCGGTCCCGAGCTGGGCGATGCGCTGGGTATCATCCGCACGCAGGAGCTGATGGAGGCGCGGCGCATCGATGGCGGCGAACAGTTCTTCACCCGCGCGGTGGACTTCGGCTACAGCAAGAGCGCGGCCGAGAGCTTTGAGAAATGGGGCAAGCAGGAGGTGCTGAGCGATGTGGTGCGCGTGATCCGCATGTTCCGGCCGGACATCATCATCACCCGCTTCGCGCCCGACCGCAGCGCAGGGCACGGCCACCACGAGGCCAGCGCCATCCTCGCCGAGGAAGCCTTCGATCTGGCCGGCGACCCCAAGGCCTTTCCGGAGCAGCTGGAGCAAGGATTGGAAGTGTGGCAACCGCGCCGCCTCTTCTTCAACGGCAGCACCTGGTGGAAGAAGGACCTGGCCGAGATCGCGAAGAGCGACCCCGACTGGTTCAGCGTGGACGTGGGCGGCTACGACCCGCTGCTGGGCCTGAGCTACACCGAGATCGCCGGGCGCAGCCGCAGCATGCACAAGAGCCAGGGCTTCGGCGCGGCGGAAACGCGCGGGGAGCAGCTGGAGTACCTCAAGCTGGTGAAAGGCGACCGGCCGAAGACGGAGGACATTTTTGAGGGGATCGATATGACGTGGGGAAGGGTGAAGGGGGGTAGTGCGATCACTAATGCGATTCAAGAAGCCAATACTTCATTTCAACCGGCTCGACCATACGGATCGATACAGCAGCTCGAAAAGATCAATGAAACAATGCACAATTGCATTGTCCACGATAGCCCATTCGGTTACAAGCTGAATGACCTGAACACGCTTGCTTTAGCGTGCACCGGTGTCGTGACCGAAGCCCTATCGGCTAGCCCTTATGTTTCTGTCAGTGACTCTGTGGCCACCACTCTCAGTGTCATCAATCGCAGCCCCGGTAAAGTAGCCGTGTATGAAGTAGGCTTCGATTGTAATGGCTGGAAAAATGAGGTGCCCTCGTTTTTCGATCAACAATGGTCGGAGGCGCTCACCTGTCGATTAGGCAGCGTGACATCCCCGTATTGGCTTGACAAAACCCACGGAGGCCTGCACGCGATCAATGATCATTCCCGAATCGGCTACCCCACATGGAATGCTCAACGCTCTGCTCGGTTGAGTTTGTCCTATGAAAACGTCCCTCTCAATTCCGCTCCAATAGTCGCCTACAAATGGGTCGACCGCGTGGCAGGCGAGCGCATCCGGCCGGTGTACGTTACGCCCGTGGCCTCGGTGATCCCGAAGAGTGATGTGCTCATTGCGCGTGGCGGTCCGCAGTCCATCACCGTTGAAGTGGAAGCGCTCACCGACAGCCTTACCGGTCAACTGAGCGTGACGCTGCCCGAAGGCTGGGCCACCACCAAGGACCTGAAGCTGGTGAACATCGCCCAGCGCAATGAGCGCCAGAGCTTCACCTATCAGTTGATCCCCGGCGACAACGCCAAGCCCGGTGCCGTCAAGTTCAGCTTCACCGGACCCAAGGGCACCGCCGACCGCACGCTGCACGAGATCGACTACCCGCACATCATGCCCCAGGTGTACTACACACCCGCCGAAGCGAAGCTGGCGCCACTGGATGTAAAGACCACCGCCAAGCGCGTGGGCTATGTGAAGGGCGCTGGCGATGAGGTGCCGCAAGCCATGGACCAGCTCGGTGTGGTTGTCGAGTACATAGAGCCTTCCACCGCGAAGCTGGAGGAACTGAAGAAGTACGACGCCATCGTCACTGGCATCCGCGCCTACAACGCCACCAAGGGCATGAAGGAGCTTCACCCGCTGCTGCTGAAGTATGCAGAGGAAGGCGGTACGCTCATCGTGCAGTACAACACCACGCCGCGCTTCTTCTCCGGTGCCAGCGATTTCCAGATCGATCCCGCCACATTGGGCCCGAAGCCGTTCAGCATCTCGCGCGGTCGTGTCACCGTGGAGGAAGCGCCACCCACCTTCCTCGCGCCCAAGCACCCGCTGCTCACCACGCCGAACGCCATCTCCGTTACCGACTTTGAGGGCTGGGTGCAGGAACGCGGCCTCTACTTCGCCAGCGACTTCGGCACGGATTACACACCGCTGATCGCATGGAACGATCCGGGTGAGGAAGCACTCAACGGCGCGCTGATCGTGACCGACCATGGCAAGGGGCGCTTCATCTACACAGGCATCAGCTTCTTCCGGCAGTTGCCGGCGGGGGTTCCGGGTGCGTACAGGCTGTTCGCCAATCTGATATCACCTCGGGGTGGTAAGTGAATGTAAAATGTAGAATGAAGAATGTATAATGTAGAATGTAAAATGTAGAAATTCAAACTGCTGGGGTATGGAAAGGAAGTACGATCTCGAGGAGCGATGCTGTGTGTTTGCAGCGGCAGTAGTGAAGCATACCGACAATATGCCTAACACCAAGTCCGGAAATCATCTCGCCGGGCAATTGCTCCGCAGCGGAACGGCACCAGCGCTCCACTATGGCGAAGTACAAGGGGCTGAATCCCCGAAGGACTTCATCCACAAGATGAGCGTTGCGCTGAAGGAGCTGCGCGAATCGAAGAACAACCTGCGGGTGCAGGTGCTCAGAGGGATGATGGACATCAAGAACAACGAGCATGCCTGGCTGATCCAAGAGTGCGGCGAGCTGGTCGCCATCTTCACCGCCAGCATCAAGACAGCAGAACGCAACAACCCAAGGAAGTGACGCCGACCTTGCAGGTCGCCACATTCGCACTTCTACATTCTACATTTTACATTCTTCATTCCGTCCCTCCCGATGCACTGGCTCGACTGGCTCATCCTCCTCGGCACCCTCGGCTTCATCGTGGGCTACGGGGTGTGGCGCACGCGGCGGGAGACCAGCAGCGAGAGCTACCTGCGCGGCGGTGGCGATGAGCGTTGGTGGGCGGTAGGGCTCAGCGTGATGGCCACGCAGGCCAGCGCGATCACCTTCCTCAGCACACCGGGTCAGGGCTACCTCGATGGGCTGGGCTTCGTGCAGTTCTACTTCGGACTGCCACTGGCCATGCTGGTGATCAACCGTGTGTTCATCCCGCTCTACTACACGTGGAAGGTCTACACCGCCTACGAGTTCATCGGCAAGCGCTTCGATGCGCGCACGCGGCTGCTCACCGCGGGACTCTTCCTCATCCAGCGCGGACTGGCGGCCGGCATTACCATCTACGCGCCCAGCATCATCCTCAGCAAGGTGCTGCACTGGCCGCTCAGCTGGACCTGCGTCTTCATCGGCACGCTGGTGATCCTCTACACCACCACCGGCGGCGCCAAGGCCGTGGGCGTGACGCACAAGCAGCAGATGGCCGTGATCTTCGGCGGGCTCTTCGTGGCCTTCGGGCTGGTGGTGTGGTACCTGCGCGAGCACATCGGTTTCGTGGAAAGCCTGCAGCTGGCCGGTGCCCTCGGCAAGACCCAGGTGATCGACACCAGCTTCGACCCCGTCAACAAGTACACGTTGTGGAGCGGCCTCATCGGCGGCTTCTTCCTGCAGCTGGCCTATTTCGGCACGGACCAGAGCCAGGTGCAGCGCTACCTGAGCGGGCAGAACGTGCAGCAGGCCCAGCGCGGACTGTGGATGAACGCGCTGCTGAAGATCCCCATGCAGTTCTTCATCCTGCTCACGGGTGTGCTGGTGTTCGTGTTCTACCTGTTCAATCAAGCGCCGGTGCATTGGAACAGCGCGAACGTGGAGGCGATGCGATCAGATGATCAGATGATCAGACGATCAGATGATGGAAATGCGACGCCCGATCGAAACACCCGTAGCGTCGACCCAATGGGTCGACCTACCGAGGTGCAAGCACAACATGCCACCAATGCCGCCGAGATCAGCATTGCCGCCAATGAATGGGTGACCGCCCACCGCGCCGGCGAGCCCACGGACAACGAACAACTGACAACCGCCCTGGCTGAGGACAAGCGCCTGCGCGAAGCCTACCGCGCCGAGCTGAAGTCCACCCTCCCCGCCGCCGAGGCCAACGACAAGGACTACATTTTCATCACCTTCATCATGGACCACATGCCCATCGGGATCATCGGGCTGCTGCTGGCCATGATCTTCAGCGCGGGCATGAGCAGCACCAGTGCGGAACTGAGCGCGCTGGCGACCACCAGCGTGGTGGACGTGGTGAAGAAGGAACGCACGGACGGCGAGCAGGTGCGCGCCACCAAGTGGGCCACGGTGCTCTTCGGGCTGCTGGCACTGGCCTTCGCGGCGCTGTTCTCGCTCTTCGAGAACCTCATCCAGGCGGTGAACATCATCGGCTCATTGTTCTACGGCACCATCCTGGGCATCTTCCTGGTGGCCTTCTTCCTGAAGCGGGTGGGCGGCACGGAGGTGTTCATCGCGGCACTGGTGGCGCAGGCCGTCATCCTGTTCATCCACTTCTCCGAGATCCAGATCGCCTTCCTGTGGTACAACCTCATCGCACCGGCGATCGTGGTGGTGCTGGCGGTGGCACTGGAGGCCCTTCTCCACCTGGGTGGGCCGGGCTTCCGGCGCCCGAGCTGATCGACGAACCCACCCAGAGGATCGACGAATACCCGGAGAACCGGCAGGTGACCAAGGGTGGTCGATCTCCTGACCGCTGCAGGCGCGGGATGGATCGTTCGATCTTCCGCGAACGGTGTTACCTTTCGGCCTCAACGGACGCTAATCCCCTAACCAACCTCAGATGAAGAAGACTTTCCTCTCCCTTCCCCTGATGGTCGGCTCCGTTGCTGTGATGGCCCAATCGGCCGGCACCGGCAACGGGAACGACTTCAAGGGCTACGTGAAGCAGCATGCCGCCGGTTCGTACACCACCCCGGCCCCGAGCCACCTGCGGCCCAGCTTCGAGGCGCTGCGCGCCGTGCCGTTCTGGACCGAGGATTTCTCCGGAGGCGCTGTGCCCGCTGGCTGGACGAACGAGGACAACCTGACCCCGCTCGGCACCGACAGCGTGTACTTCGTGTGGAGCAATGACCCGTCGGCCGTTGGGGTGGCCGCCCTGGGCTACCAGCCCTCCTCCACGTTTGGGGCCAGCACGGCCTCCAACGGCTACCTCTGGGCCAACTCGGACCGCGGTCTCAGCACCTCCCCGGGTGCGGACCACCTGACCGAGCTCACGACCGGGGCGATCGACTGCAGCGGCCAGCCCACCGTGCTGCTCACCTTCGAGAGCCTGATCGGTGTGTTCGACTACGACGCGTCCACCAACGTGAAGGTGCAGGTGAGCACCGACATGATGACCTGGACGGACTTCGTGCCCTTCCCCTGCCTGCTGACGGGTTCCGCCGCACCCCCGTGCTCGCGCTGGAGCGCCAACCCCCAGGGCATCGCGCTGGACATCACCTCCGTGGCCGCCAACCAGGCCACCGTGTACCTGCGTTTCCAGTGGCTCGGCGGATGGGAATACTTCTGGGCCATCGACGACCTGGCGCTCAGCAATGTGCCGGATTATGGTCGCGTGGTGGATTTCGGCTTCGTCTCCCACACGGGTGATGGCACCGAGTTCGGCATCATCCCCCGTCCGCAGCTCACCAACACCTTCTTCCTGGGCGGCCAGCTCCGCAACATCGGCGTGAACCCCCAGACCAACCTGGTGATGACCGCCACGGTGACCGCTCCTGGTGGTGGCACCGCCTTCAGCGCCACCTTCAATGCCGGTACCGTGAACCCGGGTGACACCGTGGTGATGGACGAGGCCGTGACCCTGCCCGGTGGCCTGGCCGAAGGCACCTACACCATGAACCTGACGGTGACCTCGAACGAGGACGCCCTGGAGGATGATCCCAGTGACGACACGGCCGAGCGCACCTTCGCCCTGAACGACCTGACCTACGCGCTGGACGGCCTGGGGATCCACAGCGGCACCGAAGTGACCTCCGCCATCGGCACCGCCACCTTCACCGACGCCACGGACAACGTGTTCTGCCTGAACTACTTCAAGATCGATGAGGCCGTGGATGTGTACGGCATCACGGTGGACATCACGGCGAACAGCACCGAGGGCGGCCTGCTCGTGGCGAGCATCCACGACTCGGTGCCTGTGCTCGACAACGACGACGTGTTCAACCCGCTGGTGACCAGCTTCGACTACACCCTGACGGCTGCTGACGTGGCCGCCGGTGTTGTCACGGTCACCTTCTCCAGCCCCTACACCATGCAGCCGGGCGCGTATTACGCCGGTGTGGAGCTCTTCAGCAACGGCGGCACCAACGATGTGGCCGTGGTGGACGACGCCACCGTGCCCCAGCCGAGCATCTCTGCCGTGATCAACATCCAGGGCACCGCGCCGGGCACCTACACCAACGGCAACGCCTTCGCCATCCGCCTGGCGATGGACCCCACGATCGGCGTGAGCGAAGTGGAGGGTCCGGAGTTCAGCATGTTCCCCAACCCGACCAACGACGGGCTGGTGCAGGTGATCACCGCCAACACGGAGAACCACACCATCGAGGTGCTGAACGCATTGGGCCAGACCCTGCAGACCGGCCGCTTCACCGGCCGCACCACCGTGGACCTGGGCGCCTACGCCAGCGGCATGTACACCATCCGCGTGGGCAACGCCACCGGCACCACCACCCGCTTGGTGAACCGTCAGTAAGGATCGTCGTTCCCCTGAATGAAAGCCCCCGGCCATGGCCGGGGGCTTTCTCATTCCTCCCCGGTTAGCTTCGCGCCATGCCTGGATGGGACCTGAACGGCAGACGCGCGCTGGTGACCGGCGGAACACGCGGGATCGGCGCGGCCACTGTGGCGGAGTTGCGCGACCTGGGCGCCGACGTGATGCTTGCGGCCCGGACCCGCAACGGAGACCCCGCGTGCATCGCCGCCGACATCACCACCGCGGAAGGCCGTGCCCGCATCGTTGATGCGGTACAGGGGCGTTGGGGTGCCCTGGACATCCTGGTGAACAACGCGGGCACGAACATCCGCAAGCCTTGGACGTACCTGGGGCCGGCCGAGCAGGAGGTGGTGGTGGGCACCAACCTGCTGGGGCCTGCCGAGCTGTTGCGCGCACTGCACCCGCTCCTGGCGCGGGGTCATGCGCCGTGCGTGGTGAACGTGGCCAGCGTGGCCGGCTTCGTGGACGTGGGCAGCGGTGCCGCCTATGCCTTGAGCAAGGCCGCCCTGCTCCAGCTCACCCGCAGCCTGGCCGTGGAGTGGGCCGCTGATGGCATCCGCGTGAACGCCGTGGCCCCGTGGTACATCCGCACGCCCCTCACCGCGCCGGTGCTGGCGCAACCGGAACGACTTGAACGCATCCTGCAGCGCACCCCGCTGAGGCGCGTGGGCGAGCCCCCGGAGGTCGCCGCCGCCATCGCCTTCCTCTGCATGGACAAGGCCTCCTTCATCACCGGGCATTGCCTGGTGACCGACGGCGGACTGTTGAGCCTGGGGCTGTAACGAGGGTGCATGAAAAAGCCCCGCCGCGGCGGGGCTTTTTCATCCGATCGGGAACCGATCACTTCTTCGACCACTCCTCGATCCGCGCCTTGTTCATCTTCACGTAGCTCGGGTCATTCTCCTTCTGGGCCATCGCCATGCTCTCGTTGGCCGTGGCCACGGCCTCCTTGTACTTGCCATTGGCGGCCTGGCACAGCGCGAGCGTGTGCAGCGTCCAGTATTTCTTGTCCATCGACACGGCCTTCTCCGCCCAGCCCAGTGCCTCGGGCAGCATCACACCCTTGTCCACGCAATAGCGGGCGCTCCGGCTGTAGTTGCCGGCCTTCAGGTCGGGCTTGGCCATCGTGGCCTTGATGTTGGCCAGGGCCTGCTCGGTGGCGTCAGCGGCCAGCTCGATGCCCACGCGGGTGTTCTCCCAGCGCAGTTCCAGCATCGCCTTGTCGTCCCTCACCCCGTCGAAGCCGATCGTGAGGGTCTCCACATGATCCGTGGTGCTCATCGGTTTGGCATTCACCCGGGCCACGTCCTTGTCGGCCGTGTAGCCGTCGGTGCCCCACAGGCTGGTGTCCGTGTTGAGGATGAAGGTCCACTCACTGGCGCCGGGGATGGTGAACAGGCAGTAGGTGCCCTTGGCGACCACCTTTCCGCCCACGGTCACGGGGCCGTCGAGCTCCACGCGCGTGCAGGCGTTGGCACCCGTGCGCCACAGCTCGCCGAAGGGCACGAGGTCACCGAAGACCTTGCGCCCCCGTGCACTGGGACGGGAGTAGTCCACTTCCACCTCGGTGAGGCCGATGACCTGCTCCACCTCGCCGGGCGGGCTTGGCTGTGGCAGTTGTTGGGCAAAGAGCGCAGCGGGGAGCGCCGACGCGAGGAACAAAAGGGTGCGTTGCATGACAAAGGTCGTTGGGGGGGCGAAGGTAACCCGCCCGGCCCGCCCGGACCTCAGGCCACCTTCAACTGGCTCATCCGCGAGCGGTCGAACTTCTCGCGGGCATAGCCCAGGGTCACGCGCAGTTCGGCGGGACGTTCGCCCGAACCGGGCATCTCATACATCGCGTCGGTCATGATGGCCTCGCAGATGCTCCGCAGGCCGCGGGCGCCCAGCTTGTACTCGATCGCCTTCTCCACGATGAAGTCCAGCACCTTCTTGTCGAAGCCGAGCTTCACCTTGTCCATCTCAAAGAGCTTCACGTACTGCTTGATGAGCGCGTTCTTCGGCTCCGTGAGGATGCGCCGCAGGCTCTCCTTGTCGAGCGGGTCGAGGTAGGTGAGCACCGGAAAGCGGCCGATGAGCTCGGGGATGAGGCCGTAACTGCGCAGGTCGAGCGGGCTCACGTACTGGAGCAGGTGCTCATCGTTCACGCGCGCGCTCTCGCGGCTGGCGCTGTAGCCCACGGCCGTGCTCTTCACCCGCCGGGCGATGATCTTGGCGATGCCGTCGAACGCACCGCCGCAGATGAACAGGATGTTGCGCGTGTCCACCTGGATGAGCTTCTGTTCCGGATGCTTGCGGCCGCCCTGCGGAGGCACGCTGACGGTGCTGCCCTCCAGGAGCTTCAGCAGGGCCTGCTGCACACCCTCGCCGCTCACATCACGGGTGATGCTGGGCGTATCGCTTTTGCGGCTGATCTTGTCGATCTCGTCGATGAACACGATCCCGCGCTCGGCTTTGCTCACATCGTAGTCCGCCGCCTGAAGCAGCCGGCTGAGGATGCTCTCCACGTCCTCGCCCACATAGCCCGCCTCGGTGAGCACGGTGGCATCGGCGATGCAGAAGGGCACATTGAGCATGCGGGCGATCGTGCGCGCCAGCAGCGTCTTGCCCGTGCCCGTCTCCCCCACCAGGATGATGTTGCTCTTCTCGATCTCCACCTCGTCGTGACCGGCGGCAGGCTTCTGCAGCAGCCGTTTGTAGTGGTTGTACACCGCCACGCTCAGCACCTTCTTGGCCTCATCCTGTCCGATCACGTACTCGTCCAGCATCCGCTTGATGTCCGCAGGACGCTGCAGGATGAGGCTGCCCTCGATCTCGGTGCGCGAGCGTTGGCTGAGCTCTTCGCTGATGATGTTCTGCGCCTGCGCGATGCAACTGTCGCAGATGTGGCCGGTGATGCCGGCGATCAGCACGTTGGTGTCCTGCTTGTCGCGCCCGCAGAACGAGCACTTGATCTCTTTCTTCTCCATGGGAAGGGGGAACGCCCGCGGGCAGCCCGGCCAAGATACGTCGGCGGCCGGGTGAAGTTGCACCCGGCCGCCGCATATGGCTGCTGTTCAGGGCCTTACTTGGTATGCTTCACGAGCAGTTCGTCGATCATGCCGTAGGCCTTGGCCTCCTCGGCGATCATCCAGTAATCCCGGTCGCCGTCCTTCTCCACCTTCTCAAAGGGCTGGCCGCTGTGGTTGCTGATGATCTCGTACAGCTCCTTCTTGAGCTTCTTGATCTCGTTCACCGTGATCTCCATGTCGCTGGCCTGACCTTCGGCACCGCCCATGGGCTGGTGGATCATCACCCGGGCATGCTTCAGCGCGCTGCGTTTGCCCTTGGCGCCTGCGCACAGCAGCACCGCACCCATGCTGGCGGCCATGCCCGTGCAGATGGTGGCCACGTCCGGATTGATGTACTGCATGGTGTCATAGATGCCCAGACCCGCGTACACCCCACCGCCCGGGCTGTTCAGGTAGATCTGGATGTCCTTCTTGGCGTCCACGCTCTCCAGGAACAGCAGCTGGGCCTGGATGATGTTGGCCACCTGGTCGTTGATGGCCGTGCCCAGAAAGATGATGCGGTCCATCATCAACCGGCTGAACACGTCCATCTGCGCCACGTTCAACTGGCGCTCCTCGATGATGTAGGGGGTCATCGAGCTGGTGATGTAGCCGCCCAGCGCGGTGCTGGTGATGCCGCGGTGCTTCACCGCATACTTCAGGAATTCGTCCTTGGGGAACATGCGTTCAATGGGTTCGTTCGTGTGCTCAGCGCGACCGTACGAGCAGCTCGTCGATGAGGCCGTACTCCTTTGCCTCCGCGGAGGTCATCCAGTGGTCGCGGTCGCTGTCCTTCTCGATGCGCTCGTACGGCTGACCCGTATGCTCGCTGATGATCGTGTAGAGCTCCTTCTTCACCTTCCGCACCTCGTTGATGGCGATCTCCATGTCCGAGGCCTGGCCCTGGGTGCCGCCCAGCGGCTGGTGGATCATCACCCGCGCGTGCTTCAGCGCACTGCGCTTGCCTTTGGCGCCTGCGCACAGCAGCACGGCCCCGAAGCTGGCGGCCATGCCCGTGCAGATGGTGGCCACGTCCGGGTTGATGTACTGCATGGTGTCGTAGATGCCCAGACCCGCGTACACCTCCCCGCCCGGGCTGTTCAGGTAGATCTGGATGTCCTTCTTGGCGTCCACGCTCTCCAGGAACAGCAGCTGGGCCTGGATGATGTTGGCCACCTCGTCGTCCACCGCCGTGCCCAGGAAGATGATGCGGTCCATCATCAGCCGGCTGAACACGTCCATCTGCGCCACGTTCAACTTGCGCTCTTCGATGATGTACGGGGTGAGCGAGGCGTTGATGTAACCGCCCAGCGTGGTGCCGGGGATGCCGCGATGCTTCACGGCGTACTTGAGGAACTCGTCGGGTGGATGCATCGGTGCCGGAGCGAAGGTGGTGCGGCGGCCGCCGTGCGCTAGGCCGTCCGGGCCAAGGTTACGAACTCCTCGTAGCTGACAGGCCGCTCCTGCGGTCGGAGCAGGGTGCGGAAGTGCACGGTGAGCTTCTGGTCCACGATGGTGTCGCGCATGCGCTTGAGCTGCTCGCGGTCGCCCAGCAAACGGCCGGCCATGCGCTGCATCTCCTCGCCTTCCGGCGCGGGCATGCCATATTGGCCGAACTGATCGGCGATGTAGCGCTTCGCGAAGGCGTCCAGCTCCTCCCCCTTGGCCTCCAGTCCGTACTTCTCGACCACACGATCCTCGAGCAACTGCCGCTTGAGCCCGTCAGCGTAGGCCGTGTAGCCCTGTTCGAGCTGCTCGGGCGTGATGGGCTTCTCGCTGGTCTCCATGATCCATCGCTTCAGGAAGTGATCGGGCAGGTCGATGGCCGCCTGCTCCTGCAGCCGCTTCATCACCAGCCGCTTGAAGAGCCGCTCGCCATCGCGGCGGAACATGGCCTCCAGGCCCTCCTTCACCTTGGCGCGGAACGCGGCCTCATCCGCCACGGCGCCCTGACCATAGACCCGGTCGAAGAGCTCAGGGCCGAGCGGAAGAGGCTCCATGCGCTTGATCTCCGCGACGCGGAAGAGCACCTGGCCCGCCAGGTGGTGCACTCGCTCATGGTCCGTGTTGAACATGCGCGCCAGGTCATCGTGGCCATCGCTGATCGATCCCGGCGCCAGCACCACCTCGTCACCCACGGCCTTGCCCGTCAGCAGGGCGCGCGCGGCTTCATCCTTGAGGAACTCCAGGCTGATCGTGGTGCGGTTCATCAGGCCTCCGGGCATGATGGCGCCGGCCGCATCGAGCTCGATGAGGTCGCCCAGGAGCATGTCCGTGCCGGCGCTTTGCTCCACGGTGGCCAGCCGGCCGAAGCGCCGCTGCATGTCGGCCACCTCGCGTCCCACGAGCTCATCCGTGACGTTCACCACCGGCATCTCCACGCCCAGTTTCGCGTCCAGCTCAACGTCCAGCGCCGGAGCCAGCCCCATGTCGTACCGGAAGCGAAGCTCACCCGGGTTGTCCCAGTCGTTGGCCTCCAGGCCACCGTTGCTCGGCAGCGGCTGACCCAGCACACGGATGCCGTTGTCGCGGATGTAGCTGTTGAGCTGTTCGCCGATCAGGCGCTCCACCTCGTTCACCAGCACGGCCTTGCCCACGCGCTTTTTCACGATGGTCATGGGCACCTGCCCGGGTCGGAACCCGGGCCATGAGGCGTTCTTCCGTTGCTCCTTGAGGGCCTTCTCCACGCCGGGGGCATAGTCCTCGGGGGAGAGCGTGAGCTTCAGGGTGGCGGTGAGGGTGCCGGTCTCTTCGCGTTCGATCTGCATGGCGATGGGATCTTTGGATACGGGGTCGTTCGGGCGGGCCGTGGCCGCGCGGTCAGGTACGGACGGGGGGACTCGAACCCCCACACCTTGCGGTACCAGATCCTAAGTCTGGCGCGTCTACCAATTCCGCCACGTCCGTGGTTCCGAAAAGGGCGGCAAAGGTAGCCGATCAGGGGTACCCTTACCTTCGCCCACCGCCATGATGAAGCGCCTGGCCCCCGCCGACCTGGCCGTGCCCGAACTGCACGCCCACCTGGTGGGAGCCGTAGGGCCCCGGCCCGTGGCCTTCGCCAGCACGATCGACGCTGACGGCCGTCCCAACCTCAGTCCGTTCAGCTTCTTCAACGTCTTCGGCGCGAACCCCCCGCTGCTCATCTTCAGCCCGGCCCGCCGCGGCCGCGACAACAGCACGAAGGACAGCTACCACAACGTGAAGGCCCACCCCGAGGTGGTGATCAATGTGGTCACCTACGCCATGGTGCACCAGGCCTCGCTGGCCAGCACCGAATACCCGCCCGGGGTGAACGAGTTCGAGAAGGCCGGCTTCACCATGCTGCCTGCCGAGAAGGTGCGCCCCTTCCGCGTGAAGGAGAGCCCCGTGCAGTTCGAGTGCATGGTGAAGCAGGTGATCGAGACCGGCACCGGCGGCGGGGCGGGCAACCTGGTGCTCTGCGAGGTGGTGCTCCTGCACATCGATGAGGCCGTGCTCGACGCCCGCGGCCGCATCGACCAGCGGCGGATCGATCTGGTGGGCCGCATGGGCGGGCACTTCTACGTGCGGGCCCACGGGGAGGCCCTGTTCGAACTGCCCCAGCCGGCCCGCGAGATCGGCATCGGGGTGGACGCCCTTCCGCGGGACGTGCGCGAGAGCCCCGTGCTCACCGGCAGCGACCTCGGACGCCTCGGCGCCGTGACGGCCCTGCCTGATGAGACCCGGGTGAACGAGCACAAGCTCACCGAGCTCGCCGACCTCTTCATCCAGCACCAAGGCCGGAACGATGACCTCCGCGCCGCCCTGCATCACCGCGCGCACCAGCTTCTCCTGGCCGGCAAGGTGGAGCAGGCGCTGCTCACCGTTCTGGCCTTCAACGACCGATAACGCATCTTCGTCCCATGGCACAAGTCACCATCACCGGCACCGTGAAGGTGGTCGGCAAGACCCAGGAGGTGAGCCCCTCCTTCCGCAAGCGCGAGCTCGTGATCACCGAACCCTCCGGTCAACGGCCGCAGCACATCCCCATCGAATTCACCCAGGACCGCACCGGCCTGCTGGACCCCTTCAAGCCGGGTGATGAGGTGAGCGTGACCTGTTATGTGAACGGGCGCGAGTGGACGGGCCGCGATGGAGTGACCAAGTACTTCCTGAGCCTGAGCGGCAACCGGATCGACCGCAGCGGCGCGTCGGCGCCCCCGGCCGCGGCGGCAGGCGGCTTCCAGGCCCCGCCACCACCGACGATGGCGGACATGCCCGCCGGCGACGAGGACGACCTGCCGTTCTAGGGCTGTTCAGGTCCGTCGTCCCTTCCACCGGGGACGCAGCACCAGGGCGATCGCCGCGATGAGCGGGGCGGAGAACGCCATGCCGAGCAGGGCGATGAGGGTACCCACCGGCCTGTGCCGGAGGCCTTGCAGCTCCTTGGCCACCTGCACCAGGCCCAGGGCGGGTCCCAGCCAGGCGGACCACCCCAGCACCAGCAAGGCCCACGACCAGCCCAGGTCATCGCCGGGCCGCCGGTCGAGGACCAGGATCGTGGACCAGGTCAGGGCCCAGGGCAGACCGATGGACAGCGCGCCGAACGCGAACGCGCCCGGTGCCGGATAGGCCCGCAGCTTGCCGGCCCAGCGAAGGCGCTGCCGCGCCCAATCCGCCAGGCCTGCCGCGGGCTCCACCTCCACGGCCGCGGCAGGCTCCGCCACGAAGGCGATCCGTCCACCGGACCGCTGCACACGCCGCAGGAGGAACATGTCATCACCCGAGGCCCAGTGCCTGTCCGCCGCGTATCCACCCATGGCCGCGAACACCGACCGACGCACGGCCAGGTTCGCCCCGTTGGCCAGCAGGGCCGTTCCGCTCAGCGCGCTACCAGCGCTCACACCCAGCAGCACGGCCTGCTCCTCGCGCTGGTAGCGGCCCATCAGGCCATGGGCCTCGCGCACGAAGACGGGGCCGAGAAGCAGATCGGGGGCGCTGAACGCCCAGGCCCTGCCGAAGGCGGCAAGCCGCCCGGGTCCGGACCGAACGTCCGCGTCCGTGAACAGCACCACCGGATGCGCGGCCACCGCCATGCCCGCCTCCAGCGCCGCTTTCTTGCCGTGGGCACCCTGCAGGACAACACCCGGAGCGCAGGCCAGCGGGTGGCCATCGACCGTGCCTGGGCCAGGGTGCCGTCCTCCGAGGCATCATCCACCACGATCACCTCATCGGGCCGAACGGGTGCCTGCGCGGCCAGGTCCTGAAGCAGCAGGGTGATGCGCCCGGCCTCGTTGCGTGCCGGCACCAGCACGCTCATGTGCACGGGTTCCGCAGGGCCTTGGTCCGGGCTCAGCGCCGCGCGGAACACGTGCGTCCATTGCCTGACCAGCGCGGCGAAGAACAGGGACAGTCCCAGCAGGGCCAGCAGCCAGAGGAGCCAGCCGCTCATGCCGTGGTGCTCCGGCGCAGCCCCACCAGCATCACGCCGCCGATGACGGCCGGAAGGGCCAGGTTCGCCAGCCAGAGCGTGAAGGTGGCCGACAACACCGGAAGGGGGTCCACCTGCAAGGGCGCCAGCACCGCCACGGCCACCGAACCGCGCACCCCGAGCTCCGTGAGCACGGCCGTGGGCACCAGGGTGGTGATGAGGAAGATGACGGGCACGGCCCCGCATGCGTAGGGCCAGGCCACTTGGGGGGCGAACAGCCACAGCAGCAGCACGAACTGCAGCGAGAAGACCAGGTAGCGCATGGCGCTCAAGCCGAGGAGGGCCGGGGAGGGAACGCCCTGCCCTTCGGCGAGGGCGCTCAAGCCTCTCCGCACGGCGCCGGGGAAGGGCAGGTGCAGCAGGAGCCCGGCCAATCGCGCCGGCCGCACGAGCAGCACGGAGGGCACCGCGATGATGGCCGCCGGCACGAGCAGGAGCGCAGGATGCACCGGCAGAAGCGCGGAGACCGGCCCCCACAGCACCAACACGCCCAGCGCACCCGCCACCATGGTGACGGCGAACTGGGCGATGCTTCCGGGCAGGGAGGCGAGCGCGGCTCGGGTGCGCAGGGGCGCCGGCAGGTGCGCGATGCGGCCCAGGAACTCACCGGTCCGGTTGGGCGTCACCAGGCCCAGGGTGGTGCCGCTGATCGTGGCGCGGAACGCCTGGGGTCCCGAGAGCCGGACCAACGGGCGCATCAGGTGCCGCCACTTGACGGATTCGAGCCACCAATTGACCACGGCCAGTACGGCCACGGCCGGGATGATCACCCAGGCCCATGCGCCCACCACGGCCACCGACCAGGACGTACCTTCGGCTCCGGCCGCGGCATGGGCCAGCCAGACGAGGGTGGCCGCGAAGACCGCCCATCGGGCCCCTGCCCGCCACACCGGATGTCGAACGATCATGAGCTCCATGGCCTGAAGACGGCCAAAAATAGCAGGGTGGCCCGGGCCGAGCGCATCATTCTCGGCATCGACCCCGGAACGACCGTCATGGGCTTCGGCGTGATCCGTGCCGAAGGCGCCCGCATCACGCTCGTGGAGGCGGGCAGCATCCGCTTCGCCACCGGCGACGACCACACGCTGAAGCTGCAGGCCATCCACCGGCACACCACGGAACTGATCGAGCGGCACCTTCCGGACGACCTGGCCATCGAGGCCCAGTTCTTCGGCAAGAACGTGCAGAGCATGTTGAAGCTCGGCCGGGCCCAGGGCGTGGCCATCGCCGCGGCGATCCAGCGGGAGGTGGCCGTGCGGGAATATGCCCCCACACGCATCAAGCAGAGCATCACCGGCCACGGTGGCGCCACCAAGGAGCAGGTGGCCGCCATGCTCCTCAGCATCCTGGGGGTGTCCGAACTACCGGCCAGCACGGATGCCACCGATGCGCTGGCCGTGGCCGTGTGCCATCAGTTCAGCCAGGGACAGGCGGCCCCGATGCCCGCACGCTCCGGTCGCGGCGGCGGCGGCGGCGGATGGTCGCAGTTCGTGCGCAACAACCCCGGCCGGGTGAAAGGATGAGCCTCAGGCCTCGCGGATGCGCTGCGCGAGGGCGGCCAGCTCCTCGGTGGTCCGCCGCAGCTTCGGCCGTGTGAAGTCCATGTCGGACATCCGGTCCAGCGGTACGAGGTGCAGGTGAGCGTGCGGCACCTCCAGACCGATCACGCACAGCCCGATGCGGTCGCACGGCACCACCCGTTGGATGCGCGCCCCCACCTCCTTCGCGAACGGCATGACGCCGGCCAGCAGGTCGTCCGGCAGATCCAGGAACCGGTCCACCTCCAGCTTGGGCACCACCAGGGTGTGGCCATCGCGCAACGGACCGATGTCCAGGAAGGCCAGAAAGCGATCATCCTCCCCCACCTTGTGGCAGGGGATCTCTCCGCGGATGATGCGGGTGAAGATGCTGGCCATCGTCGTACAGGAATGGAAGGGCGCGGACCGGGTCAGCGGCTGATCTCCACGATCTCGAAGCGGGTGCTGCCGGCGGGGGTGACGATCTCGGCCACCTCGCCCTTGCTCTTGCCCAAGAGGCCCTTGCCGATGGGCGAGCTCACGCTGATCTTGCCCACCTTGATATCGGCCTCGCTCTCGGCCACGAGGATGAACTCGCGGCGCGCGTCATTGTCCACGTGACGCACCACCACCTTGCAGTGGATGTACACGCGCGAGGCGTCGAGCTGGGAGGAATCGATGATGCGGGCATTGGCCAGCACCTCCTCCAGCTTGGCGATGCGCGCCTCCAGCAGGCCTTGCTCCTCCTTGGCGGCGTGGTACTCGGCGTTCTCGCTGAGGTCGCCCTTGTCGCGTGCGTCCGCGATCTGCTGGCTGATGTGGGGGCGTTCCACGGTGCGCATGTGATGCAGTTCCTCCTGGAGCTTGCGGAAGCCCTCCTCGGTGTAGTAGGCCGGACCGGACATGGTCGATGGGGTATTCGAAGAGAAGAGGACCCCGAGAGGTCCCCTTCCTTCAAAGATATGTGATCCGGATCAGAGGCTCACACGGATGCCGATCTGATGCACCCCGCTGAAGGGGTTGGTGGCCCGGTAGGCGTAGTCCACCGCGATCGCGCTCTGCTTCTCCTTGCCGAAGGGCAGGTCCACGCTGAGTCCGCCCGAGGGACCGGTGAACACGGTGGCACGGTCCTCATCGCTGGTGATGTTCTCCTCCCAGAGGTAGCCCCCGCGAAGGTGGAAGATGCGACGGAACGCGTACTCCACCCCCAGCACGAACTGATCGCGGGTGAAGGAGTTGGAGAAGAAGGTGAGCGCCGGGGTCAACCGGTGCATCTCGCCGAGCTTGAAGTCGTAGGAACCACCGATCGACAACATCGATGGAAGCTCGAATTTCTGGGAACGGTTGGCGAGGGTGAGCTGATCGCTTCCGCTCACCAGCAGCCCCTGCACCGCCATCCCGTCGCCGTCGAACCGCATGGTGGGCCCCACGTTCTTCAGGGCGATGGCAAAGCGCACCTGATCGCGTTCGCCGGTGACATAGTTGATGCCCGCATCGAAGCACACACCCGATGCACGGGCATCGGCGATGGATTCGGAAACGACCCGCACCAGCAGTCCACCGAAGATGCTGTTGGAGAAGCCCTTGGCATAGGCCACGCCGATGTTGGCGTAGCTCACGCGGAAATTGCCGAGACCGCCTTCGGGCTGGTCCGTCGTGGTCACCGGCAGCTCCCCGAAGCCCATGGACATCACGCTGATGCCCAGGGCACCGGTGCTTCCCACGCGCTGCCCAAGCCCGAAGCTGTTCACCGTGACGCCGGACCCCTCCAGCCAGCGGCTGGTGGAAAAGGCCACTTCCGTCTTGCGCGTGTGGGCCAGGCCCGCCACGTTGCCGAACATGCTCTCCACTCCGCGCAGGGCCGCGGTGTTGGCCAGTCCCCATCCGGCGCTGCGCGCCCATGGGTTGATCAGCAGCTGCGCGGCACCGGCCGATCCGGCCCGGTCGGGGTTGCCCGCCATCGCGGGTAGAGCCACCAGGGCCAACAGCAGCGCAGCGGCCGCGGACGTTCCTCGTTGCTTCATCGTCTTCATGTCGTTCTCGTCGCTTCGTTGAACTCCGCCGATCAGAAGTTCTGCAGGTCCGTGGGGCGCATCACGCCGAACCATTTCACCACGCGTTCACATACCCCGGGCACCTCGAAGTGACAGATGTACACCCCGCTGGCCACCGGCACGTTGATCTGGTTGCGCAGGTCCCAGTCCAGGAAGGTGAGCGCATTGTCCTTCTTGTAGCGCCGCACGAGCGTACCGCTCACATTGTAGATCGAGATGTCGCAACGCTGCGGCAGGTTGATGAACTTGACCCGGTTGTCCAGGCGGCTCGTCTCATAGCTGCTGAACCCGTAGTACGGATTGGGCACCACGTCGATCATGTCGCAAGCGGTCTGCGCCGCCTCGGCATCCTGCACCACCGGCGCGCGTTCGCCCGTGTTGAAGCGATACAGCGGCAACCCATCGTTGAGCTGCGGAGCGATGGTCGGGGTGTAGCCCGCGAACGGTTCCCGGTAGGTCTCGTAGGGCTTCACCACGTTCAGGCGGATCCGGGTCTCCGTGGGGATCAGGCCGTCGTTCATGGACCGGAACTCGAAGCCGTGGTTGCGCAGGGCGGAACCCACCCAGGAGCAGGCGCGGTAGACCCGGTTGCGGTCGGCCACCGTGCCCGAGGTCAGCTTGTCATAGATGAACTGGCCCTGGTCGTACTGCGGCATGAAGCTCGGGTTGGCCTCTTCCCGCTGTCCATTGCGGAACACGAAGATCCAATGCTGGCCGCCGAAGACGGGCGAACCCAGGGGAGTGACCAGGGTGTCGCTCGGGTTCCAGATCATGTCGCGTCCCCCGGCGCCGCCCCAGAAGCTCGCCTCACCGAACGCCATGTTCAAGCGTTCGCCGCTCAACAGGTCGATGGCATAGCCGGGGAACCAGCCCATGCCGTTGGGCTGTGCACCGAACAGCGTCGCCTCGTCCTCATTGCAGCCCGGCGTGCCACTGCGACGGCCGAACTTGTCCACGCTCGGGCTGGCCCGCAGGGAATGCTTCTGCGCGTTGCCCACGGCCAGGCCGGGATTGTCCTCCATCTCGATCACCCCGCAGCGGGTCCACTTGTTGCGGTCCGGGGTCAGGACCACGAGGGTGTTGCCCAGCTGACGGATCTGCGCGAAGCTGAGCGAAGCCGCCACGTTGGGCCCGCCGGGTTGGAAGGCGGTATCGCCCACCAACGCGAAGGGGGCCCATGTGCCTCCGGAGAAGCCATCGAACTCCTGGACCAGCACGCTCTCATACTGTTCGTCGATGTCGCCTTTGCTGACGCGATCGGGGTAGAGCACCTCATCGCCTTCGGCCAGTCCGGCGCGGATCCAGTTCAGCGCATCCTCGCCCTCGCCGTCGGGGATCCCGCTCAGCCAGGGGATGGAAGGATCGGCATAGGTGATCTCCGCCTCCAGGAAGTCCGTGAAGTTGACCTGCTGGCCGCTGAAGAAGCCCTGCTGGATGGTGACGGAGAGCCCGTACTCCGGAATGAGCTGCTCGTTCCGGGCCTCGATCGTGCGGTCGCTCAGGATGGTGTCCTGCCCGTCCACATAGACCAGCATCCAGCCCGCATCATCCAGATCCCCGTCGGTGATGGAATCCGTGAACCACAGCTCGAAGTTGCCGGGCTTCACCGCCAGAGGGTCGATGACCTTGATGTTCACCGGACCCATGTCCTGCACGTAGGTGAGCTGGTCCTGCCGCCAGGGCTGGCCGTTCATGATCAGGTCGATGGTGCTGTTGTTCAGCATCACCGGCTGGTCGTTGTTGCCCACGCCCTCCAGGCGGGTCAGGGTGAATTGGTCGCCGTACTCGGCGTTCAGCACGGTGCCACCGTTCTCCGGGGTGTTCTTATGGGGGATGCCCGAGAAGGCCCTGATCGCCCCGGTGGCCGACTTACGACCGGCGAGGTAGGGAAGCGCCTGGCCGGTGAGCAGCTGCGGGTCGGGATTGAAATCCTGGTAGTTGTTGTACCCGTAGGCGATCGCCATGAAGTAGTACGTCTTGAAGTTGATCAACCGCGGGTCGCCCTGGGCGAACTTGTCCTCGGTGACCGAGAAGGAGTGCGAGATGCCATCGTCGCTGCCGGTCACCATCAAGGTGGGCACGGGGAGCGCGATCGCCGGATCCTCGATGTAGTTGATGATGTTCCGCACACCGTCCTTCACGTCGCACTGGAACACCAGACGGGCCAGGTTCACGTCGCCCAGGTCGGCCACGCTCACATCGGCATCGCGCAACTGATACACCTGGTACCCTTGGAAGCGGTACTCACGGTCCAGCGCATCCTCCGGGATGGTGGGGTCCAGCTCGGTGTAGGTCTCGTTGAAGTTGTTGCCCAGCTCAAGGTTCTCGATCGTGAGGATCAGCTGGCGGTCCAGCTCCACGATGCCCAGCTCCGGAGCGTCGGGGCCGTTCAGGATGCGGAAGCAGTTGTCGAACAGGGCCTGCGCCTTGTCGTCCGCACGGCGCACCTCCTGCACGCTCTCGAAGGGACCACCTCCGGTGGCCCGCGCCCACACCACACCCACCGTCACGTTGTTGTACGCACCCGGCTCCAGGGTGAAGGGGCCCGCGCTCTGGATGAAGCGGCGGTCGAAGGGCTGGTTGCCCGAGGTCTCTTCCGTCCACGGGGCCTGGGGGACACAGTCGGTGCCCCAACCCGTGGGGTCGCTATCCCCAGGGAACATGTAGCGCGCGGGGGGTGTTGGGATCGGCCTCGGCATCGGCCTGGTGGCCTGTGCCGCCGTAAAGGTTCGGCGAGTTGTCGCGCCAGATGGCCCGCAGGTAGTTGTAGTAGTTGATCGCGATCTGCGGATCACCCGTCACCGTGGAGTTGTTGTTGTGGTAGAGGTAGGCCCGCATGCCGTAGCGTTCGTTGTCCACCACCCCATCCCCGTAACCGATACCGATCCCCTTGTAGGGAATGCCCAGTGAGTCCCGTGCGTTCTGGCAGTTGTAGATCTCCGCGTTGGTCGCCGGACCCGGGTTGTCCAGGTCGTCGTAATCCTGGAAGGGGCCTTCGAAGAAGTCGATGCCCATGGCCGGGGGTTGCACGCCATAGCCGGGGTTCCCGTTGCAGTTCTCGTCGTTGTTGTCGCCGTTGTATGCGTAGCCCAGTCCGCGCTGCACGTCGCATCCCACATAATCATCGTCGGCACAGCCCAGGTCCACGTCCGCCCACTGCCCCATGTAGGTGTTCAGCAGGGTCTGTGTGCCTTGGTTGATGAGCACGTAGTTGTAGAAGGTCATGTTGTTCACCGCGTCGTTCGTGGCGAAGGCGAAGGCCTGCGCGCGGATCTCCATGCCGATGGGGAGGCCGCCCGATTCGGTGTGCGCATTCCCCTTGTCGTTGAACACCCACCAGATGTTCTGGTCACCGAACAGCGGGATGGCATCCTCGCGCTTGCGGGAGGTGCAGTCGATCTCCCCGTCCAGATCATAACCCGGGTAATCCCCTTCCTCGGGATTGTAGTCATCGCTGCCATCCTCATCAGCGTAGGGCGCCAGGTTGTAATCCTGGTTCAGGTCGATGTTGCCGTGCGCGGGCCACTCTTCATAGATCGACGGCATCACGTAGTTGGGGTATTCCACGTTCTCGTCGCACGCGGGATCCAGACGACAGCGGTGGAAGGCCCGGTGCAGCTCCGCATCCTGGCGGAGCGTCTTCCAGGTCTTGTCGTACTGCACGCAGACATCGGCGGTGATGGACGCATCGCCGGTGTTGGTGAGCGGGCCGGGCCAGTAGTCGTTACCCACCTGGCGGAAGCGCACGGCGGCCAGCTTGAGCTGGTTGTCGGGGGACACCCCTCCGAGCCAGAGGGAACCGGCGAACAGGGCGTCGGGGCCTGAACGGTCCTCGGTCTTGGGCACCTCGTAGGCCGGACCACCCGCACCGTCGCGGCGCTGCCACATGTTGCCACCCGTTTCGATGAGGGCGCGCACGTTGTTGAGGTCCAGCTCGTCGCGCGCGGTGGACGGCGAGCAGCCGGCGGCCTTGGCCTGCACGGCCTGGCCGTTGGAGCGGCCCTGCTGGGGGCCACGGTCCTGCGACTCGCGTGCCGGGGCGGCCAGCGTGCCGAACAGGAAAAGGGACGCGAGCGCGAGGATCCTGGTGGGGGTCATGCGGTCCGTGCTGTTCATGTGCGGAAAGGAATTCGGTTCAGAAGCTGAGGCGCAGGCCGAGGCGGATCGTCCGCGGCTGCCCGAAGTTGTTCGGGTTGTTCACCTTGAGGCTGTACAGGTCGGCGTAGCTCTGCGGATCGGTCTGCAGGGCGATGTCGTTCGCATACTGTGCGGCGGCGAGGTAGCCGTCATCCGTGGGGCTGCCGGTGGCGCGGTACACCCCGGTGATGTTCCGCGTGTTCAAGAGGTTGGTGACCAACAGGTAGATGTTCAGGTCGACCGCCTTGGCCTTGTCACCCTCCTTCTTGCCCATGTTCAGCGGGATATCCCGGTCCAGCTGCATGTCCGCAGTGAACTGCCAGGGCAGGCGGGCCCCGTTCACGCTGCCGTCCAGGCGGTAGGAACCCTGACCACCCGCGATGGCACCTTCCTGCACGATCTGCGCGGAATTGCTGTACGGCGTGCCACTGCCGAAGATGGTCACCAGGTTCACCCCGGTGCGTTGGAGGATCGGCTTGCCGAAGAGCATCGGTCCATTGTAGTCCTTGCCTGCGCCGTAGCGGAAGTCCGTGGTGATCTGGATGCGGTGGCGCTGGTCGAAGTTCAGCCCGTTGATCACGCGCAGGTTGCTCTGTCCGCTGTTGATCAAGGCCAGCGAGGTGTTGGGATCGCTGCCCGTTCCGTCCGCGAACTGCAGGGTGTAGTTGGCCCTCATCCAGATATTGCCCGTGCGGCGCAGGTCGTAGGTGAGGCTGAGGCCCTTGACCGTGCCGAAGTCGATGTTGTCGTAGGTGCGGTAGGTGCGCGGCCAGGCCTCCTGCACGTTCCGGATCGCGATCATGTCCCTCAGCTCCCGGTAGAAGGCCGCGATCTTCAACGAGCTGCTCTTGCTCAGGACCTGCTGGAAGCCGAGCTCATAGTCGATGGTCTTGCTGGGCTTCAGCGAGGGGTTGTTCATGATGTCCCCCGTGGTCTCGATGTACGCCAGGCCGGGCAGATCAAGCCGGATGGCACTGGTGGGACGCTGGGTGAGGATGTCGTAGTGTGCGAAGAACAAGGCCTCGTCGCTGATCGGGAAGCTGAACGCCACGCGGGGCATGATGTTCACGGCCGGCTTGTAATCCTCGAACGCGTTCTTCTTCAACCGGCTGCCCGGCAGATCACCGTTCGGGTCCGACTCGTAATCGATCAGGTAGGGCGCGATGCCTTCGGCGCTGCGCAGCACGCTGGGGTCCGCCAGTTCCTCACCCGTCGCACTGTACCACACGTTCCCATCGCGATAGCCCACGATGCGGGTCGGGTCGACCAGGCGGTCCACGTAGATCACATAGTCGTCGCCGATGTTGCTCGGACGACCACTGGCGAGCGCCTCGCGGATGTCGCTGTCGGGCACCTCGGTGCCTGCCGTGTAGGCCGGCCTCCAGAGGAACTTGTCCTTCAGCGTGTTCTGGTTGGCATCGAAGCGGTCCACCCGCACACCCACGTTGAAGATGATGTCGTCGAAGGCGAACTTGTCCATCAGATAGCCCGCCATGTAGATCGGCGCGAACGGTGCCTGCACCCGGGTGAAGTTCCCGTTGGCATCGCGCTTGTCAAAGAAATCCTCGAAGGCGGGGCGACCCGTGATGCGGTTGCCCAGGTGGTCATATCCACTGAAGGTCACCAAGGCGTTCCCGTCGTTGATCAGCTCCTCCGCACTGAACATGTCGAGGGAATAGACCGAGGGGTCCAATGCATCGATGTCGATGAAGTCCGCTCCGTTGGGATCAAGGCCCAACGCCTCGCGCAGGCTGCGGTCGAAGAAGGGCTGGTCGCTGCCCACCAGGCGGTCGAAGGTGTAGAACGGCACCGTTCCCAAGGGATACGTGATGGTCGCGTTGGAAAGCGACTCATCGTTCAGGTTGCGGATGTGGAAGTTGGCCAGTTCGCGGGCACGGTTCCACAAGCCGGCGGGGGCCAGATTGTAGCGGCGGTCCACCAGCTGTTCATACTCCACGCCCACGCTCAGGGCGTGCTGGCCGATGTCGGCCGAACCCATGGCCGTCAGGCGGAACTGATCCGTCTGCCGACGACGGTACTCGCCTCCGTCCGGATCATCGATGAAGCCGATGTTGTTCCACAGGTTGTAGAGGTTGCGCGGCCGCTCCCCGTTCAGCAGGCCGTTTCCGGCCCGGATGGCATTGAAGTCCTCATACGGACCGGAAGGACCTTGGGCACCGAACAGGTTGGCCACATTGAACGCCTCGTAAGGGAACAGGTTGAAGTACTGGGACGTGATGGATGCCACGTCCGCGTTGGTCTCGCTGGGCACGAAGGTGACCAGCGTATCCCGGAAACCCGTGTGCACGAAGGCGCCCAAGGTGTCCACGAACTCATACGTGGGGGCGCGGAACGTGTTGAACCGGCCCACGTAACCGTAGTCGAAGAACTTGTCACGGTGCACCTCATCCTCCACGCGCTGGGTGTAGCGCGAGTAGTCCAGCTGGATGCTGTAGAAGGCGTTCTTGATCTTGCTCTCCTGCTCGCCATCCTCGCCGCTCCGGTTGGGGAAGCGCTGCACGAAGCGCAGGAATCCCCGCCAGGTGAAGTCGGTGTAGCGGAAGTTGTTGTCCGCGTTCAGCAGGGAGTTCGCCCGGTTGAAGTTCTGGCGGTCCAGGTAGTCCACGCTGCCCCCCAGCGTGAGGCTGATGTTCTCGGTGGTCGCAACGTCGATCTTGCCCGAGGCCACATAGGACACGCGGCCGGCGTTCTGACGGGTCTTCAACTGCTCGATATCCTCGTTGCGCAGGAAGTCGGAGTTGTACACCACCGCATTGGAACCGGCGATGTCGCGGATGGAGAGCGGGTTGGCCAGCAGCTCATCCCGCTTCTCGGGCCGCACCCTCCAGTCACCCACGTAACTGGGGTCGTTGTCCACGATGTTGCTGTACTGGCCGCTGAGGAAGAAGCCCAGCAGCGGGCGGGTCTTGTTGCCCACGCTGTCCTTCTTGAAGAAGAGCGGACCGCTGATGCTGGCCTCCAACTGATTGAAGGCGTACCTGTCCAATCCCACGATATCGGTGATGTCGCTGCCGACCTTGAAGCCCGAGGTGAGGTACTCCACCCCGCCGAAGAAGCTCCGGCTCGGACCGCGGGTGGTGATGTTGATCACACCGCCCGACACGTCGCCGTAGTTGGCGGGCACACCGCCGGTGATCACCTGCACCTCCTCGATGGCGCTCTTGGGCAGGCCCGTACCGGCACCTGCGGGCACCTTCACCCCGTCGATGTAGTAATAGGTGTTCTCCGTACGGGCACCCCGGATGCTGATGCCGCCATCGGTACCCGCCGTGCTGGTACCGGCCACCGTGGTGGCGATGGCGGCCGCCGAGCGCTGCGGCATGCGCGCGATGTCCTCGCGCGTGATCGTTCCGCCGGAAGCCCCGCCATCCTTTTGGATCAGGGGGGACCTGGTACTGCACCACCTCGAACTCCTTGAGCTCAAGGCCCTGGGAGAGGTTGAGGTCCAGGAAGGTGATCTGGTTGCCGCTGATCACCACGCCGGTCTGCTTCAGCGGTTGGTAACCCACGTAGGTCACCACCACATCATAGCTGCCCGGGTCGATGGGCTTGATGAAGTAGTTGCCGTCGAAGTCGGTGGTGCCCGAGGCCACCACCGTACCGCGATTCTCCACGGCCACGTTCACGAACGGCAGCGGCTCCTTGGAGACCTTGTCAGCCACTTTACCCTTGAGGCTTCCGGCGCCGACCTGTGCAAAGGCGGACACCGCAGCGAACAGACCAAGGGCGATCGAGGAGAATACCCTTCTCACCATCAACGAGTAGGTTTAGCGTTAGGAACGACTGCGCAACGAGGGGGCGTAAAGATAGAAAGATCCGCCTTCCACCAAATCCTCGGAAACCCGCGTCCAGCTTGGGATTCCACGCATCGGGGGCAAGTGGGAGGTCCGATCGGGGGAGGCTTGACGGTCGCATGACGGTGGCTTACCGGGGGCAAGGTATCCGCTTCCACACCACTCCACCCTACCGAATCCTGGGCGGGATATACCGGTCCGGAAGTGCTCAACGGGTGAATGTGCGCCTGAACCAGCTGTCGCGGTGACGCCCGCTCCCGCGCCGGTCGGCCCGTTTCGTATGCTGCCTGATCCGTTTCCGCGTGGCCTTGTCCTGGATCTTCAGGTGACGCCGGCGGTCGTCCTTCTCCTGCTTCGCCCGTTGCTTGCGTTCCTCCTTCTCCTTGCGGGCCTGCATGCGTTCGGCCTCCTTCTGCCCGATGCCTTCCTGCGCGCGCACCGCCACGGGGATGGCCGACAACAGGAGCAGCAGGAGCAGAGCCGACCAGCGCATGCCGCAAGGATACGACCGGCCATGCCACCGCCCTACCTTTGACACATGCGTGGACAGTGGAAGCTCGCCACCGGGGCCTCGGTCCTGGTCCTTGGGATGCTCCTTGCGGGGAGCGGTTGCCGCAAGGAGACCAGCGGAGGGGTGCCCCTTACGCAGGTGGACTTCCAGATCAACGTGAACAACCCGGCCTACAACGACCTGGCCGTGCCGGGCGGCTGGCTCTACCTCACGGGCGGCTCGCTGGGCATCATCGTATACCGCAAGAGCATGGAGGAGTTCGTGGCCCTCGACCGGCACTGCCCCTACCAGCCGGCCGAGCTGTGCCGCGTGCACGTGGACGACACCGAGGTGATCGCCCGGGACACCACCTGCTGCGGGAGCGCCTTCCTGATCATGGACGGCAGCGTCACCCAGGGCCCCGCATCCCTCGGGCTGCAGCGGTACAACACGGCGTTCAACGGAAGCATCCTGCGCATCTACAACTGAGCGGGAGGGGCGGAGTGTCGTGCGGTAGTGAGGAGCTGGAGCGATCCGGCCCGAACAAGGTGGCCTCCGGAAATGGAACGCCCCGGTATCCTGACGGACCCGGGGCGTTCGCGTTGATCGTATGGATCAGTAGCGGTAGGTATCGCTCTTGAAGGGGCCGTTCTTCGGCACGCCGATGTACCTCGCCTGCTCCTCGGTGAGCTCCTCCAGCTCCACCCCGATCTTCTCCAGATGCAGGCTGGCCACCATCTCGTCGAGGTGCTTGGGCAGCACGTACACCTTGTTCTCGTACTTATCGTGGTGCTTCCACAGCTCGATCTGCGCCAGCGTCTGGTTGGTGAAGCTGTTGCTCATCACGAAGCTGGGGTGGCCCGTGGCACAGCCCAGGTTCACCAGACGGCCTTCGGCAAGAATGATCACGTCCCTGCCATCGATCGTGTACTTGTCCACCTGCGGCTTGGATCTCCACCTTGGTGTGACCGTAGGCCTTGTTCAGCCAGGCCATGTCGATCTCGTTGTCGAAGTGGCCGATGTTGCACACGATGGCCTTGTCCTTCATCTTCCGGAAGGCGGCCTCGGTGACGATGTTGAAGTTGCCCGTGGTGGTGATGATGATGTCGGCGCGATGCACGTTCGGCACCAGCTTCTTCACCTCGAAGCCGTCCATGGCGGCCTGCAGGGCGCAGATCGGATCGATCTCGGTGACGATGACGCGCGCACCGGCGCCACGCAGTGAAGCGGCCGTGCCCTTGCCCACATCACCATAGCCGCACACGATGGCCACCTTGCCGGCCATCATGATGTCGGTGGCGCGGCGGATGGCGTCCACCGCGCTCTCCTTGCAGCCGTACTTGTTGTCGAACTTGCTCTTGGTGACGCTGTCATTGACGTTGATCGCCGGCATCACCAGGGTGCCGTTCTTCTCCCGGTCCTTCAGGCGGAGCACACCGGTGGTGGTCTCCTCGCTGAGGCCGCGGATGCCCTTGACCAGCTCGGGGTACTTGTCGAACACCATGTTGGTGAGGTCGCCACCGTCGTCGAGGATCATGTTCAGCGGCTGGCCGCCCTCGAAGGCGAAGAGCGTCTGCTCGATGCACCAGTCGAACTCCTCGTTGTTCATGCCCTTCCAGGCGTAGACCGGGATGCCGGCCTTCGCGATGGCGGCGGCGGCATGGTCCTGCGTGCTGAAGATGTTGCAGCTGCTCCAGCTCACCTCGGCGCCGAGCTCCTTGAGGGTCTCGATCAGCACGGCGGTCTGGATGGTCATGTGGAGGCAGCCGGCGATGCGGGCTCCCTTCAGCGGCTTCTCCTTGCCGTACTTGGCGCGCAGGGCCATCAGGCCGGGCATTTCGGCCTCGGCCAGCTCGATCTCCTTGCGGCCCCAGTCGGCGAGGGCCATGTCCTTCACTTTGTACTTCAACTGTTCAGCGGTCTTGGTGCTCATGCGTTGCTCGCCGTAGCCCGGCGTAGGCGTGGGTGCGGGGTTGTGCGAGGGTCGGCCCGTTCGCGGCGGCAAAGGTAGCGGTTCGGAGGGCTGAAGGCCAGCCCTGTTGACTATGTTCGCACCGATGGGCGCCGTGGTGGAACAGCTTGAGGACGCGAAGGTTCGCGGGCGCAAGCTCCTGGCCGTGCTCATCGACCCCGATCTCGGGCAGGACGAGGCCCTGCTGGAGCGCACCGTGCAGAACGCCTGCATGGCCAGGGCCGACCTGCTCTTCGTGGGCGGCAGCCTGCTCACCTCGGCCTCCTTCGACCGTTGTGTGGACCTGGTGAAGCGCTGGAGCACGAGCCCCGTGGTGCTGTTCCCGGGCAGCCCGGCGCAGCTCAGCCGCCATGCCGATGCGGTGCTCTTCCTCAGCCTGATCAGCGGCCGAAACCCCGAACTGCTCATCGGCCACCACGTCACGGCCGCCCCCACCATCAAGGCCATGGGCCTCGAGGCCATCCCCACCGGCTACATGCTGGTGGACGGCGGCGCACCCACCACCGTGAGCTACGTGAGCCAGACCGCGCCCATTCCGCACGACAAGCCCGGCATCGCCGCCGCCACCGCGCTGGCCGGCGAACTGCTCGGCCTGCGCACCATCTACCTGGACACCGGCAGCGGCGCGCGGCGCACCGTGAGCCCGGCGATGATCGCCTCCGTCCGCAAGGCCGTGGACCTGCCCATCATCGTGGGTGGTGGCATCCGCGATGGGGCGACCGCGAGGGAGCTGTGCGAGGCCGGAGCGGACGTGATCGTCGTCGGCACGGCCTTCGAGCAGGATCCCGAGCTCATCTTCGCCCTGAGCGAAGCGGTGCACGGCTGATCACTTCTTGACAAAGCGCGCCGTGCGGACCTCCCCGTCCACATCGGTCACGCGCAGCAGGTGGATCCCGGGGACCAGGGCACCGATGTCCAACGGTCCTTGGGGCGCGGTGGATGCCAGGGCGATGCGGCCATCCGGCCCGAACACCTCAAGCTGCGCACCAGCCCTCGCCCCCTTCACGAACAGCTGCTCCTCCGCCGGCACCGGGTACGCCGTCAGTGCCAATGACGCCTGCGGCGCGTCGTCCATCCCCAGGGCGAGCGCGCAATCGCCCACTCCGCCGACGTTCGGGCCCCACTGCACCGTGTCGCTCGCGGTCATGCACACCAGCTCGCCCAAGCCGGAAACGCTGCCGCACACCGCCATCTGAAGCAGGCCCTGGGTGCAGCCGATGCCCTGGATCCAGTGGATCCCCGTGGGGCCCGTCATGCCGAGGCACTCCAGCTCCACCCTCCGTCTCTCCGTGACATTGATCGTCACCGTATCCACCGCGAAGACACGCACATCATGCGGATACAGTCCATGAACATCGTACAGGGTGTCGCCGGGCATCACATCAAAGTCGTAGAGCAGCACCGGATCGGCAGCGCCAGGCGCCCAGTAGCTCACCTGGCCCAGTTCGTTGTCGTACAGCGCCCCGCCATACACCGCAGGGTAGATGGACCCGTCGATGGAGGTGGCGAGCAGCAGCTTCTTATAGACCGTTCCGTTGTACACGGTATCCGGAGAGACCGCATCATACGTGTAGTGGTAGCCTTCATGCGGATACCCCGGGCCGACCCAGAAGGAGACGGTCCAGCCGGCGTCCGCATCCGGCAGGGCATCGAACTGGGCGTGGAGCTGGATGACGATGAGGCCGGCGATCAGCAGGTGGAGTGCGCGTACCATGATGTGGTGGTGTTGGTCCGAACATAGGACAACATGCGGACAAGGAACGCTGCCCAAAGTGGAATGACCTTCCTTCACACCGCTCTAACTTCCCGCGCTCCATGCGCCACGTCCTGCTGATCCTGTTCTGCCTCGTGGCGGGCTCCGTGCGTCCCCAGACCGACTCGCTCTGGAAGGTGTGGCGCAACGAGGCGCTCCCGGACAGCGCCCGCCTGACGGCCATCGCCAGCCTGTCGTGGAAGGCGGTCTTTGAACAGCCGGACAGCGGGATCGCGCTGGCGCGGATGCAGTTGGACCTGGCCCGTCGCGGCGGAGCACCCAGGGCGCTCTACACCGCTTACAACACGCTGGCCGTGGGCTACAAGCTCCGCAGCGACCTGCCGGCGGCGCTCGACCATTTCAACCGCGCTCTGGAGGTGGCCCGCTCGTCGAAGGACCCCGGGCGCACGGCCGCCGCGCTGAGCAACATGAGCACGGTCTACAAGGACCTCGGCGACCTGCCCCGCGCGCTGGAGCTGCTCCACCAGAGCCTGCGCATCGACCAGGACCTGGGCAACACGGCGGGTGTGGCCAGCACCTACAACAACATCGGCAACACGTACAAGCGGTTGAACGAGTTCGACAAGGCGTTGGAGAACTACGAACGGAGCGCGGCGCTGTACAACGAACTCGGCAACGCGAAGGGCCGCGCCAGTGCCTTGGTGAGCATCGGCACCACGCACAGCGACCTCGGGCAGCGTGAAAAGGCGGTGCGGGAGCTGCAGGAGGCCATCGCCATCTACCGCGACCTGGGCAGCCGGATGGACCGGGGCAAGGCGCACAACAACCTGGGCCAGGTGCTCACGCGGATGGGACGCAGCGCCGAAGCGCACGCCCACTTCGATACGGCCCGCACCGTGTTCATCGAGCTCGATGCCAAGGACCCGCTGAGCCGCAACTTCTACTACTCAGGCGAGGCCTACCTGGCGGAAGGCCGGTCCGCCGAAGCCCTGCGGGCCTGCCGGCAGGGCCTGGCCCTGGCCGACAGCCTGGGCCTGCTCGCCCAGCGCAAGGAATGCACCGATTGCGTGATGCGGGCCCTCGCGCTCACCGGCGACTACCGCGGGGCGTACGAGGCCCAGCGGTCGTTCCTGTCGCTCGACGATACGCTGGACAAGGTGAACAACGGCCGGGAGGTGCTGCGGTTGGAACTGGTGCGCGACTTCGAGCAGCAGCAGATCGCCGACAGCCTGGCCCGGGTGAAGGAGACCTTTGAGCAGCAGCTGGCCTTCGACCGCCGCATGGCCGATGAGCGCGGTCGCAGGGGTATGCTCATCGCCGGCATCCTGCTGGCCCTAGTGATCGCCGGTGCCCTGCTCAATCGCCTGCGCTACACCCAGCGCTCCAAGAAGGCCATCGAGCACGAAAAGGAGCGTAGCGACGAGCTGCTGCACAACATCCTGCCGGTGGAGGTGGCCGCCGAACTGAAGGCCAAGGGCCGCGCTGAGGCGCGCACCTACGCCAACGCCACGGTGCTGTTCACGGATTTCAAGGGCTTCACCCAGCTCAGCGAGCAGCTCAGCGCCACAGAGCTCGTGGACGAGATCGACGCGTGCTTCAAGGGGCTCGACGCCATCGTGGGGAAGTACCACGTGGAGAAGATCAAGACCATCGGCGACGCCTACATGGCCGCCGCCGGGCTGCCCGACCCCCAGGCCTCAAGCGCTGCGGACATCGTGCTGGCCGCGCTGGACATGCGCGACCACATCGCGCAGCGCCGCACGGAACGGCTGCGCGCCGGCAAGCCTGCCTTCGAGATGCGCATCGGGCTGCACAGCGGTCCGGTGATCGCCGGCATCGTCGGCGTGCGCAAGTTCGCCTACGACATCTGGGGCGACACGGTGAACACCGCGGCCCGCATGGAGAGCAGCGGCGAACCCGGCCGGGTGAACATCAGCGCCACCACCTACGAGCTGGTGAAGGACACGCCCGGCCTGCGCTTCGAGGCACGCGGGCTGGTGCACGCCAAGGGCAAGGGCGACCTGCGGATGTACTTCGTGGAGCGCGCCTGAGGCTGCTCAGCGCACCATCAATCGCTCCACCCACGAGGTGCCGCCCGCTGTCAACCGCACCAGGTACAGCCCGGACCCGGTGACCTCGTCCAGCTCCAAGGACAGGGGCACAGCGTCCGTCACCATCAACGTGCGCTGGGAAAGGACACGGCCCGTCAGGTCGATCAGCTCCACCTGTGCGGAGCCATCGATGCCCACCGGGACCAGGGTCACCACCGCACCCTCCGCGGGGTTGGGGAACAGGCTGAAGCCCGACCCGTCCGGTCCATCGGCGAGTTCCATGTCCCGGGATGCCGCGAGCGGGTAGCGCGTGCGGATGGTGCACGACGGGCCGAAGGGGCAGTAGGTGGCACCACCGTCGAAGCTCACGCGCACCTCCACGGTGTAGACGCGGCCCGGCTTCAGCGGCAGGGTGGCCCAGGGGTTCAAGGTCAACGTGGGCGTGCTGGAGGCGATGCGCCGCAGGTAGGTGCCGTAGCTGAACTGGAACTGGTAGTGCGTGGCGCCGGGCACGGCGCGGGCCTGGATGCTGCTGGTGCCATTGAGGAAGACCTGCGTGCCGCAGCTCGGGGTGGCATCGTCGGCGTTGGTCAGTTGCGTCACCGCGCAGCCGTCCGCGCCGGTGCGCACGGCATCGTCGTAGCTGCTGGTGAACGAAGCCCCATCCAGGTCGATCAGCGTCTCGCCCAGGGCGATCACCTTCACGTAGCCGGGCAGCGCCCGTGCGTCCATGCCGTTGCCTCCGCTGTCATCCACGCGCAGCGCATAGCACGCGGCGGGATCCAGGTCCACCCAACTGCGCTCCACGGCCTCGGCGCTCGTGTACGGTCCGCCCGTGGCCACGGCCATGCCCGTGGCGTCCTTCAGGCTCCAGGTGGTCTCCTGCGGATCGCCATCGGTGCGCACCTCCACCAGCACGCGGTAGCTGTCGCCCTCCACGCTCTCGCCCTGCACCGTGCGGGTGATCACGTTGCCCGTTGACACCTCATCGGGTTGCGTGTTCACGGTGGTGATCCGGAACTCCAGCTCATCGCCGGGCTGCAGGCCATTGATCGTCGGCAGCGCAGGTTTGCGCACCTCGCCAGTGAGCGCGGGCACCGCCAGCACCCAGTTGAAGGTGTTGTCCGCGAGCCCGTTCCGCAGGATGTCGATGTCGCAGCTCGTCATCGTTTCCCCGCCCGTGTTCTGGATGCGCAGCACCGGAGTGATGCTTCCATCGCAGGTGCGATCGAGGCCCTCGTAGCTGAGGATGGTGGCATCGAAGCTCTGGGCGCTGAGCAGGGCAGGCGCCAGGGAGGCGGCGACGAAAAGGGTTCTGGTGCGCATGGCCGGGGTCGTTGGGTGAACAAACGTAGGGCGGCAGGGCCCAAGGTCCATGATAACCTTGGTTACCATGCTCATGATCGGGCCGCTCACCACCGCACCGTCACCCCGCCCAGCACACGGATCGGGGCTTGAGGGTAGTCTCCCTTGACGCCTTCTCCGCTAATGTGGATCGTGCATCAAGCGCACCGCCAGCCGTCCTTGATCGGTAGTTACCACCACCGTGTACATGCCAGGTGGATGAGCGCTAAGGTCGATGTTGTGCGCACCGGTCCTCAGCACTTCCCGGCCTTGGGGATCCAGTACCATCATCTGGGCTGGAAGCGTCGAGCCGTACAAGGTGTACCGGCCCGTTCCTGGGTTCGGGCCCACAACCACCGGGAAGGCCTCGTGCTCAGGCACACCGTTGGGAGAGCAAGTCCCGGGTGCCCCCACAGGCCCCCAGGACCACCACACCGTATCGTTGCTGCTCACACATTCGAGTCCATATACCACATCTAATGTCGGCTCTCCAGCAGTTTCCAATAATCCGGCCGACCCTCCAATTCCTTGTATCCACCAATACCCTGTCGGTCCACCCATCACACCAATGTTCTGAATACCAACCCTTTTTCTTGCTTGGCCGCCTAGAATGATCGTATCGACCCCGGTCACGTACATGGTGGTCGTGAAGCCATTGGCAGGATCAGTGCCAGCGATCCAAACCCCAAGCACTGAGTCGCCCACAGCAACGTCAAAATCGTATAAGAGATGCTCTTGATCCGTATTCGGATGATAGTAGAACACTTGGCCTGATCCACTCTCCCGTAGCCCTCCCCCAAATTCCCCAGGCCATGTTCCAGTGTCCCAGTACCAAGTCAATGACCGATGGTCCTGGCCATTTATCGTCGTGTCCGGAACAGCTCCTGGCAACAAGTAGGTTCTTCTCCAATCGAACAACCCTTGCCAAGTGTCGTACATCCGGAAATTCCAGATAACAGCTGAATCTGGCAATGCCTTGAACTGGGCTTTCAGGGTCAAGGTCGGAAACATGCAACCAACGGATACCACCACAATACTCAGGGCCGATCTGTACGTCTCCATCGCTAAATGCATGCGGACCCGACAGTCCAGACTCGCCCGCGTTTGCAACGCGGGCGCTGCATTGCGCCGTGCTTGCAGCGCGTTCCGAACAACCGCTATTGCCATTGGTGGAACCATCCTCTCTGATATGAAGATAGGTGCGCTCCGGCCAACGTTGCAATGGCCGATGTCACGGACGTAGCCAATGGTGGACAAAGGGTGGGTTTATTATGCCGCCCGCGTTACAAACGCGGGCTAGTGACAAGAATTGATGGATAGTGATGGCATGCTCGTCGCCCGTGTTGCAAACGCGGGCGAGTGACCGCCGCTGGAGCCTCGTTTCACCCCATGTCCAGCGAACGGTACAGCCTGGCCGACCAAGGAAGGCGCTCGCCTCAAGCTCCGAGCCTCCAGCTTCCGGCCACCAGCTTCCTGCCGCCGTCCGCTCACCACCGCACCGTCACCCCGCCCAGCACATGGATCGGGGCTTGGGGAAAGAGGCCGACGAGCTCGCGGCGCGCACCGCCCTCGATGAAGCTGTAGCTCCAGCCGTTGCTCTCATACACCTCGTTGAGGACGTTGCGCACGGTGAGGTTCACCTCCACCATCGGGATGCCGAAGAGCTTGTGCAGGGATGCGTTGACGCGCATGTCGTTCACGAGATAGGCATCGAGCTTGCGCGTCGCGCTGCCGCTGTTGTCCAGGAACTGCTCGCCCACGAACTTGGTCACCCACGCGATGTCCGCGCGGCCGCGGTCCGTGTGGTTCCACAGGGTGAAGGCGAGTTCGCTGCCCGCGATCCACTCCGGGCTGAAGGCGATGGGCGTTTCGGTGTAGCGCACGGCCTGCTGGCCACCGGTGTCCCAGTCATCCACGTATTCCACAAGATCGAGGATGCGGTTGCGGCTCCAGGTGGCGTTGCCCTTCCACAGCAGCCAGCGAAGGGGCTGTGCGGCCCAGGTGAGCTCCAGGCCGGCGCGGTAGCTCCGCGGCACGTTGGTGCGCAGCGCGGCGCCCACATCGTTCAATTCGCCGGTGAGCACCAGCTGGTCGGTGTAGTCCATGTAGTAGGCGTTCAGGCCAAAGGCCATGCGGCCGCTGCGGCGCTCGTAGCCCGCTTCGGTGTCGACGAGCTTCTCGTGCGTGGGGCGGCTTTCGGGGGTGGTCTCGGTGAAGTCGTCGCGGTTGGGCTCGCGGTGGGCGATGGCCACACTGGCATACAAGCGCCCGCCCTCATGCACGCGCCAGTCCACGCCGGCCTTCGGGTTGAAGAAGGTGAAGGCGGCGCGCTGCGTCACGTTGTCCAGCTCGTCGTCGAAGCCCAGGAAGGCGTAGTTCACCTGGCGCAGCTGCACATCGCCATGCAGCTGCACGCGGTCGCCGAGGCTGTACGTGAGCTTCGCGAAGGCGTTCGCGTCGCGCTTGCGCGCATCGTTGCTGTAGTAGCGGTCGCCGATGTCGGTGCCTCCGGCGAACCGTGCCCAGTTGACCTCGCCGAAATGGTCGCCGCGGTAGTCGGCATAGCTGCCGCCCACGATGAGCTGGTGCGCGCGGAAGGTGTGCGTCAGCGAGGCGTTGACACCCAGCAGCGTGTTGTCCAGCCAGCGCCGTTGCACCAGGTCGCCGTTGGTGAGCGTGTCGCCGCCGATCACCGGGTCGCCGATGCCGAAGAAGCCGAGGTCCGCCTCGTCCTCGAAGCTCTCGAAGAAGCCGCGACCATCCACGCGGAAGCCGGTGAGGTTGATGGTGGTGCGCTGACCGAGCTGTTGATCGAAGAGCAGCTGGACGTGGGTCTGGCGGTAGTCGTCCACCTCGTTCTCGTACGTGTAAGGGTTGTAGGTCCTGTTGGTGTCGATGACCTCGCGCGGCACGCCGGCCCAGGCCTGGTAGGTGACCTCGCGCCCGCCGAAGGTGATGAAGCGGAGGCTGCGCTTCCTCCCGACCCAGGCGCCCTGCACGAAGTAGCTCTTGAGGTCGGCGGTGGCGCGATCGATGTAGCCATCGCTGGCGATGTGGCTGAGGCGGGCATCGAGGCTGAGGCCGGCGGCGGAGGTACCCGTGCCGGCGCGGGCGGTGAACCGGCGTGTGTTGAACGATCCGCCGAAGGCGCTGACCTCGCCGAAGGGCCGTTCGCTCACGGTGGTGGTGCGCAGGTTGATGCTGGCCCCGAACGCGCCGGGACCGTTGGTGCTGGTGCCCACGCCGCGCTGCAGCTGCACGTCCTGCGCGCTGCTCGCCAGGTCGGGCATGTTCACCCAGAACACGGCCTGGCTTTCGGCGTCGTTGATGGGCACGCCGTTGACGGTGACGTTGATGCGCGTGGGGTCGGTGCCGCGCACGCGCAGGCCGGTGTAGCCGATGCCCGTGCCCGCGTCCGTGGTGGTGACCACGCTGGGCTGCAGGTCGAGCAGGATGGGCAGGTCCACGCCGGTGTTCATGCGCTGGATCTCGTCGCGCGTCAGCGTGCTCTGGGCCACCGGGGCGCGCTCACCGGCGCGTATCGCCACCACTTCGGCACCGCGCAGCAGGCGGGCCTGCGGACCAAGCACCAGGTCCAGGGGCTGCTCGCCTTCGTCCAAGGTGAGCACCGTGTCCACCGAGGCGAAGCCGAGGTGGGCGAACAGCAAGCGCACCGGTCCTGCGCGCAGGCCGGTGAGCACGTAGCGGCCCTGTGCATCAGCGCTCGTTCCGAAGCGCTGGTCGGCACCGACCACCACGGTGGCTCCCGGGAGCGGCTGGCCCTGGTCATCGGTGAGGGTGCCGCGCACGGTCGCCTGGGCCGATGTGATCAGCGGTGCGAACGTGGCGCAGAGCAAGAAGGTGCGGACGAGGTGCATGGGCTTCTCCGGGTATGCGTGTCGTGGCGCGGAGAAGCCCCTTTCCGGGCTGGATCCCTTCGCAGCATTACCTGCGCAGGTTCATCGGGTCTGATCTCAGCACCCACCCGAAGGCGGGGCACCCCGTTGCACGACGGTGCGAAGGTAAGGTCGTACGCACGACCGGTGGTCCAAGCCTTCAGATGGGCACCTGTTCCTGCTGGACGCGCCGCCTGAACGGTGGCCGCACCGCCCGCAGGTCCAGCAGGTCCACGCTCATCGGCAGGTCGCTCTCCTGGAAGGCATGGCGCAGATCGGCGAGGGTGGCCAGATCCAGTTCGGACCCGGCGTCGATGGCCAGGTCGAGGTCGCTGAAGCGCCGTGCCGTGCCCTTCGCGCGCGAACCGAAGGCCCAGGCTTTCGCACCCGGCACTCGCTCGGCCAGGATGCGCCGCACCTCGGCGCGATGATCGGGATGCAGATCAAGCATGATGCTCCTTCAGTCTCCGCATGAGCGTGGCCGTATCCTTCACGAAGGCGCCGAGCAACGCGGTCACCTTGCGCGCGCTGACCTCATCGTAGGTATGGCTGGTGAGGTTGCGGGCCTCGTGATAGGCGAACCACCGGGTCGGGTCGTCGATGAGCGAGGCGCGCGCGGCGAGGCGGAACAGCTCACGACGGGGCACGTAGTCCAGGTCCTGCGCACCGGCCCATTGCAGGTGTCGGCGCATCATCTTCCACGACATCTCGTACGTGAATTCGAAACGCTTGACGGCCGCATCGCGGACCACATCGTCCTCCAGGTCCATGCGGGTCACTTTCCGCAGCGCGCTGAGCGAGCGGCGCAGGGGACCAAGGTCGAGCTTGCCTGAAGCCATGCGCCGTCGAAGATACCGGGTCAACGCCGCGCACGCCGCAGCAGGTCATCCACCACCAGGGTGGCCACATCCATCCGCTGTGCGCGATCGCCCTCGATCACCGTGAAGGGCAGACCTCTCGATCGCAGCTCGTTCATCCACACCTCGAACAGCCGGTCGCGGTCATGCGAGTTCTCGCGGAGCGGATCGGGCTCCCAGGGGATGTCCGGCCGGCACAGCAGACGCCAGTCGTAGTGCACCTCGCCCACCAGGTGTTCGATCGTCGGATGCACGCGCCCGTACTTCTCGCGCGACCAGATGACGAAGTTCACCGTGTCGGTGTCGAAGAAGACGGGTTCCACCGGCGCGGTGCCCAGGCCATCGGCACCACCCGTCGCTTCCCAGTGCTCCGCCGCGAAGAGTGGTGCATCCTGATGCATCTGCGCCTGACCACGGGCCATCTCCAGCACGTCGTCCTCGGTGTAGGGCCGGCCGAGCTCCTCGAGGTATTCGCGGGCTCCTTCGGTCACATGACCGGCGAAGAAATGGTGCATCAGCGCTTCACACAGCGTCGTCTTGCCGCTGCTCTCCGGCCCCACGATGGCGATGCGCACGAGCTCCATCCGCCGTGAAAGTAACGGTCCATCACCGGGCAGGCAGCGATGCCATGGCGCGTCCCCTCTATTGGACAACACGGACCAAGACGAACGACCATGAACAGGACCACCATACTCCCGATCTTCCTGCTGGGCACGCTTGCACTGCACGCACAGCTGGCCCCGCAACGAAGCGCACCGCTGTACGCACACCTGATGGAAGTGAACCGCCAATGGGCGACGATGGACCCCTCACCGGCGGGCGGAGCGGCCACAGTGTCCTTCCGCAGTGAAGCGGACCGCATCGCCACCCACCTGCGCCTGGTGCGTGAACACCTGCTGACCCGCTCGCCCGAAGGCCTTTCCGCCGCGCAGGCGGACCAGCGCCATCGCCTCCTGGACGCACTGAGCGTGTACGCCGAAGGCCGCACCTTTCCGCAGAACCATGTGCTGCCCTACCGCAACCCGGTGTTCATCGACCCGCACCACACCGCATGCGCGGTGGGCCAGTTGATGATCGAGAGCGGGCACCGCGCGCTCGCCGAACACATCGATGCCGAAGCGGAACTGGCCTATGTGGCCGACCTGCTGCGATCGCCGACCCTGGGCACGCCCATCGCCGGCTGGGCCACGGACCACGGATTCACCGCCGATGAACTGGCCTGGATCCAGCCGGGCTATCCGCCGAGCATCCCCTGGAACACCCTGGGCACGGGCACGGACAGCAGCGTGACGGCCCTGCTCGCGCTGGGCACCGGCGACCTGCTGGTGGCCGGTGCCTTCACCACGGCCGGTGGCACCGCCGCCACGCGCGTGGCCCTTTGGAACGGCAGCAGCTACAGTGCCCTGGGGAACGGCGTGAGCGGAGCGGCCGCGTGCGCGATCGAACACAACGGGCTCATCTACCTGGGCGGCACCTTCGAGAACGAGCAGGCCGACCTGGCCATCTGGAACGGAAGCACCTGGTCCTACGCCAACCTGTTCCCCGGCATGGCCCCGCGCACGCATGCGCTGCACGTCCACAACGGCGTGCTGCACGCCGCAGGCGAGGCCAGTGGCTTTGCGGGCACGGATGACGTGGTGAAGCGGCTCGTGAACGGTTATTGGGAGCAGGTGGGCAGCCCCTTCGATGCCACGGTGATGGCCCTGGCCACGCACAACGGGCAGCTGGTGGTCGGCGGTGCGTTCACCACGTTGGAGTCCCCCATCGAGCCTGTGCTGGTGCGCTGCGCCACCATCGGCAGCGGCGACTGGCAGAACCTCGCCATCGGACTGGATGCGCCGGTGCGTGCGCTGCTGAGCGTGAACGACACCCTTTACGCCGCCGGTGATCTTTGGGCCAACATCGTACCCACATATGGTCTGGCAAGGCTGGCACCGGGCTCCACCACCTGGGAGGAGCTTCTTCCGAACCACGACACGTACATGCCCGCCGGCGTGGGCCCCACCTACATCAGCAGCCTGGCGCATCATGCCGGTGCGATCTACTTCGGCGGTGTGTTCAGCCTGTACCAGATGCTGACCGACGGCACCCACATCGGCCGCTTCCTCGGCACACCCGACGCGGCCGAGCCCATGATCTGGCTGGAGGCCCCGGTGCATGCGGTGGCCGTGCTGGGCAACGCGCTGGTGATGGGCGGCGACTTCGCGATGGTGCACGCGCACGTGGCCATCACCGACCTCAGCGTGGGGCTGCCGGATGACGATCGACCGATGCCGGGTCTCTTTCCCGTGCCTGCCGACGCGTCGGTGGATGTGACCCTGCCTGCACCCGTGGACGCAGGTGCCGTGCTGCGCATCACCGATGGCGCGGGACGCGTGGTGAAGGACCACACTGCCGCCGCCGGTGACCGTCAACGCATCGATGTGCACGACCTGGCCCCGGGCGCGTACTGGCTGAGCGTGGGCACCGATGGACGCTGGCGACCCGCGCCGTTCACCAAGCGCTGATCACACCGCACGACGAACGGGCCTCCGCGAACCGCTGCGGGGGCCCGTTCGTTCCTTTGCGCCCATGGGGAAGCCTGCGCGCGCCATCGTGGTCGGCACCGGCGTGGCCGGGCTGGCCGCCGCCGTGCGGCTTGCGGTGAAGGGCTATCGCGTGGATGCCTTTGAAGCCGCCGGCACACCCGGTGGCAAGTTGGCGGAACTCCAGCTCGGCGGCTACCGCTTCGACAAGGGCCCTTCGCTCTTCACCATGCCCCATCTGGTGGAGGAGCTCTTCACGCTCGCCGGCCGGCCCATGGCCCCGCACTTCAGCCATCGCCGGCTGGAGGTCGCCTTCCGCTATTGGTGGGAGGACGGCACCCGCGTGACCGGCTGGAGCGATCCGGAGCGCCTCGCGGAGGAACTGGAGCGCGTGCTGGGCGTGCCCCGCGCAGCCACTCGGGCGTACCTGCACCGCGCATCCACCCTGCTCGACCGCACGGGCCGCACCTTTCTGGAGCACTCCCTGCATCGATGGAGCACCCTGTGGAAAGGCGGCGTGTCACAGGCGCTCCTGGCGGCGCGTCCGCAGGAACTGTTCGGAAGCCTGCACCACGTGAACGAACAGGCCCTGAAGCACCCCAAGGCCGTGCAGCTCTTCGACCGCTACGCCACCTACAACGGCAGCGATCCGTACCGGACACCGGGCATCATGCGGATGATCCCCGGGCTGGAGCATGGCCACGGAGCCTACCACGCCGTGGGCGGCATGCGCCGCATCGTGACCGCCCTGCACGCCCTGGGCGAAGCGCTCGGGGTGCGCTATCACGTCAACGCGCCCGTGGAGCGGATCCGCTTCAGCTCCGATCGACGCCGGGTGGCGGGCGTACGTGTGAACGGTACTGACGTGGACGCCGACGTGGTGCTCTGCAACATGGATGTGGAACCGGCCTACCGAAGGCTGATGCCGGACCTGCCCGCCCCGGAGCGCACCTTGCGGCAGGAGCGCAGCAGTTCGGCGCTGGTCTTCTACTGGGGCATCACGCGCAAGTTCCCCGAACTGGGCCTGCACAACATCCTGTTCAGCCGCGACCACCGCACCGAGTTCCACCACCTGTTCGACACGCTGGACCTGGGCGACGACCCCACGGTCTACATCAACATCACCAGCAAGGAGGACCCGCAGGACGCGCCACCCGGGTGCGAGAACTGGTTCGTGATGATCAATGCGCCACGGTATGTCGGCCAGGACCGCGAGGCCCTCGTGGCCCACGCGCGGCGCACCGTGCTGGCCAAGGTGCAGGGCACCCTGGGGGTGGACCCGGCGCCGCTGATCGCCGTGGAGGAGGTGCTGGACCCGGCGGGGATCGAAGCGGCCACCTTCAGCCATCAGGGGTCGATCTACGGCACGAGCAGCAACAGCCCGTGGGCGGCCTTCCTGCGCCACCCCAACGACCACCCGAGGGTGCGCGGCCTGCACTTCTGCGGCGGCAGCGTGCATCCCGGCGGGGGGATCCCGCTGAGCCTGCTGAGCGCCCGCATCGCCACCGCAACGATCGCCCCCGCGTGATGGACCGGCTGCTCCACCTGTTCACCCTTCCTCGCGCCACCTTCATCATCGTGGTGCTCCAATCCGTGGGCCTGGCGGGACTGGCCAGCCCGTGGGCCGAACACCTCGTGCCGCTCACACCGGTGACCCTGCTCATCATCGCCCTGCTGCTGCTGCTGCACACGCGACCTGATGCGCTCACCCTCGCCTTTGCGGCCGGCGTGCTGGTGCTCGGCTTCCTGGTGGAGATGGCCGGCGTGCGCACGGGGATCATCTTCGGCCACTACCACTACGGCGATGCGTTGGGCCTGAAGCTCTGGGATACGCCCTTGATGATCGGCGTGAACTGGCTGCTGCTGGTGCTCTGCATCGGGCCGCTGATCGCCGGTGTGGCCCTGCCCACCTGGGCCCGCATCGCCGTGGCCTCCCTGGTGATGGTGGGCGTGGACCTGGTGATCGAACCCGTGGCCATGCAGCTGGGCTTCTGGAATTGGGACGGCGGGGTGGTGCCCATGCGCAACTACGTGGCGTGGGGGGTGGTGAGCGCGATCTTCTTCGCCGCCTACTTCACCCTGCCCGTGAAGCGCACGAACCCGCTGGCCCAGGTGGTACTCGGCGCGCAGCTCTTCTTCTTCGCCGGCATCATCGGCATCGGTGCGCTGCAGGGCCGCGAGGCGTACACGTACCTGGCCCTCGACCTGTTCACGCTGAGCTTCCCGCTGCTGCGCAGCTTCGAACCGCGTGTGCGCTACTGGCGCAAGTGGCCCGGCCTGTTCACCGGCACCGCCGTGATGGCCGCCACCTTCATTGCGTGGGATGCCATCTTCACCGCCACCGGCGTGTGGGGCTTCAACCCGCGCTACCTCACCGGGCCGCACATCGCCGGCCTGCCCATCGAGGAGTGGCTCTTCTTCCTGGTGGTCCCCTACTCCTGCACCTTCATCTACGAGGTGATGCGCTATTTCGTGCGCCGCGATGTGCTGGGGACGGTGGCCCGGCCGCTGGCGATCATCCTCATCGGAGTGCTCACCCTCGTCGGCGGCCTGTACATCGACCGCATCTACACGGCGATCACCTTCCTGTGCACCGCGGCCCTGCTCACCGTCCACGTGTTCGTGCTGCGCAGCCCCTATCTCGGCCGTTTCCTGCTGGCCTACGCGGTGAACCTGGTCCCCTTCATCCTGGTGAACGGGGTGCTCACCGGCACGCTGCTCGATGAACCGGTGGTGTGGTACAACGATGCGGAGAACCTCGGCATCCGCATCGGCACCATCCCGCTGGAGGACAGCATGTACCTGCTGTTCTTCCTGCTGCTCACCGTCACGTTCTACGAACGGCCGCTCCGCCGCGCGCATGGCGACCTGCTGCCGCCTGTGCCCGGCCACGGGGCCGACTGATCCCGCCGCTGGTTCAGGGACCCTGTGCCGCCCGCCATTGCCGGTGCCAACGGCGGAGCGCCGAAGCGGACAGCACCACGTAGATCGCATAGAGGCCCACGTACCACCACAGGCCCAGCATGGCGTACAGCGCGATGGCCACGGCATCCGCCACGATCCAGTAGGCCCAGTTCTCCAGCACTTTGCGCGCCAGCATCCAGGTGGCGAGCAGGCTGAAGGCCGTGGCGAAGCCATCCAGTGCCACGTGCTGCGCCCCGGGGAGCAGGCGCAGCAGCAGCGCCAGGACCAGGGTGCCCAGCAAGCCTGTGCCGATGGCCCGTGCGTGGAAGCGTCCCCCGCGCCGGACGATCGGCAGTTCGGCGCCCTGTCCGCGGCCCCACGACCACCAGCCGTAAAGCCCCATGCCCACGTAGACGGCGTTCAGCGCCACCTGTGCGAACACCTGCTGATGGAGGAAGAGTGCGATGCCCAAGGCGGAAGCCGCGATGCCGAAGAGCCAGCCGATGCGCCGCTCGTAGAGCATGAGCACCGTGTAGGCGAGGTTGCCGCAGGCCGCGACGGCTTCGAGCAGGCTCCAGGTGAAGGGGCTCATGGGCGCCGCTCGCTCACATGCCGCAGTTGCACGGCGCGCTGAACTGGATCTTGGCCCGCGGCCACAGCTCGGCGATGCGCTCCATCTCCTTGGGGCTGAACTGGATCACCCGCAGGTCCACGTAGCGCAGGGCCTCCAGCCCTTCGAGCTCCTCGGGGAAGGTGGCCAGGTCGTTGCTCCACAGGTCGAGGCTGCTGAGCTCCTGGAGGCGCCCCAGGCAGGCCGGCAGACCGGTGAGCGCGTTGCGGCTCATGTCCAGCCGCTTCAGGTGGCGCAGCCCGCAGATCACCTCGGGGAAGTCCACCAGCTTGTTGCCGCTCAGGGTGAGCTCCTGCAGGTTGGCCAGGTCGGTGAACCACGGGGGCAGCTCCTTCAGCTTGTTGCGACCCAGGTCCAGGGCGTTGAGGTTGGGCAATCGCCGCAGCTCCTCGGGCACGGCCTTGAGCTTCTGCTTGCTGAGGTCCAGGCGGTGGACCTGCATGGGCTCGGCCAGGGCGCGCTCAAGGCTGCGGTAGGTGCGCACCGTGTCCAGCGTGGACTGGGGCAGCGGCTGGGCGTGGGCGGCCGACGGGAAGGAACAAGGAACAAGGAACAACAGACAGGAGCGAAGAACGAAGCGGGCGACACGCGCCCATCGGCCGGCGGGCGGGATGCGGCGATGCATGGCGGGGATGGCGGACATGGGCATGCTCGAGCTATGACGCAGGCAGGGTGTTCAGCGCCGCCTGGGCGGCCTCGCGGTCGCGGTGAAGCTGTTCCTTCAACGCATCGAGGCCGGGGAACGTGCGTTCGTCACGCAGGCGGGCGTGCAGTTGCAGCTCCATCGGTTCGCCGTACACCTCCTGGTCCAACCCGAACAGGTGGGCCTCGATGGTGCGCTCTCCCTCGCGCACCGCGGTGGGGCGCACGCCGATGTTCAGCATGCCCTCGAACCGCCGGCCGCGCACGGTGGCCGTGATGGCATACACCCCGTTGGCCGGCACCAGCTTGAAGGGGTCCACCAGGCCCAGGTTGGCCGTGGGGAAGCCGATGCCGCGGCCGCGCTGGTCGCCCTTCACCACCACCCCGCCCAGGGTGTAGGCGTAGCCCAGGAGGCTGGCCGCCGTGCGCACATCCCCTTCCAGCAAGGCCTGCCGCACCTTGGTGCTGCTCACCTGCACGTGGTCCACCTCGTGCGCGGGGATCTCCTCCACCTGGAAGTCGTAGACCTCACCCAACTGCCGAAGCAGGTGGATGTCGCCCTCGCGGTTGCGCCCGAAACGGTGGTCGTGGCCGATCACGAGGGCGTGCACCCCGATGGCCTCCACCAGCACATCGCGCACGTACTCCAAGGCCTTCAGGCGGCTGAAGGCCCGGCTGAAGGGGATCACCAGCAGGTGGTCCACCCCGGCGGCCTCCAACAGGGCGATCTTCTCCTTCTGGGTGCTCAGCAGCTTCAGGTCGTTGTCCGTGGGGAAGAGCACCATCCGCGGGTGCGGGTGGAAGGTGAAGAGCACCGAGCTGCCCGCTTCGCGCCGCGCCACCTGGTTGAGGCGGTCGAGGATCACGCGGTGACCTTGATGGACGCCATCGAAGGTGCCCGTGGTGAGCACCGGGCGTTCCACGCCCAGGAACCGCTCGAGGTCTGTATGCACCTGCATCGGGGGCGAAGGTCGGAAGGGGGGAAGGAACGGCCCGGCGCATCCCCCCGCCAACACCTGTTGAGAACGTCCATTGGTGCTTCCGGGGGGAAGCCCTACCTTCGCGGCCGCAAATCGGAGGCATCGCCCTCCCAACCGCTCAACCCCCTCATGGCCAAGCACATCGGAAAGGTCGTCCAGGTCATCGGACCGGTGGTCGACGTGCGCTTCGAAGGCGCCAGCTCGCTGCCCAACATCTACGACGCGCTGCACATCACCCGCCCGGACGGTACCATCCTGGTGCTGGAGACCCAGCAGCTGATCGGTGAGGACACCGTGCGCGCCATCAGCATGGAGAGCACCGATGGCCTCAACCGCGGCGCCGAGGTGCACGGCCAGGGCCAGCCGATCAGCATGCCCGTGGGCGACGCCATCAAGGGCCGCCTGTTCAACGTCACCGGCGCGGCCATCGACGGCATGAAGGAGGTGAACACCGGCAAGACCTACCCCATCCACCGCGAGGCGCCCAAGTTCGAGGAGCTCACCACCAGCACCGAGGTGCTGTTCACCGGCATCAAGGTGATCGACCTCATCGAGCCCTACGCCAAGGGCGGCAAGATCGGCCTGTTCGGTGGTGCCGGCGTGGGCAAGACCGTGCTGATCCAGGAGCTGATCAACAACATCGCCAAGGGCTACAGCGGCTACAGCGTGTTCGCCGGCGTGGGCGAGCGCACCCGCGAGGGCAACGACCTGCTCCGCGAGATGATCGAGGCCGGCATCATCAAGTACGGCGAAGGCTTCAAGCACAGCATGGAGGAGGGCGGCTGGGACCTGAGCAAGGTGAACTACGACGACCTCGCCACCAGCCAGGCCACCTTCATCTTCGGCCAGATGAACGAGCCGCCCGGCGCCCGCGCCCGCGTGGCCCTGAGCGGACTGACCCTGGCGGAGTACTTCCGCGATGGCGACGAGCAGAGCGGCGGCCGCGACATCCTCTTCTTCGTGGACAACATCTTCCGCTTCACGCAGGCGGGTTCCGAGGTGTCCGCCCTGCTGGGCCGGATGCCGAGCGCCGTGGGTTACCAGCCCACCCTGGCCACCGAGATGGGCGCCATGCAGGAGCGCATCACCTCCACCAAGCGCGGCTCCATCACCAGCGTGCAGGCCGTGTACGTGCCGGCGGATGACCTCACCGACCCCGCCCCCGCCACCACCTTCGCCCACCTCGACGCCACCACGGTGCTGAGCCGCAAGATCGCCGAGCTGGGCATCTACCCCTCGGTGGACCCCCTGGACAGCACCAGCCGCATCCTCACCCCCGCCATCGTGGGCGAGGAGCACTACACCTGCGCCCAGCGTGTGAAGGCCATCCTCCAGCGCTACAAGGAACTGCAGGACATCATCGCCATCCTGGGCATGGACGAACTGAGCGAGGACGACAAGCTCAGCGTGTTCCGCGCCCGCAAGGTGCAGCGCTTCCTGAGCCAGCCCTTCTTCGTGGCCGAGCAGTTCACCGGCCTCAAGGGCGTGATGGTGCCCATCGAGGAGACCATCAAGGGCTTCAACATGATCCTGGACGGCCAGATGGACGAGTACCCCGAGGCCGCCTTCAACCTGAAGGGCAACATCGAGGACGTGATCGCCGCCGGCAAGAAGATGCTGGCCGAAGCCGCGAAAGCCTGAGGAACCATGTGGCCATGTGCACATGTGCACATGGGCCCATGAGCACATGAGCACATGAGAGTCGAGATCATCACCCCCGACAAGGAGCTCTTCAAGGGCGAGGCCAGCTACGTGGGCGTGCCCGGCGTGGATGGCAGCATGGGCTTCCTGGAGAACCACGCCCCGCTGATCACCGTGCTAAAGGCCGGTGAGGTGAAGCTTCGCACGGACAAGGGCGAGAAGACCTTCGCCGTGAAGGGCGGCGTGGTGGAGGTGAGCCGCAACACCGTGCTGGTGCTGGCCGAATAAGGCCGAGGACCCCTCGGATCACGGAACAGATGGTGAACGGCGTCCACAGGGGCGCCGTTCCCGCTTCAGGGACCCCGAGGTCGGCTACGGTGCCTTCAGCTGGCCCGAGCCCCCCGGCCTGATCCTGGCAGCGCCGGTGCAACGGGCTGAGACGTCCACCACCACGACCCGGTGAAGAACTCCGGTCTTCCGGCTTGCCCGATGCATGTACCATGACCGACCTTTCACGAATAAACACAACCTGATGAAACACATTACTCTCGCATTCCTTCTACTTCCCGTCCTCTCCGTCCAAGCCCAACCCACGCTGGTCTCCGCCCTTGTCGAGCCGGGCGGCGTTCAGCTGGACATGTACGTGGTGACCAGCCCCGGGTCGGCCACCGAGCCCTCGGACGGCGCGAACCAGACCTGGGACCTGAGCAGCGTGACCCTGCAGCCCATCGGCACACTGGATTTCACCAACGCGGGCAACACGCCCTTCGCCGCCATGTACCCCTCGGCCAACTGGGCCTGGGTGCAGACCGTGACCGGTGTGGGCACCGACCACATGTACCTCACCATCGACATCAATGTGTTGGAGGTGGTGGCCACCGATGTACCGTCCGATCCGAACTACTACATCGACCCGAAGCGCATCCTCTCATTCCCCATGTCCTTCGGCCAGAGCCAGACCGACACTTACGAGGACAGCGATGGTCCCGGGACGGTGACGTGGACCTATTCGGGGCATGGAACGGCCATCACCCCGCTGGGCATCTTCGGAAACCTGGCGAAGGTGGCCAGCACCGAGGACGAGCTCACCCTTTGGAACACGGCACCGCTTCATCCCATCGTGATCGATGACGGGAGCACCGTGCTGGTCTTCGCGCCGGGCGATGTGGGCTTGAGCGAACGCGGCACCCTTCCCGTGCAGGCCTATCCGAACCCCTGCGTGCAGGACCTCTTCGTGGAAGCCTACGCGGCGGACTGGCGCATCACCGATCTGGCCGGGCGGGCCATGCTCGGTGGCCGGTTCCGCGGCCCGGCCCTTCAGCGGGTGGACGTGAGCCGGCTGGACCCCGGCACCTACGTGCTGGTGCTCGACCAGAACGGTCAGCGACGTACGGTGCGGTTCACCAAGGCGTAAGCCGAACGGGTCCCGGGCCTGCGGTGACCGGCATCGGTCCTGTGGCCTGCGAACGGCGTCCTTCGGGGCGCCGTTCGTGCATCAGGAAGGTGGCAACCCTGTCCCATCCGCACGTCTAACCTTCAACAAGGCATCACCTAGCACCTGTTCCCATGATCAGGAACCTGCGGTATTTCGCTCCTGTCCTGGGTCTGACCCTCGCCACTATCGTCGGAGGCCAGTCCTTCACCCCAGGCCGCATCGCGGTCCTTGAATACACGACCGGCTCCCTGAGCGGGGGGCCTTATTTGATCCGGGAGTTCGCCAAGGACGGAACACCCACTGCCACGTTCCAAGTGCCGAGCACAGGGCAGCACGCCGTGGTCGGCACCATGAACTGGACCACGGGTTCCCAGTTGGCCCGCTCCCCATCCGGAGATGCCCTCTTCTTCACGGGTTTTGCCTCCACGGTGGCCTACCCCACAAGTCTCACCTCCACCTCCTCCGCCCAGGTCCCCAGGGTGGTGGGCCGCATGGATGCAAGCGGTAACTGCACCCGGGAGTACGCGACCAATGCGCTGTTCAGTGCTGAGACCATGACGCAGATCGCGGTGGACGACAGCCATGTGTGGACCGGATCGCAATCGAGCGGTGTCTGCCTGTTCGGGCCCGGAACCCAGCAGGTCATCAACCCGATCGAATCCAGGGGCCTCCGGTTCGACAACGGTCAACTATACTCCTGCACGAACTCCGGCACGGACGGCGTGCTGCAGATCGGTCAGGGCTCCCCCACGGCACCCACTTCGGCCACTTCGTTGTTCCCCGTACCCAATGCGTTGGACGTCCAGTTCAGCCCGGACGGGAACACGGCCTACGCTGTCTATGGCACCAACCGTGTTCGGAAAATGGTGTGGAACGGCAGCGTCTGGACCAACCCCTATGACCTGTTCTGTGCCCCGAGCAACTGGCTGGTCCGGATCGCGGTGGACTTCAACGATACCGTCCCGGTCATCTACGGGGTCCACAACGCTCCCTCCAAGCTGGTCAAGTGGACCGATCTGGGAGCAGGCAGCCCCGAGGAACTGCTGTACCAAGCCACCGGCCAGGCCTTCTACTATGGCATCGCGTTCACGCCTGCGAATTGCACGCCCGGTGCTGCCTGTGACGATGGGGACCCCGCAACCCCGAACGATGTGGTACGCGCGGATTGCACCTGCAGTGGTGACCTGATCCGCCTTTCCCTGAAGGTGTGGTTGGAGGGCCCGTACAACACCGGCAGCGGTGCCATGTTGGATGTGCTCCGTGGCCTGGCCGCCTTCCCCCAGAGCGAACCGTACTCCTCACTTGGTCTCCCCCCCACCTACGCTGCCGGAGCCACGCTGCCCCCAGGCGTATTGACCATCACCGGGGTGAATGCCATCGTGGATTGGCTGCTTGTGGAGCTACGCGAGGACTCCGACCCGGCGATCGTGGTGAGCCGGGTACCTGCTTTGCTGCAACGTGATGGCGACGTGGTCGCCTTGGACGGCGTCAGTGAGCTGGCCATTCCGGGCTCACCGGGGCAGTATCACGTGGCCGTCTGCCATCGGAACCATCTGCCTGTGATGACCCTTGGCCCGCTGGCTTTGGGCCCCTCCTCGACCTCGATCGATCTGACCCAGGCCACCACGCCCACCTATGGATCCAACGCCCGCAAACCGATCGGTAACACCCTGGTGCTTTGGGCAGGTGACCTCAACGGTGACGGACAAGTGAAGTACACCGGGATCGGCAACGACCGCGACCTCGTCCTCAACGCCATCGGAGGTACCGTGCCGACCGCGACCCTTACCGGGCAGTACGGACAGGAAGACCTGAACCTCAACGGACTGGTCCGCTATACCGGTGGGAGCAACGACCGCGACCTTATCCTGCAGAACATCGGTGGGACGGTTCCAACGGCCGTCCGCCATGCGCAGTTGCCATAGGCTTGCGCACAACAGGTGCTGTCCTCACGGCCTCGTCCGCGTGCCGCGCTTCAGCACCTTCTCCTTGTCCTTGAAGTAGCCGCGGAAGAACCAGTTGCGCTGCAGCGCCCGCAGGTCCTCGTTGAGCAGGGCCGAACCGGTGTCCAGGCGTGAAAGCGTCCGCCTCAGGTCGAGCGTCAGCAGCGTGTCGGCGGTCAAGGTGTGCGCCATGCCGCCGGGTGTGTTCAACGCCTCCGCGAAGCGGTTGATGCCCTCGGTGGCCGCATGCAGGGAGTCGCTCACCTGCCGCAGGTTGCCCAGCAGGCCCCGCACCTGCTGTTCGCTGGCCGGGTCGCCCACCAGGGTGCCGAGCACGCCCTTGCCCTCGCGCACGTCGCCCATCAGCGCGTCGATGCCCGCGGTGGCCGCGCGCGCATGCCCGGCCGCGATGCGGATCTCGCGCAGCGCGGCGCCCAGGTCGTGCGCCAGCACCGTGTCCGCCAGCAGGTCCACCGCGTTGCCCTTGGTGTTGAGGCGGGCGGCCAGCTCCCGCACATCGTCGGTGATGGCGGCCAGGTTGGCGTTGGTGCGGTCCAACGTGCGCAGCATCAGGTCGGTGTCCAGCGGCACGCTGCTCGGCAGCACGACATCCTCCGCCAGCGGGGCACCCTCCCCCTCCCCTGGTGCCAGGTTCACCAGCCGGTTGCCCATGAGGCCGTCGGTGCCCACGGTGGCCACGGCGTTGCTGCGGATGTGCCCGGCCGCCTCCTCACGGATCGCCAGGCGAACGCGCACCGTGGTGTCACTGGTGATGGCGATGTCCTTCACCGTGCCCACGTTGATGCCCATGTAGCGCACGTTGTTGCCCGGCCGCAGACCGCCCACCTGCTGGAACACGGCCTCCACCGTGATGGTGCGGCTGAACAGGTCGCGCTTGCTGCCCAGCAGGTAGAGGCCGATGACGAGCACCGCGGTGCCGGCAAGAACGAATAGACCAAGACGAAGGGACTGTTCGGAGGTTCTGGGCATGGCTCACATGAAGATGAAGAACTCCTTGACGACGGGATCGTCGCTGGCCAGGAAGTCGGTGTATGAACCCTCGACGCGGTTGCGGCCCTCGTGCAACAGCGCGATGCGGTTGGCGGCGAGCTTGGCCACGTTGAGGTCGTGCGAGATGATGATGCTGCTGGTGTTGTACTGCCGCTGGAGCTGCAGGATGAGCTCCACGATCTCGCGCCCGGTGATCGGGTCCAGGCCGGTGGTGGGCTCATCGTAGAGCACGATCTCCGGCTTGAGGATGAGGGTGCGTGCCAGGCCGATGCGCCGCTTCATGCCGCCGCTGAGCTCGCTGGGGTACATGGCGCGGGTGTGCGCCAGGCCCACGGCGGTGAGCACCTCGTCCACCAACGCCTCGGTGGCCGCGCGCGAGGTGGCCAGCCAGTGGCGCCGGAGCGGGAACTCCAGGTTCTCCTGCACCGTCATGCTGTCGTACAGCGCGCTGCTCTGGAACAGGAATCCGATGCGCACGCGCAGGTGGTCCAGCTGCTCCTGGTCGAGCGCCAGCACATCCTGTCCGAGGACCTCGATGCGGCCGGCATCGGGGATCAGGAGCCGCACGATGCACTTGATGAGCACGCTCTTGCCGCTGCCGCTCTTGCCGAGCACCATCACGTTCTCGCCACGGAACAGGTCGAGGTCGAAGCCGCGCAGCACCTTGTTGGCGCCGAAGGCGACCTGCAGGTCGCGCACGGCGATCACGCGCTCGGCGGCGGGCGGGGTGTCGGTGGCGGCCATCAGGTGAGCCCGAGCAGGTCGGTGATCTGCACGGCGATGAGGTCCAGGATGAAGATGAGCAGGCTGGCCACCACCACCGCGCTGTGCGCGCTGCGGCCCACCCCCTCGGTGCCCTTGGCCGTGGTGAAGCCCTTGAAGCAACCCACGACCCCGATGGCGAAGCCGAAGAGGTAGCTCTTGGCGAAGGCGGGCAGGAAGTCGCCGTACTCGAGCGAATCGAACACCTGGCGGTAGAACAGCGGCCAGCTCACCGTGTCGCGGATGTTGACGCCCACCCAGCTGGCCCAGATGGCGATGGCGTCCGCCAGCACCACCAGCACCGGCAGCATCAGCGTGGTGCTCCAGATGCGGGTGACCGCCAGGTAGCGGAAGGGGTTGGTGCCGCTCACCTCCATGGCGTCGATCTGCTCGGTGACCTTCATGCTGCCCAGCTCGGCCCCCATGCTGCTGCCGATCTTGCCCGCGCAGATCAGCGCGGTGATCACCGGGGCGATCTCGCGCACCACGCTGATGGCCACCATGGCCGGCAGCATGCTCTCCGCCCCGAAGCGCGCCAGCGTGGGCCGGCTCTGCACGGTGAGCACCAGCCCCATGATGAAGGCCGTGATGCCCACCAACGGCAGGGACTGATAGCCGTTGATCGCGGCCTGCCGCATCAGTTCACGCCACTCGAACCGCGCGTGGAAGGCGTTGCGGAAGAAGCGTCCGGCGAAGCCGGCCAGCTCGCCCGCCTCCACCGCCAGCGCGTGGAACCCGTTCCGTTCGGCCATGTCAACAAAGTAAGGCGCGCTTTCCGGGCTTTGGCATGACGCTTGTCCTGTGCGCCCGGCCCCACACTACATTAGGACCTCGTAACCCGAACAGCCTCCATCCCATGCGTACCCTGCTTCCCCTCCTCTTCCTGCTGTCCAGCCTCGGCGCCATCGCCCAGCGGGCCGGCGACAAGGTGCAGATCGAATCCGCCGGCGCCTGGTATCCGGGCAAGGTGCTGGAGGTGAAGGACGGCCAGTACTTCGTGAGCTATGATGGCTGGAGCGAGACCTTCAACGAGTGGGTGGGCCCCGACCGCCTCAAGGGCGGCGCCACCGAAGCTCCGTCCGGCGCGCTCACCAAGTTCAAGGTGGGCGACAAGGTGGAGGTGGAGTACGGCATGGTGCCCGAGCCCGCCACCGTGATCGAGGTGGGCGAGAACAAGTACCACATCAAGTTCGACAACAGCCTTTTCGGCGACAAGTGGGTCACCGAGAAGGAGATCAAGAAGCTCTGAGCCGGCCCGGGGCCCGAAGCACGCGTGCGGGATCCGCTACCTTGGCGGAACAACCCTCCTGCCGATGCTCCGGACCCTGACCCTGGCCCTCGCCGCAGCCAGCCTCATCCACGCGCACGCCCAAGCCGTGCAGAAGTGCTGTGGCACCAGCAACAGCACCTTCCTGCTGGGTAACGTGGGCACCGCTCCGCACACCCAAAGCCTCTACCTGCCCGGCGACCTCACGAACGCCGTGGCGGGCGAGATCACCCGGCTCTACTACCGCTACGGCACCACCGGCGTGGCCAATGGCAACACCCTCGGCGCCCTGCTCGTGCGCATGGGTCAGACCACGGCCACCACGTTCAGCGGGGGCAACACCTTCTTCACCGGGCTGGACACCGTGCTCCAGCTCGCCACCTTCGACATCCCGCCGGGCACCACGGGCGACTGGTTCGTGATCCCCATGCAAACGCCCTTCCTCTTCGACCCCGCACAGACCCTGATCGTGGACATCCACTTCACCAACAGCACCACGACCAACTTCGGCTGTTACGGCACCACCAACACCGACCGGAAGCTGTATTCGCTGAACCCCACCGATGTGACGGGCAACACCACCAGCACCACCTGGCAGGACATCGGCTTCGACCTGAACACGTCCACCGGGCTCGAGGAACGCAATGGCCTTCACGCCAGCGTCTTCCCCAACCCGGCCGAGGGTACCGTGTACCTGAACGTGGAGGGTGGTGTGCCCGTGGCGGTGGAGGTGGTGGACGTGCAGGGTCGGCGGATGCCGCTCCCGGCCGGAACGTCATCCGGCATGCCCATGATGGTGGATGTGTCCACGCTTCCCCCGGGGCTCTATCTGGCGCGCGTGCGTTCAGCCGACGGCCGCGTCGGGCAGGTGCGCTGGGTGAAGTATTGAGGTCGGATCGACCGGGTGGTCACCGCTTGCTGAACCGGGTGCGCCAGAGCCCTCCATCCGTCGTGCGCACCATCACCACATAGGCCCCGGGCCGCAAGGCGCGGACGTCCACCTCAGGGGATGGACCGCCCTGCATCACCGTCCGGCCATCCGCCGCGATCACCTGCAGCTGGGCCACGACCCGCCCCAATGGCGGGACCACGGTGATGCGCTCGTCGGCCGGCACCGGGAACACCCCGAGGGCCTCCTCCATCGCGGCCGGAAGACCGGTGCTGAACTCCGCCACCAGCAACGCATCGTTGGTGCGTATGGGCGGATTGAAGTCGAAGAAGATGTCCGCGTTGTTGCGCAGTTCCGTGCCGGGCGTCACAGGCAGATGGGGCGTGATGCGGAAGGTGACCAGGCCGTGGCTGGCCGGCTCGTTGGTGCCGCTGTCCGGCAGCAGGATGTTCGCGAAGCGCCACTCCACCACCCGATGCGGCTTGAAGCTCACCGAGAACGGGTGCGACGCCAGGCCCTGCACGAAGGTCGATAGATCGAGCGACGCGTCGATCGTGTCCGTGATGACCACGGTGAAGGCCGTGTCGGTGCCGGTGTTCTGGAAGCGGATGCGGTAGTCGATGTGCGTGTCCGCGTCGATCAGGTAGTGCTGCTCGCTGGTGCCCGAGCTGGTGAAGGCCGCCTTGTCGTTCGGGTCGTAGCTTCCGGTGATGATGTCCGCGACCACATCGGCATCGTTGGCCGGATCGGCATCCGGCACCTGCTGATCCACCGTCACTTGATGCGTGTAGGGCTGCCCGATCAACAGCGGGTCGGGCGGTACCTGCAGCTGCACGCTCGCGCTGAACCAGCTCAGGGCGGCGAGCGAGGGCACCGACCACTCCAGCACGTTCCCGTTCACGGTGGATGGAGGCGGCACGGCGGAAACAAAGGTCATCACCGGATCATGGGTCAGGACCAGGGTGAGCGGGCCGGCGAGCTGCGTACTGTGGTTGCGGGCGGACAGGTGCACGAGATGCACGAAGCCGGGTCGCGCGGCACCGGCCCACGAATAGGCCTCCACATCAAGGGACACCAGGCTGCTGTCCGCCAGGTCCAGCGACACCGTATCGGTGGCCACGGTGAAGGGGACCGGCTGAACGGCCGGGCAGAGGGGGACCAGGTCCACACCGGTCCCCTGGGGGAGCACGGTGTACGCTCCGTTGGGCAGGTTGCGCGCGAACCGTCCATCGTGGTCCGTAATGGCGTACTCCGGACCCGGCTGCACCTCCAACACCCGGTACGGCACGCCCACCTCACTTCCATCCTGCAGGCAATCCTGGTCGTTGTCGATGAAGAGGCTGCCGGAAAGCAGGCCGCAGTTGGGGCCCAGGTCGCCCACCACGAACGATGGCAGGAGCTCACCCGGACAGTTCAGCGGGTTGATCGTGTACACGATCTCCGGTATGTAGGTCCCAGGTGCCAGGCCGGTCACCTGCATCGGGCTCTGTCCCAAAGCTTCATCCACCAACAGGTTCATTTGCTGGTCGTAGATCCGCAATCGACCGAGATAGCCACCTGCCTGGGGATCGACCTGGAACACGGCCACCCCGTTGGCCCCGCCCGCACAGGCATCCACCACATGGTCCAACACCGCGGCGCCCGGCACGGGCCCCTGGATGGTGCTGTTGCCATATCCCTGACAGCCGTCGCTGTCCCAGACCTGGATCTCCACTTCATCCCCCACCGCAAGCCCGTCATACCAAGGATTGCCGGCCGCATCCGTACCCGCCTCGAACACCGGATCGCCGTTCACGGCCAGGTATACCGAGTAGGGCGGTACACCAGGGTACCCTTCATACCAGCTGCTGAGCGGGTTCGCGTACAAGGGCAGCGTGATGCGCCCGTTCGCCTGGCCCGGGCAGGGCAGGTAGGGCACGCCATCGATCTGGTAGGACTCTGCGATCCACCCCAGATCAGGCTGATCGACGAGCGTGAACACCTCCGTATCGGTGTCCATCAACGCATCCGTCACGGTCAACGTGTAGGTACCGGCCGTCAGACCGGTGCGGTCCTCGGTGGTGGGACCGTCGCTCCAGGCGTAGCTGTATGGGGCCGTTCCCCCATAGACCCAGACATCGATGGAACCGCTCGGGCTGCCGCAGGTGGGCTGGTGAACAGAACCCGCGACGATCGTGACGGCGCGGGCCAGACCAGGGGTCGCCAACGCAGCAAGCAGAATCAGACGATGCATGATGTCCTGAAGACGCCAAGATAGCCGAGGGTTGCCACGACCGCAGCCACCCGCACCGATCTTCGCACCGTGGGCGCCCTCGGCTACTACCTGGCACTGCCGCTGATCTACGCCGTGGCGTGGCTGCCCATGCCCCTGCTCTACCTGCTGAGCGACGGCGTCTTTGTGCTGCTCTTCCACCTGTTGCGCTATCGGCGCGCCGTGGTGCGCACCAACCTGCGCAACAGCTTCCCCGAACTGGATGGAACCGCCCGGGCCCGCATCGAGCGCGATTTCTACCGCTGGTTCTGCGACCTGACGCTGGAGACCCTGAAGACCCTGACCATCACCCCGGAGCAGGTGAACCGGCTGGTGCGCACCGAGGGCGAGGAGGTGCTGCGGCGGCACCACGAGGCGGGGCGGAGCATCATCATCGTGATGGGCCACTGGGGCAACTGGGAACTGGGTGGTGCGCGCTTCAGCCAGATCGGCCTGCACCGCCTGAACGTGATCTACCATCCCTTGCAGAACCCGCATTTCGACCGCTTGATCGTGCACATGCGCACCCGGCTCGGGAACGGGCTTTACCCCATGTCCGACACCTTGAAGTGCATGGTGCGGGACCGGCACCAGGTGACCGCCACGGCCTTCATCGCCGACCAGACCCCCCCGCCCGAACGCGCCTATTGGACCACCTTCCTGAACCAGGACACCCCGGTGTTCTGGGGTACGGAGAAGATCGCCCAGAAGCTGGGGCGGCCGGTGGTGTACTGCGGGATCGACCGGGAGGCCCGGGGCCGCTACGTGATGCGCTTCGAGGACCTGGTGCCCGACCCCGGGGCCACCCCGGAGGGCTTCATCAGCGATGCCCACACCCGCCGGCTGGAGCAGGACATCCGCCGCAGGCCCGCCATCTGGCTCTGGTCCCACCGCCGTTGGAAACACAAGCGGCCGGCCGACTGACGATCGACCGACGGCAACTCGCCCCGGAGGGCTATTTTTGTTCCCATGCGCGACGGAAAGGACCTCATCCTGGCCACCCGCCCCTTCGCACACGAGATCCGGTGGAAGAGCTGGTGGCATGTGTTCACGAGCCTGGTGGTGCTGGCCGCAGGCTATACGGTGGTGTTCGGCACCGACCCCTGGTGGAGCCGGGCGCTCGGCAGCCTGCTCGTGGCCCTCACCCTCGGCCGGCTGTTCGTGATCTATCACGACTACCTGCACCACGCCATCCTGCAGAAGTCCCATCTGGCCAAGGGCTTCTTCACCCTCTTCGGCCTGTTCATGCTCGCCCCCGTGAGCATCTGGGAGCGCAGCCACAACTACCACCACGCCCACAACAGCAAGCTCTACACGAGCAGCATCGGCAGCTACCCGGTGGTCACCACGGAAAAGTTCCTCTCAAGCTCGAAGTTCGAGCAGCGTGTCTACCTCTTCATCCGGCACCCGCTCACCATCGCCTTCGGTTACATCTTCATGTTCCTCTACGGCATGTGCATCCGCAGCCTGGTGAACAACACGGGCCGCCACTGGGACAGCATCATCGCGCTGATCCTGCATGTGGCCTTCGCCGTGGTGCTGGTGCTCTTCACCGGCTGGAGCGGCTTCCTCTTCGGCTTCATGCTCCCCTTCCTGCTGGTGCTGAGCCTGGGCGCCTACCTGTTCTACGCCCAGCATAATTTCCCGGGCGTCACCTTCGCCGACAAGGAGGGCTGGACGTACGCCAGCGCCGCGCTGGACAGCAGCAGCCACATGAAGATGAGCCCGGTGATGCGCTGGTTCCTGGCCAACATCGGCTACCACCACATCCACCACCTCAACCCGCGCATCCCCTTCTACCGCCTGCCCGAGGTGCATGCCGCGATCCCCGAGCTGCAGCACGCCAAGACCACCAGCCTCTGGCCGTGGGACGTGGTGAAGTGCCTGCGGCTGAAGGTGTGGGACCCGGTGCAACAGCGCATGCTCACCATGCGTGAACTGCGCCGCGCCATGGCCACCACCTGATCCACGAGCGGCCGCCCGTCTCCATGGGCCGCCCGGTCCGCGCTGAACGGCCCGGCTATCTTCGTCGCCGTACCCAACCCCGGCGCACGACCCATGCTGACCTGTGAGCACATCGTGAAGCGCTACGGCGCCCATACCGCGCTGGACGACGTCTCCCTCACCGTGCCCACCGGCGGCATCTTCGGATTGCTGGGCCCCAATGGAGCGGGCAAGACCTCGCTCATCCGCATCATCACCCGCATCACCGCGCCGGATTCGGGACAGGTGCTGTTGGAGGGCCGGCCCATGACCCAGGCGGATGTGACCCACATCGGGTACCTGCCCGAGGAGCGCGGCCTGTACAAGAAGATGAAGGTGGGCGAACAGGCCCTCTACCTCGCCCAGCTCAAAGGCCTGCACAAGGCCGAGGCCCGAAAGCGGCTCAAGGAATGGTTCGAGCGCTGGGAGATGACCGCCTGGTGGAACAAGAAGGTGGAGGAGCTCAGCAAGGGCATGGCCCAGAAGGTGCAGTTCGTGAGCACGGTGCTGCACGCACCCAAGCTCCTCATCCTCGACGAGCCCTTCAGCGGCTTCGACCCCATCAACGCCGAGCTCGTCCGCCAGGAGATCCTGCGCCTGCGCGGCGAGGGCACCACCGTGATGCTGAGCACCCACAACATGGGCAGCGTGGAGGAGCTCTGCGACCACATCGCCCTCATCGACCGCAGCCGCAAGGTGCTGGACGGACGCGTGCGCGACATCCGCCGGCAGTTCGCCACACGCACCTACCGCATCGAGCACACCGGCAACAAGGTCGCCTTCGCCAACGCCCTCTCCTTCACCGGCGAGCTGCTGGAACACACCGAGGGCGAGGAGTACAGCACGGCCCGCGTGCGCCTGCTGCACGACTCCACCGTGAACCACGTCCTGCGCCAGCTGCTGCCCGCCGTGGAGGTGCACGGCGTGCAGGAGGAGATCCCGCGCATGCACGACGTGTTCATCCGCGCCGTGCACGCCCATGGTGCCGTGCCCGCCGACATGACCGAATGAACCGCCCCACGCCATGAACAAGATCCTCCTCATCATCCGGCGCGAGTTCATCACCCGCGTGCGGAAACCGAGCTTCCTGATCATGACCATCCTGGGCCCGCTGCTGATCGCCGGCACCATGGTGGGCCTGGTCTATCTGGGCATGCAGGAGAGCGACGAGCACCTGGTGCTGGTGGTGGACAAGCCCCACGTGGTGACCGGCAAGCTGCGCGACACCGACAAGGTGCGCTTCTTCTATGCGTACGACGAACTGGGCGACTCGGCCTTCAAAGCCTCGCCCTACACGCTGATGGTCGACGTGAACGAGGCCATCCTGGAGACCAACACCATCCAGCTCTTCTACAAGGACCTGCCCAGCATGAACGTGCAGCGCACGGTGCAGAGCGAACTGGAGCGCACGTTGGAACGGGAGAAGCTTCGCGTGAACCAGGTGGACCCCGACACCTACGCCCGCATCAAGACCGCGCTGAACGTGCAGCTCTTCGACATCGACAAGGCCGGTGAGGAGAGCTACGAGCAGGTGCTGGCCGCCGTGGGTTTCGGGTTCGGCTACATCATGTTCTTCTTCGTCTTCCTCTATGCCGTGCAGGTGATGCGCGGCGTGCTGGAGGAGAAGAGCAACCGCATCGTGGAGGTGCTCATCAGCAGCGTGAAGCCCTTCCAGCTGATGATGGGCAAGATCATCGGCATCGCGCTGGTCGGCCTGGCCCAGTTCACCATCTGGATCGCCCTCACCGCCACCCTGATGACCGCAGGCACCGCCCTGCTGATGAAGGACCGCCTGGACCCGCGCGAAGTGCTGGCCGAACAGCAGATGACCGGCGAACTGCAGGCCGAACTGATGAAGGAGGCCGGCGCCCAGGCCCCCGACCGCAACAAGGTGATGGAGGTGGCCAGCCGCCTCAACATCCCCTTCGTGCTGGGCATGTTCGTCTTTTACTTCCTGGCCGGATACCTGCTCTACAGCTCCCTCTTCGCCGCCGTGGGCAGCGCGGTGGACAGCGAGACCGACACGCAGCAATTCATGTTCCCCGTGACCCTGCCCATGATCGTGGCCATCTTCATCGCGCAGATGGCCATCACCAACCCCGGCAGCCCGCTGGTGTTCTGGGGCTCCATCATCCCCTTCACCAGCCCCGTGGTGATGATGGTGCGTGTGGCCATGGGCAGCGTGCTGGAGACCCCCTGGCAGCTCGTGCTCAGCATGGTGCTGCTCGTGGGCACCTTCCTGTTCACCACCTGGCTCGCCGGCCGCATCTACCGCACCGGCATCCTCATGTACGGCAAGAAGGTGAGCTGGCGCGAGATGGGCCGCTGGATGTTCTACAAAGGGTAGTCCATGTGCACATGTGAGCATGTGCCCATCAGAACATGTGCCCATGTGGGCATGTGCCCATCAGAACATGTGCCCATGTGGGCATGTGCCCATCAGAACATGTGCCCATGTGGGCATGCGCCCATCTGAACATGTACCCGTGTGAGCATGGGCCCATGCGCCTGACCTGAACGTCGCATGAACAACCCGCCCATCGCGGTGCTCGACCTGGGCACAAACACCTTCAACCTGCTGGTGGCCGCAAGCGCGCCGCAGAGTGGCCTGAACGTGCTGTGCTCGGCTGAACTGCCGGTGTTCCTGGGCCGTGGGATCGAGGATGGCACCCTTGCGGAGGATGCGATGGAGCGTGGACTGGACGCCCTGCGTGCGCATCTGGCCACGGTACGCGAGCTCGGGGTGGAACGCATCCGCGCCATCGGCACCTCCGCGCTCCGGAACGCCCGCAACCGCGGGGAGTTCCTGCGCCGTGCGCAGGCCGAGGTCTCCCTCACCGTGGAGGTCGTGGACGGCGATACCGAGGCGGAGCTGATCATGGACGGCGTGCGCCTGGCCGTACCCTTCACCGACCGGCCCATGCTGGTGATGGATATCGGTGGCGGCAGTATCGAGTTCATCCTGGCCACCCGCCATGCCCTGATGTGGAAACGCAGCTTCGAACTGGGTGTCACCCGCCTGCGCGCACGCGTGCCCTTCAGCGAGCCGCCCACCTGGGAGGAGGAGCTGCGGCTGGCCGCCCACCTGGACGACCGTCTGGAACCGCTGTGGGCCGTCATCGAGCGTCACGAGCCCCATGTCCTGGTCGGCAGCGCGGGCAGCTTCGACAGCCTGGCCACCATGATCGCCCAGGCCCGGGGTGGCACACGGCCTCCGGGGGCGCTCACCCTTGGCTTCGACGACCTGGCCTTCGCGCAGTTGAAGGACGGGTTGATGCGCATGGACCGCGACGCACGCAGCCGGGTGCCCGGGCTCCCCGCCCACCGGGTGGACCACATCGCGTACGGCCTGGTGGCGATCGACCGCGTGCTGGCCGCAGGTGGCATCCGCGCCCTCGCCTGGAGCCGGTTCGCCCTGAAGGAGGGCGCCGCATGGCGTGTCCTGAACGGACTACCTTTTGTGCCGTGAAGACCTCAGCGCGCCACACCCTGATCCGCCAGCTGCCCGTGCCCTCCAGCGTGGGCAGCGAGCGGAGCCGCTACCGCCGGGCCCGCCGACTGCACGCCCTGCGCGTGGCCTTCCGCCGGCGGGTGAAGGATGTGCTGTTCATGACGCTGGGCATCTTCAGCGCCGCCTTCGGCCTGGAGGGCTTCCTGATCCCCAACGCCTTCATCGACGGCGGTGCCACCGGCATCGCCCTGCTCACCGTCAACCTCACCGGCCTGCCGCTGGCCCTGCTGCTCGTGGTGGTGAACGCCCCCTTCATGGTGGTGGCCTACCGCACCATCGGCCGCGAATTCGCCTTGAAGACCACCGCCGCCATCGCGGGCCTGGCCCTGGTCACCGCCACGGTGCACTTCCCCGACGTGACGCACGACAAGCTGCTGGTGGCCGTGTTCGGCGGCTTCTTCCTCGGTGCCGGCATCGGGCTGGCCGTGCGCGGCGGCTCGGTGATCGATGGCACCGAAGTGCTCGCCCTGGCGCTCAGCCGGAAGCTCGGCACCACCATCGGCGACATCATCATGATGATCAACGTGATCATCTTCGGTGTGGCCGCCTGGCTGCTGGGGGTGGAAACGGCCCTGTACGCCATGGTGACCTACCTCGCCGCGAGCAAGACGGTGGACTTCGTGATCGAAGGCATCGAGGAGTACACCGGCCTCACCATCATCAGCCCGCACCACGAGGAGCTGCGCCACATGATCGGCACGGTGATGGGCCGCGGCCTCACGGTCTACACGGGACGGCGCGGCTTCGGCAAGAACGGCCAAAGCTTCGACACGGAGATCATCTACTGCGTGATCACCCGCCTGGAGCTGAGCAAAATCCTCACCGAGATCGAGAAGATCGATCCCAACGCCTTCGTGGTGATGAGCCCCGTGAAGGACACCCGCGGCGGCATGATCAAGAAGCGGCCGCTCCAGCACTGAGCGTCCGCCCGGCTACGGCAACTGCTCCAGCTTGGTGGCCGTGGGCACCGTGCCGCCGATCACCTGCAGGATGAGGTCGCGGTCGTTGCTTCCTCCGGCGTATTTCGTGGTCCCGTCCAGGTTCACGTCCTCGGTGCGATAGCCCGCCACCGTGGCCGTGGGCACCGTGCCGCCGATCGCGGTGAGGATCACATCCCGGTCGTTGTTGCTGCCCGTGTACTTCACCACGTTGTCGCGCCGGGCGTTGCCCGTCCACAGCGTGCTGCGCGCACCGTTCACCCGCCGGGCGTTGGTGCCGAAGGTGGCCGTGGCGTTGTTCGTGAAGTCCACCGCGGCCGCCGTACCGCTCAACGCGATGCTGGTGGCCGTCATGCATCCCAGGTGGTTGCGGTGGCGCACCGCCACGAAGTAGTTGTCCGCGGCCACCGCGAACGGCACGCTCGACACGCCGTCCACATCCACCACATCGCCGTCCCGCTGCACCAGGGCGCTGCGCGTCCGGAGCACCGTGGCGCTGTTGTTCTTGTCGCGCAGCTCCAGCACCACCCAGTCCACGATGGCGTTGTTGCCGGTGACGGCCAGCACAGGCGCCGAAGTGGTCTCCGCGCCGCCGCCCACATGCGTGTACCCGATGCCCGTGTAAGGCTCCACGGTGGGGATGATGCCCAGATTCCGCAGGTTGTCGTTCATCAGCTGGGTGCCGCTCACATACGGACCGTCGAGGAAGACCTTGGCCGCCACGCGCACCACGGCTCCGCCGGTGATGGTGAACGGCACGCTCACGGGGGCGTAGTTCACGCTGGTCGGAGTTCCGGACGCCACCACCCGGATCCGGTAGCCCGTGCCCGGCGGCGTGTTGCCCGGGATGAGACAATTGCTGATAGTGCCGGTTGCAGACTGGCTACCAACCGACCCTAGGACTATCGGGTTAGCAAAGCTGCCGTTACTGTCGCTGAGCTGAGCGGTGAATAGCGTGGGAGCAGTTGGTACACCGCTGGTGCTGTAGTTCACGGTGATCAGACCGGGGTCCGTGCCGTTCAGCGCGATGCTGCTCACGCTGGGCGTGGGTGTCACGTTGTAGATCAGCGCGATGTCGTCGTACAGGCTCTCGCTGTCCACCACGGTCACCAGGCTGTCGCCGCTGGTGAGCACCATGAGGATGTGGCTCGGGGTGCCGCCATTGTAATAGGTGAAGGGCACGCTGAAGCGGGTCCAGCTGCTCACCGTGGCCGTGGGTGCGATCCACCGGGCACGACCCACCCAGTTGGCCAGCGTCCCGTTCTCTGGTAGGCGGCCCGCGCCGGTGTGCAGGATGGCCTCCACCTTGCCCTCATCGCCCGGTTGCGGCGTGGCCTTGAACCAGCCCACCAGGCTGTCCGGCCGGCTCGTCATCACCTGGTTCCATTGCGCGTCCGCCGCATCGGTGAACACATAACCGCTATCCAGGTCGAACTCCGCATGCACCCGCCCGCAGGTGAGCGTCCCGTTCGCCGGACCAAAGGCGGTGCTGACGGTCCTCAACCGTACGGAATAGCTGCCGCTGTGGAAGTCCGTGCTGCGCCAGCACACCTGCGGCGCGAAGCTATTGATGAGGCTGCCCCCATCGCTCGTCTTGATCGAGCTCCAGTCCGTGGGCTCCTCGGTGCCGGTGCCCAGGTTCTGCCAGGTCTCAAAATCGGCGTTGTTCATCTGCGGCTGGGCCAGGGCGACGGCGGGTGCGACCGCGAGCGCCAGGAGGAGCGTGTGCTTCATGGTATCGAAGGAAGTCGACAAACCTAGCTTCCACGGCGGGATGCACCAAACCATCGGCCCCACCGTTCCTTTGCACCGTGCGCGCCCTGGCCCTCCCCGCCCTGCTGCTCGGCGTGGTCGCGCACGCCCAGACGGCGCACCTCATCCGCGGGCTGGACCACTACTTCCAACCCGATACCCTGGTGATGGTGGGGGGGGACAGCGTGCGGTTCCAGACGCAGCAGATGCACAACATGCTGCAGGTGAGCGAGGCGGACTGGCTGCTCAACTTCGCCATCCCGAACGGAGGCTTCCAAACCGTGCTCGGTCAGGACAGCACCTTCGCCATCGACACCGCCGGCACCTACTACTTCGTCTGCGAACCCCACGGCTTCATGGGCATGAAGGGGGTGCTGCTGGTGGCGCCGAACCCGTCGACCGCGGTCCATGCGCGACAGGCGGTATCCGTCGGTGCCTACCCTGTTCCTGCGGATGATGTGGTGAAAATCCCCGTGGTCCGCGCCCCGGCCGTGGTGCGCTTGCGCGGGGTGGACGGCCGCATCCTGCTGGATGCCTTGCAGCAACACATCGGTCCGGCCTGCCTTAGGACCGGACACCTGCCTGCGGGGAACCACCTGGTGGAGGTGGAGGATGCTCATGGGATCCGGCGCGCACGCATCGCCGTGGTCCACTGAGGACCAGCCCCACCTTGTGCACCGGGTGAACGAAGGGCGGACGCGGCGCATCGATGAACGGATCGCCGACCTTCGGACCCACACCCGCACCATGTCCAACATCGGCCTCGTCATTCCTGAGCGTCCCCGCGACCTCGGCAACTTCCTCGTGGGCCGTCTCCTTCCCTTCCACAGCAAACGCATGGTGGGGCCCTTCATCTTCATCGACCACATGGGGCCGGTGGCGATGAGCGAGCACGAGAACTTCGATGTGGGGCCGCATCCGCACATCGGGCTCAGCACGCTCACCTACCTCTTCGAGGGTACGGTGATGCACCGCGACAGCCTGGGCACCGCCGTGGAGATCACCCCCGGTGCGGTGAACTGGATGGTGGCCGGCAGCGGCATCGTCCACAGCGAACGCACGCCGGAGCGACTGCGCCACACCGACAAGCGGATGCACGGCCTGCAGATCTGGGTGGCCCTGCCGAAGCAGCTGGAGGACATCGCCCCCTCCTTCCATCACATCGATGCGAAGGACCTGCCGAGCTGGGAACAGGACGGTGCTCGCTTCCGCCTGATCGCCGGCGAGGTGATGGGGCACCGTTCGGCCGTTCCGGTGCACAGCCCGCTCTATCTGTTGGAGGTGAGCACCACGGAAGGGGCCACCATCCGCATCGGGGAACAGCTGTTCGGTGAGAGCGGCCTGTACATCCTGGAAGGCACGGTGACCGATGACGGCCTGGCGCACGGGCCTCGGCAGCTGCTGGTGGCGAAGGACAGCGCCCGCTGCAGCTTCCAGCTGGCGCCGGGCAGCACGGTATACCTCTTCGGCGGCGAGCCCTTCCCCGAGGAGCGCTTCATCCACTGGAACTTCGTGGCCACCAGCCCGGAGCGCCTGGAAGCGGCCAAGCAGCGCTGGATGGCCGGTGGATTCCCCATGATCGACGGGGAGCACGACCCCGTCCCGCTTCCGGGCACCTCCTGGGATCGGACCGACCGTTAGGGCAGTTGCTGCGTGCGCACCGCCGTCGGCACCGTACCTCCGATCGTCTGCAGGATCACGTCGCGGTCGTTGTTCGATCCGGTGTACTTGATGCTCCCGTCCAGGTTCACATCGCGGCGGTCGTACACGTTGTTCACCGCGTTGGTGGGCGTGCCGCCCCCGATGGCACCGAGGATGGCGTCCCGGTCGTTGCCGCCGCCGGTGTACTTCACCACCCCATCACCGGTGGCCTCGCCGGGCCAGAGGCCATATACCGAACCCACGTTCTTGCGCGCATCAACGCCATGAACCGGCAGGAAGGTGTTGCGGAAGTTGAAATTCGGCCAGCCAAGGAAGGTCGGATCGAGATTCAAGAAGTAGGGTTGCGCGGTCATGATGCCGAGGTGGTTGCGATGGCGGATGGCGACATGGTAAACACCGGCAGCTACGGGAGCATACAACTCGTTCGACGTGCCGTTCGCCTCCACCACATCGCCATCCCGCTGGATCACGGCCGCTTTGGAAAAGACCACCGTGCCCGGATCGTTCTGTGCTCGCAACTCAAGAACCACCCAGTCCACCACGGCATTGTTGCCAGTAACGGCCAGCGTGGTGGGGGGGATGGCCGGGTTCGTTGGCATGCCGACGTATTGGTACCCGAGCGCGGTATACGGTTCGGTGAGCGGGATCAGGTTGGCGGCGCGCAGCCCATCGGTCATCAGTGTGCCACCGGGCAGTGCACCGGCCAGCGCGGCCTGCATGCGAAAGTACACGCCACAGTTCGTTGGGTTCTGCGGCACCGTGATGATTCCCGGATCGTTGCAGTAGAACACATTGTTGCCATCGTAACAGCCGCTGGAATTCGAAGAGGACCAGATCCACACCGAGTACGAAGCACCATGAGGAAGCGGTGTGTTGAAGCGCCACACGTCGGGTGCTGGTTGGGACCAATCGCTGGCCAGACCGCCGGTCATTTCGAAGCCTTGCGAGCCCAAGACCAAGTAGCTATCGAACCCGCAGAGGGATTCTTGGCCCGGTGCACCCGCAACGCTGAACCTGCCGTTCCAGTGCAGATCCACAGCATTGCCACCGCATGCGTTCTCGAACCAGACGTTGGGTGCCATGCTGAAGTGCATGATGTAGTAAGCGCTCGAGCTCGCCGTGCACCCCAGCGCATCGGTGACCACAAGCGAAACGTCCGGCTCCAATATGGCCGGCCACGTTGGCAACCCCGTGCTGAAGGGTCCGTTCTGGAAGCTCTGCGTGGTCCACGAAGCCCCGTTCATGCCCGTGAACTGGAGCTGATAGGGCGGTGTGCCTCCGGACAGTTCGATGTTCGCCAGAGGACCTTGCTGAAAGCAATCGGCCGAAAGGGTGAACGACCCGATCTGGCACTGTGCACGCAGCGTGAAGGGCATGGCCCAACAGGCAAGAAGGACGAGCGTTGATCTCATGGCAGTTGCTGCGTTCGTGTCGCCGTGGGCACCGTTCCCCCGATCGTCTGCAGGATCACGTCGCGGTCGTTGTTCGATCCGGTGTACTTGATGCTCCCGTCCAGGTTCACATCGCGGCGGTCGTACACGTTGTTCACCGCGTTGGTGGGCGTGCCGCCCCCGATGGCACCGAGGATGGCGTCCCGGTCGTTGCCGCCGCCGGTGTACTTCACCACCCCATCGCCGGTGGCCTCGCCGGGCCAGAGGCCCATCAGGCTCCCGGTCACACCGGGCACGGTCATCTGCCTGCGCGCGTTGGTCCCGTACGTGCTCGTGGCGGGCAACATGAGGTTCGGGCCGCGGCAGGGACTGGGGTCCAGGCCGTAGCTGACGGCGGACATGCACCCCAGGTGGTTGCGGTGCCGCACCGCGATCTTGTAAAAACCGGCGACCACCGGGAAGCTCACGTAGGGGTCGCCATCCAGGTCCACCACATCGCCGTCCCGCTGGAGGAGCGCCGGGCGCGAGGCGACCACGGTGTGCGGCGGCGCAGGGGTGCGCAGCTCCAGCACCACCCAGTCCACGATGGCGTCGTTGCCGGTGACGGCCAGTAGCGGAGCCGGTGTGGTCAGCCCCGGGGCTGCGCCCACGTAAGTGTAGCCCAGCGCCGAGTAGGGTTCGCTCAACGGCAACAGCCCGGCCGTGCGCAGCCCATCGCTCATGAGGCCACCGCTGCCCAGCACCGAGGCCAGCGCCACCTTGACCTTCACGTTCGTCTGGCAGTCATTGGCCTTGGGGACACAGAAGCTGTACACCGGATCCGCCGGGCAATATTGAACCGTCTGCCCGCTGCCCGTGGAGAGGTCCAGTTCCAGGTCGTACTGCCCGTAGGTGAGCCCGCTGAACACCAGCCGGGCGGGGTTGGACTGCAGCACCGAGGCGAGGCTGCCGCTGGTGAGGACCGCACCGTCCTTGCGCAGCATATAGGTGTAGCCGGTGAGCGGTTCGTTGAAGATGTTCGCCTCGTGCAGCGTGTTGTCGGCGAAGCTGGCGGAGAAAATGCCCGCAGCGCAGTTGGTGGCGGACAGGGAGAGCGAGAAAAGGCCGCCGGTGGAAGCGATGGCCGTATAGTTCCCCAGGTTCTGCATGGGCGAAACGTCGAAGCAGGAGCCTGAGTCAAAAACCGTGGCGGTGGCACCATCGAGGTCTGTGATATTGCCCATGGTCTCGTCAATGAAGACCGGGGACGCACCGATGCCATGGATGGTGATGTACAGATCGTTACCCGAGATGACGACCGAATAGGGGGGCGTGCCCCCGGTCCAATGCACCGCCCCGATCACCTTGCCGACCCCGCCGAGGTCACAGGCCGTGCTGAGATGGGCCCAAGTGATCTCGCATTGGGCGTGGGCCAGGGGGCCGATGACCGATCCGAAGAGCAGAAGGAAGGCGTACCGTGGATGCATGCTGTACTGAAGTTGCGCCATCCGGACCGTCCGGACAGCCTTCCTCTAGACGAGCGGGTCCCCGAGGGTTGCCACCGAACCGCGTTCCGGCACCATCGTTGCACACCGGAGCGCCGGTTCCCGGTCAAGTCCGCACCTTCACGCCCGCATCCATTCCCATGGCCAAGATCCTGATCATCGACGACGAAAAAGCCATCCGCTCCGCCCTGAAGGACATCCTGGAGCACGAGAAGCACGCGGTGGACGAGGCCGAGGATGGCACCGCGGGCCTGGACAAGGCGAAGAAGAACCGCTTCGACCTGGTGCTCTGCGACATCAAGATGCCCAAGATGGACGGCCTGGAGCTGCTGGACAAGCTGCAGGCCCACGACCCCGACCTGCCGGTGGTGATGATCAGCGGCCACGGCAGCATCGACACGGCGGTGGACGCCCTGAAGAAAGGGGCCTTCGACTTCATCCAGAAGCCGCCCGACATCAACCGCATCCTGGTGAGCGTGCGCAACGCGCTGGACCGCAACAGCCTGGTGCAGGAGACCAAGGTGCTGCGCAGCAAGGTGGGCAAGGCCAAGGGAAATGGCGTGCAGATGGTGGGCGAGAGCAGGGCGCTGCAGGAGATCCGCGCCATGATCGACAAGGTGGCGCCCAGCGATGCGCGCGTGCTGATCACCGGCGGCAACGGCGCGGGCAAGGAAGGCGTGGCGCGGCTGCTGCACCAGAAGAGCCAGCGCGCCGAAGGCCCCTACATCGAGGTGAACTGCGCGGCCATCCCCGGCGAGCTGATCGAGAGCGAGCTCTTCGGCCACATGAAGGGCAGCTTCACCAGCGCCATCAAGGACCGCAAGGGCAAGTTCGAGCTGGCGCACGGGGGCACGCTCTTCCTGGACGAGATCGGCGACATGGCCCTGGCCGCCCAGGCCAAGGTGCTCCGGGCCCTGCAGGAAGGCCGCATCACCCCGGTGGGGGGCGACAAGGACGTGCAGGTGGACGTGCGGGTGATCGCGGCCACCAACAAGGACCTGAGGAAGGAGATCGCCGAGGGCCGCTTCCGGGAGGACCTCTTCCACCGCCTCAGCGTGATCCCCATCCACGTGCCCAGCCTCCATGAGCGCCTGGAGGACATCCCCCTGCTCGCCGACCACTTCATCCAGCAGGTCTGCACCGAACAGGGCATCGCGCCCAAGAAGATCGCCGACAAGGCCGTCAAGGAACTGCAGAAGCTGCCCTGGACCGGCAACGTGCGCGAGCTTCGCAACGTGATCGAGCGCCTGGTGATCCTCTCCGGCAAGGAGATCACCGAAGGGGATGTGAAAGCCTACGCCACCCCGCGGGGCTGAGCGGTTGGTCCGGGGCCTGCGGACCACGCTCCTGGTCCTTCCGCCGCCGTTGGGCCGTTCCCCCGCCGGTCCCGGCCGTTGCCCGTCCGGGGTGCGGCCCGGGTACGGATCACCCTCCCGGCATCGTTCCCCCAGCAGCAGCACCCCCTGGAATGCACCGCCGGCCGTTGATAGTCCCCCGTTCGTCGAATGTCGCCCCCCCGCCCTTCCGGGCTATCGTTGCAGAGGCAACCTCCCCGCGCAGGAACCGTCTTACCTCCGAACCTGCCTCGGAAGAAGGCGCTAAACCGCAATAACCGATCGTCATGGAACCGATCACCAATGCCTTCATGAGCGTGCATGATGCGCTCTACGCCAGCATGGGCGACACCATGTACTATGTGCTCGTCTTCTTCGGCATCATCGCCTTGGTGGCCCAGTGGAAGCTGTATGAGAAGGCGGGCCAGCCGGGCTACGCCGCCATCGTGCCCATCTGGAACTTCATCGTGTTCCTGAAGATCGTGGGCCGGCCGGCCAACCACCTGTGGCTCTTCTTCATCCCCATTTACGGGCAGTTCTACCTGCTGCCCAAGGTGTGGATCGAGGTGGCCGAGAGCTTTGGCAAGACCTCCTTCCTGGACCATGTGCTGGTGATCCTGCTCAATGGCCTCTACATCCTGAACCTGGGCCTGAGCTACGAGACCCGCTACATGGGCCCGGTCTACGGCCGACCCGCCCCCGCCCCCAGCCGCCCTCTCGGGCCACGGCCTAGCCTCGCCTAAGGCGGGTCGCAAGGCGTGGGACAGGCCCGGCGGCCTTGCGAAGGACGTGGCGGCATCGCCGCCTGAGTTCGGATCACGGAACGGTGATCCAGGCGCTTCCTGCGCTCACCCCAACAGCTCCGCCGCCTTCTTCAGCGCCTCGGCCATGCCGCCGGGCTCCTTGCCGCCGGCCGTGGCGAAGTCGGGTTGGCCACCGCCACCGCCCTTGATCAGCGGACCGATCTGCTTGATGATGTCGACGGCCTTCAGGCCCGTGGCTTCGAGCACCTGCTTGCCCAGCGATACCGCGAGCAGGGGCTTGCCATCGATCACCGAGCCGGCCACGAAGGCCAGGTCAGCATGCTGTTCGCGCAAGGTGAAGCCGAGTTCCTTCAGGCCCTGGGCATCGAGGTCGAGCTGCTCCACCAGCACCTTCACCCCCTTGCTGTTGGCCGTGGCCTTGGCGGGGATGGTGGCGGCATAGCGCTTCACCTTCTCGCGTGCGGCCTTCTCCAGCTCCTTGGTGAGGCTGGCGTTCTGCTCGGCGAGCTTCTGCACGGCGGCCACCACATCGGCGGGGCGCTTCAGCAGTTCCTCGATGGCCTCCAGCTTCGCGAGCTTCTCGTTGATCATGCGCTCGGCCTCCACGCTGGTGATGGCCTCGATGCGGCGGATGCCGGCGGCCAGCGCGCTCTCGCTCACGATGCGGAAGGGACCGATGACGCCGGTGCGCGGCACGTGCGTACCACCGCAGAGCTCGATGCTGGGGCCGAACTTCACCACGCGCACGTTGTCGCCGTACTTCTCGCCGAAGAGCGCCATGGCGCCCATGGCCTTCGCCTCGGCGATCGGTACGTTGCGCTTGTCCTCGAACACGATGTCGTCGGTGATCATCGCGTTCACCTCACGCTCGATGGTGGCCAGCTCCTCGGGCGTCACCTTGGCGAAGTGGCTGATGTCGAAGCGCAGGCGGTCGGGTGCCACCAGCGAGCCCTTCTGCTCCACGTGCGTGCCCAGGTGCTTGCGCAGGGCGTGGTGCAGGAGGTGCGTGGCCGTGTGGTTGCGCGCGGTGAGGCCGCGGCGCTGCGTGTTCACCTGCGCGGTGAGCGGCTTGCTCACGTCCTTGGGCAGCTCCTTGGTGAAGTGCACGATCAGCTGGTTCTCGCGCTTGGTGTCGATCACTTCGACCTGGTCGGCGCCCTGGATCAGCCAGCCCTGGTCGCCCACCTGTCCACCGCCTTCCGAATAGAACGGGGTGCGGTCGAGCACGAGCTGGAACTGGTCGCCACCCTTGCCGCTCACCTTGCGGTAGCGGAGGATGCGGGCCTCAGTGCTCAGCTCATCGTAGCCGACGAAGGCCGTCTCGCCCTTGCCCAGTTCCACCCAATCACCGGTGGTGACGGCCGTTGCGGCGCGTGAACGTTCCTTCTGCTTCTGCAGCTCGGCCTCGAAGCCCTTCATGTCCACGCTCATCCCCTGCTCGCGCGCCATGAGCTGCGTGAGGTCGATGGGGAAGCCGTAGGTGTCGAAGAGTTCGAAGGCGCGGTCGCCGGCCAGCGTTCCCTTCGACTCGGCGAGGGCTTGCTCGAGTCGCTTGGTGCCTTGTTCCAAGGTGCGCAGGAAGGCCTTCTCCTCCTCGTGCATCACGCTCTCGATCAGGTGCTGCTGTTTACGCAGCTCGGGGAACTGGTCGCCCATCTGCTCGGCCAGTGCCTTCACCAGCTCGTGCATGAAGGGCTCGTTGAAGCCGAGGAAGCTGTAGCCGTAACGCACGGCACGGCGCAGGATGCGGCGGATCACATAGCCCGCGCCGGTGTTGCTGGGCAGCTGGCCGTCCGCGATGGCGAAGCTGATGGCGCGGAGGTGGTCGGCGATCACGCGCATGGCGATGTCGGCCTTCTCCTCCTTGCCGTACTCCCTGCCGCACCGCTTCGCGATGGACTGGATCAGCGGTTGGAACACATCGGTGTCGTAGTTGCTGCGCTTGCCTTGCAGCACCATGCACAGGCGCTCGAAGCCCATGCCGGTGTCCACGTGCTGGGCGGGCAGCTCCACGAGCGAGCCGTCGGCCTTGCGCTCGAACTGCATGAACACGTTGTTCCAGATCTCGATCACCTGCGGGTGGTCGTTGTTCACCAGCTCGCGGCCGGGCTTCCGGGCCTTTTCCTCCGCGGTGCGCACGTCCACGTGGATCTCGGTGCACGGCCCGCACGGACCGGTGTCGCCCATCTCCCAGAAGTTGTCCTTCCGGCTGAAGGGCAGGATGCGTCCCTCCGGCAGGTATTGCTTCCAGAGCTCACGGGTCTCCTCATCGGCGGGCAGCCCATCTTTCTCGTCGCCGCCGAAGTAGGTCACGTAGATGTCGGCCGTGTGGATCTTGTACTCGTCCACCAGCAGCTCCCACACCCACTGGATCGCTTCCTTCTTGAAGTAGTCGCCGAAGCTCCAGTTGCCGAGCATCTCGAACATCGTGTGGTGGTAGGTGTCGATCCCCACCTCCTCCAGGTCGTTGTGCTTGCCGGAGACGCGCAGGCACTTCTGCGTGTCGGCGATGCGTTTGTGCTTCGCTTCGCGGTTCCCCAGGAAGAGGTCCTTGAACTGGTTCATGCCCGCGTTGGTGAACATCAACGTCGGGTCATCCTTCACCACCATGGGCGCGCTGGGCACGATCTGGTGACCGCGCTGGGCGAAATGGTCGAGGAACTTCTGGCGGATCTGCTGGCTGGTGAGCATGGCGGGGCGAAAGCGGCCGCAAAGGTCGCACTTGGGCCGGACAGGTCGGACCCGTGTCCACGCCATCCTGTGTATTTTCACGCCCCCCAATGCCCGAGCACAAGTACCGGTTCAACCCGCAGACGCTCAACTTCGAGCGCATCCGGCTGACGGCCTGGCAGAAGGTGCGCCGGGTGTTCCTTGCGCTCACCCCCGGTCTGCTGGTGGGTTTCCTGGGCATCTTTCTGGTGTACCAGTTCGTGGACAGCCCCAAGGAGGCGCTGTTGAAGCGGGAGAACCAGCAGCTGCTGACGCAGTACGAGCTGCTGAACCGCCAGCTGAGCGAGGTGGAGGAGGTGCTGCGCGATGTGCGGCGGCGGGACGACAACATCTACCGGGTGATCTTCGAGGCCGACCCCCTTCCGGAGAGCATGCGGCGGGCGGGCAGCGGCGGCGTGAACCGCTACCGCGACCTGGCGGGCTTCGCGGGCAGCGAGGTGGTGGTGGGCACCCGAAAGCGACTGGACGCCCTCACCCGCCAGCTGATCGTGCAGAGCGAGAGCCTGGACGAGGTGGCCTCCCTGGCCCTCCGCAAGAAGGAGCTGCTCGCCAGCATCCCCGCCGTGCAGCCCATCAGCAACCGCGACCTCACCATGATCAGCAGCGGCTTCGGGGAACGGCTGCACCCCATCCACAAGATCGCCAAGTTCCACGCCGGCATGGACTTCACCGCACCGGTGGGCACGGAGATCTACGCCACCGGCGATGGACGGGTGGAGTTCGCCGACTACGCCACCAACGGCTATGGCATCCACGTGATCATCGACCACGGCTTCGACTACAAAACGCTTTACGGGCACCTGAGCACCCTGAAGGTGCGGCCCGGCCAGCAGGTGAAACGCGGCGACCCCATCGGCCTGGTGGGCAACACCGGCCTCAGCGCCGGTCCCCACCTGCACTACGAAGTGCACAAGGGCGGCGCCCCGGTGGACCCCGCCAACTACTTCTTCAACGACCTGACGCCGGAGGAATACGCCCGCGTGCTGGAGATCTCGCGCAACGCGGGGCAATCGCTGGATTGATGACCATGCCGTACAAGGAGCGAACGATCGGGAAGCTGTATTGGACCATCGGTGAGGTGGCCGTGGAACTGGGGGTGAACACCTCCCTGATCCGGTATTGGGAGAAGGAGTTCGGCACGCTGCGGCCCCGCCGCAACGGCAAGGGCGACCGGCTCTACACCCACAAGGACATCGACCAGCTGCGGCGCATCCACCACCTGGTGAAGGAGCAGGGCTTCACCCTCAACGGGGCCAAGGAGAAGCTGCGCGCCGCCGAGGAGGCGCCCGACCGTTTCGCCGAGGTGCGCGAGCGGCTGCTCGTCGTGCGTCGTGCCCTCCTGGAGCTGCGCGAGCACGTCAACGAGCCGGTTCCGGCCTGAGGGCCGCTTCAGCTGTACTTCCCGGGTACCAGGTAGTTGCCCACGTAGTCCGCGATGCCGTTCTCCAGCGTGGTGAAGGGCTGGGCGAAGCCGGCCCGCACCAGCTTGCCCATCCGCGCTTCGGTGAAGTACTGGTAGCGGTCGCGGATGTCGGCGGGCGTGTCGATGAAGGTGATGTGCTCCTCACGACCCATGGCCCGGAAGGTGGCCCGCGCCAGGTCCAGGAAGGTGCGGGCGGTGCCGCTGCCCAGGTTGTACAGCCCGCTGTGCCGCCGGTCCTCCATCAGAAAGCGGCACACCGCGCACACATCCTTCACGTACACGAAATCGCGCAGCTGCTCGCCGTCCTTGAAATCGGGCCGGTGGCTGCGGAAGAGCTTCATGCCGCCCGATGCCTTGATCTGGTTGAAGGCGTGGAAGACCACGCTGGCCATGCGGCCCTTGTGGTATTCGTTGGGGCCGTAGACGTTGAAGAACTTCAGCCCGGCCCAGAAGTAGGGCTTGCGCTTGCCGCCTGCGTCGGCACCTGTGGCCTGCTCCAGCGCCCACTTGTCGAAGTCGTTCTTGCTCTCCCCGTACGGGTTCAACGGGTGCAGCCGGGCCGGCAGGGTGTCATCCACGTCGTCGTAGCCCAGGGCCCCGTCGCCGTAGGTGGCCGCCGAGCTGGCGTACACCAGGGGGATGCCGTGCTTCACGCAGGCCTTCCACATGCGCTGGCTGTAGTGCAGGTTCAGCCGGTCGAAGATGCTGCGGTCGAACTCCGTGGTGTCGGTGCGGGCGCCCAGGTGGAAGATGAACTGCACGAAGCGGTGGTTCTCCTCCAGCCAGGTGAAGAAGTGGTCGCGGTCCACCTTGGCGGTGAGCGCCTTCCCGGCCAGGTTGGGGGCCTTGTCCGCGCGGCTGAAGTCGTCCACCGCCACGATGTCCTGCCAGCCTTCCCGGAGCAGGTCGCCCACCAACGCGCTGCCGATGAAGCCTGCCGCCCCCGTCACCACGATCATGGCGGCAAAGTAACGCACGCCCGCCCTGGCCGCCACTCGTTACCTTCGCCGGGCACTGAACATTCCGGTGCCCTCCGGCATTCCTCGCGCATGCCCCTCGTGCACATCACCCGCCGCGAACGCTTCAGCGCCAGCCACCGCCTGGCCCGGCCCGACTGGACCCTGGAGAAGAACCTGGCCGTCTTCGGCAAATGCGCCAACCCCAACGGCCACGGCCACAACTACGACCTGTGGGTGACCGTGAAGGGCGAGCCCGATCCGGAGACCAGTTTCGTGATCGACCTCAGCCTGCTGGGCCGCATCATCAAGGACCGCGTGATCCAGTACGTGGACCATCGCAACCTGGACGTGGACGTGCCCTTCATGCAGGGGCGGTACAGCAGCACGGAGAACCTGGCGATCGCCATCTGGGAGCAGCTGGAGGCGCCCATCCGTGAGGCCGGCGCCAGCTTGCATTGCGTGAAGCTGCAGGAGACCGAGAACAATCACGTGGAATACCATGGCGCGTAAGCCCGCACCCAAGCCCCCCCGCAAGCGCAACGCCGCCCCCGACGGGGAGCACGAGCCCCAGGGCGAAGGCTACGAGCGCATCGACCTCTACGACGCGAAGGGCATCCGCCGCATCAGCGGCCACTATGGCGACATCCTGAAGGCCATCGGCGAGGACCCGGACCGCGAGGGGCTGAAGAAGACCCCCGAGCGCGTGGCGAAGGCACTGCAATACCTCACCCACGGCTACGACCTGGATCCCGCGGCCATCCTGCGCAGCGCGATGTTCACCGAGCCATACAGCCAGATGGTGCTGGTGAAGGACATCGAGGTGTACAGCATGTGCGAGCACCACATGCTGCCCTTCTTCGGCAAGGCCCACGTGGCCTACATCCCCGACGGGCGAATCACCGGCCTCAGCAAGATCCCGCGTGTGGTGGACGCCTTCGCCCGCCGGCTGCAGGTGCAGGAACGCCTCACCGACCAGATCCGCGATTGCGTGCACGAGACCCTGCGTCCCCTCGGGGTGGCCGTGGTGCTGGAGTGCGCCCACCTGTGCATGCAGATGCGTGGCATCCAGAAGCAGAACTCGGTGACCACCACATCGGCGTTCACCGGTATCTTTCTCACCGATCACCGCTCCCGCGAGGAGTTCATCAAGCTCACCAGCGCCAACCTCCACTGACCATGGAACAGCACAGCTTCACCCCGCCCCTCATCGGCACGTCGGACGCCGCCAGTGTGCGCACCTTCCTGGCCAACGTGTTCAGCTACATGGCCCTTGCCCTGGTGATCAGCGGCGTGATGGCGTGGTGGTTCGGCACCGACCCGGCCCTGTTCCAGCTGCTCTTCGATCCCGCCACGGGCCGCCAGACCTTCCTGGGCTGGGTGGTGCTGCTGGCCCCGCTGGGCCTGGTGCTGCTGATGGGCGGCCTGGTGCAGCGCATGAGCGGCATGGCCCTGCTGCTCACCTTCCTGGCCTTCAGCACCATCATGGGCATCAGCCTCAGCTACATCTTCATCATCTACGCCATGTCGGCCATCGTCAACGTGTTCTTCCTGTCCGCCGTGGTGTTCGGCGTGATGGCCGTGGCCGGCTACACCACGCGCACCGACCTCACCAAGCTGGGCAGCATCCTCATGATCGGCCTCATCGGCATCGTGATCGCCTCGCTGGTGAACTTCTGGTTGGAGAGCAGTACCCTGGACCACGTGGTGAGCATCATCGGCGTGGTGGTGTTCACGGGCCTCACGGCCTACGATGTGCAGAAGCTCAAGCGCATGGGCGAGGTGGTGGCCACCGGCACCGAGGCCGCGCAGAAGATGGCCCTGATGGGCGCCCTCAGCCTCTACCTCGACTTCATCAACCTGTTCCTGATGCTGCTGCGCCTGTTCGGCGGCCGCAGGGACTGAGCCCCACCCCGCACAACCGCATCCGCATGACCGCCACCGTATTCCCCGGCCAGGGCAGCCAGTTCCCCGGCATGGGCAAGGACCTGTACGATGCCGACAGCAACGCGCGCATCTGGTTCGAGCACGCCAACGACATCCTGGGCTTCAAGCTCACCGATGTGATGTTCAGCGGCACGGAGGCCGACCTGAAGCGGACGAGCGTGACGCAACCCGCCATCTTCCTGCACAGCGTGGTGAAGGCCAAGGTGATGGGCGACGCGTTCCGGCCGGCCATGGCGGCGGGTCACAGCCTGGGCGAGTTCAGCGCCCTGGTGGCCGCCGGGGCCATGGAGTTCGCCGACGGCATGAAGCTGGTGGCCGCACGCGCCAACGCCATGCAGAAGGCCTGCGAGCTGCAGCCCAGCACCATGGCCGCCATCCTGGGCATGGACGATGCCCGGGTGGAGGAGATCTGCTCGGACATCACGGCCCGGGCCGGCAAGGGCGTGGTGGTGGCCGCCAACTACAACTGCCCGGGCCAGCTGGTGATCAGCGGCACCATCGAGGCGGTCAACGCCGCCTGCGAGGCCCTGAAGGCGGCCGGTGCCAAACGCGCGCTGGTGCTGCCCGTGGGCGGCGCCTTCCACAGCCCGCTGATGGAGCCCGCCCGCGTGGAACTGGAGACCGCCATCGCCTACACGCCCATCGTGAACCCGCGCTGCCCGGTGTACCAGAACGTGGACGCCCGGCCCCACACCGACCCCGCCCGCATCAAGGCCAACCTCATCGCCCAGCTCACCGCGCCCGTGCGCTGGACCCAGACCATGCAGGCCATGCTGGCCGATGGCGCCACCAAGGTGGTGGAAGTGGGCCCCGGCAACGTGCTGCAAGGCCTGTTCAAGAAGGTGAGCAAGGAGGTGGAGACGGCGGCGGGGTAGGCGTCACAACCCCGCGTTCATCAACTTTCCGCTGTCCACCAGCTTGTGCAGGTAGGGCTCGGTGAGGGTGTCGCGCAGGGCGTGCACATGGTCCATGCGGTGGCAGTCGCTGCCGATGAGCTCGTACCAGCCCCGGTCGATGAACTTCTCGGCCTGCTTGCGCACAGAGGGGCCATAGCCGCCCATCAACGCGATGGTGTTGAGCTGGAAGATCACGCCGCGCTCCTTGAGCTGCTCGCAGCGCGAGAGGTCCTGGTTCCAGAAGCCGTAGCGCTCGGGGTGGGCCAGCACCGGCCGGTAGCCCTGCGTCTGCATGGCGAAGACCAGCTGCAGCAGGATCGACGGCTCGCTCATGAAGGGCAGCTCGAACAGCAGCAGGTCCTTCCCAAAGGTGAGCACCTGTCGATCCATCACCTTCTGCTCCAGCTCGTGGTCCAGGTAGTACTCGGCGGCGGCCTCCACATCGATCTCGAGGCCCTGCGCGGCCACCTCGCGCCGCAGCGCGTCCAGCCCGCCCAGGATGATCTCCGGGGTGTTCCGGTAGCCATCGCTCATCACGTGCGGGGTGGTGATCACCTTGGTGAAGCCCAGGTCGCGCATGGCGCGCAGCAGTTCCATGGCCGCCTCCAATGTGGGTGCCCCATCGTCGATGCCCGGGATGAAATGGCTGTGCACGTCGCACTTCAGCGCCGACAGGTCCACGGGTCCCGACCGGGGTGCCTTCGGGCCGAACAGGGAGGAGAAGAGGCCCATGGGGGTACTGCAGTGCGAACGTGCGAGGGTGGAGCGGTGCGAAGGTGCGAGGTGCTATGGTGCCAGGGCGTCGGTGTCCCTCATCGCGCGGCGTAGTGCTCCTTGTAGTACTGCTGGTAGGCGCCGCTCGTCACATGGTCCAGCCATTCGGTGTTGGCCAGGTACCAGTCCACGGTGCGCTCCAGGCCCTCCTCGAAGGTGATGCTCGGCCGCCACCCCAGCTCGCGCTCGATCTTGGCGGCATCGATCGCGTAGCGCAGGTCGTGCCCGGCGCGGTCGGTGACGTAGGTGATCAGCTTCGCACTTTCCCCTTCGGCACGCCCGAGCTTCCGGTCCATGATGCGGCAGAGCAGGTGCACCAGGTCGATGTTCTTCCACTCGTTATGCCCGCCGATGTTGTAGGTCTCGCCGTCCACGCCCTTGTGGAACACCGCGTCAATGGCGCTGGCGTGGTCCTCCACCCAGAGCCAGTCGCGCACATTCTCGCCCTTGCCGTAGACCGGCAGCGGTTTGTTGTTGCGGATGTTGTTGATCATGAGCGGGATCAACTTCTCCGGGAAGTGGTGGCTGCCGTAGTTGTTGCTGCAGTTGCTCACCACGAAGGGCAGCCTGTACGTGTTGCCGTAGGCGCGCACGAAGTGGTCGCTGCTGGCCTTGCTGGCGCTATAGGGACTCTGCGGATCATAGGGCGTCTGCTCCGTGAAGAAGCCGCCGTCGTGAAGCGATCCGTACACCTCGTCGGTGCTCACGTGGTAGAAGCGCTTGCCTTCGAAGCGGCCTTTCCATGCCTCCTTGGCGGCGTTCAGCAAGGTCACCGTACCGAACACGTTGGTGCGCACGAAGGCGAGCGGATCGGTGATGCTGCGGTCCACATGGCTTTCGGCCGCGAGGTGGATCACCCGGTCGATGGTGAAGTCCTCGAACACCTTCGCCACGGCCTCCGCGTCGCAGATGTCGGCCTTCACGAAGGTGTAGTTCGGCGCCTGCTCGATGTCGCGCAGGTTCTCCAGGTTGCCCGCGTAGGTGAGCGCATCCAGGTTGATGATGCGGTACTGCGGGTACCGGGTGACGAACCGGCGCACCACATGGCTGCCGATGAAGCCGGCACCGCCGGTGATCAGGACCCGCCTTTGCCACTCCGTGGCTCCGGCGGACAAGGTGTTGCGGGTCTGCACCATTTCAACCACGGATGAACGCGGATGGACACGGATGACCTATCGACAGGGAGGGTTGGAGCCTATCCGTCCTAATCTGTGTCCATCTGTGGTTCATGCTCACAGGCTCCAATAGTTCAAGCTCTTAATCTCCTTGCGGAAAATGCCCTTGAGGTCCACCAGCACGCCCTTGGGGGTCATCATGCTCTTGAACCAGGCCTCGTCCTTGTTCGCATACTCGCTATGGTTCACGGCCACCACGATGGCGTCGTAGGGTCCCTTCATCTCCGCGGCGAGCGTGTAGCCGTACTCGTGCTTCACCTCGTCGCCGTCGGCGTGCGGGTCGGTGACGTCCACATGGCAGCTGAAGCTCTGCAGCTCCTTCACCACGTCGGCCACCTTGCTGTTGCGGATGTCGGTGACGTTCTCCTTGAAGGTGGCGCCCATCACCAGCACCCGGGCCTCGGCGGGGTTCTTCCCCGCGGCGATGATCTTCTTCACCGTCTGCTTGGCCACATAGCCGCCCATGCTGTCGTTCACGAAACGACCGGCATCGATGATCTGCGCATGGTAGCCCAGCTCCTTGGCCTTGTACACCAGGTAGTAGGGGTCAACCCCGATGCAGTGGCCGCCCACCAGGCCCGGCTGGAACTTGAGGAAGTTCCATTTGGTGCCCGCGGCCTCCAGCACATCGTAGGTGTTGATGCCCACCCGGTTGAAGATGATCGAAAGCTCGTTGATCAGGGCGATGTTCACATCGCGCTGCGTGTTCTCGATGATCTTGGCCGCCTCGGCCACCTTGATGCTCGCGGCCCGGTGCACGCCGGCCTTCACCACCAGTTCGTACACCTTCGCCACGGTCTCGGCGCTCTCCGCGTCGCAGCCGCTGGTCACCTTCACGATGCGCTCCAGGGTGTGCTCCTTGTCGCCGGGGTTGATGCGCTCGGGGCTGTAGCCCACCTTGAAGTCGGTGACGAACTTGAGCCCGCTGAGGCTCTCGAGCAGGGGTACGCAATCCTCCTCGGTGCAGCCGGGGTAGACCGTGCTCTCGTACACCACATGGTCGCCCTTCTTGAGCACCTGCCCCACCGTGCGCGTGGCGCCCAGCAGCGGCCGCAGGTCGGGGATGTTCTGGTCGTCGATGGGCGTGGGCACCGCCACGATGAAGAACTCCACGTCCTTCAGGTCGTTGATGTCGGCGGTGAAGTGGATGTCGCAGCCCTCGAACTCGGACGGGGCGAGCTCGTTGCTCGGGTCCTCGCTGCGGCGCATCATGTCCACGCGCTTCTGGTTGATGTCGAAGCCCACGACCTTCAGCTTCCGCGCGAAGGCCAGCGCGATGGGAAGCCCCACATAGCCCAGGCCGATCACGGCCAGCCTGGCCTCCTTCCGCACAAGGCGGTCATACAGACTGCTGCTCATCCCTCTTCTCGTAGATGCGTTCGATGATCTCGACCACCTTGAGGCCCTCGAGGGCGTTGGTGGTCATGGTGTTGCTTCCCTTGATGGTCTCCACCACGTTGCGGATGATGTAGTGGTGGTTCTGCGCGCTGCCCTTGTAGGCCCCGTAGTCGTTGGCGGGGTTGGTGGGCGCGAGCTCCGGCATGGTGTAGTCCTGGATGTGGCAGACCTCCACCTGGTCCATGTACTGGCCACCGATCTTCACACTGCCCCTGGAGCCGATGATGGTCATGCTGCTCTCCAGGTTCCGGTCCCACACGCTGGTGCTGTAGTTCAGGCATCCCATGCCGCCGTTCAGGAACCGGAAGTTCACCAGCCCGCTGTCCTCGAACTCGGTGAGCCCGGCATGGTTGAAGTCGGCAAAGCGGCCCTGGATGTCGGTGATGTCGCCGAAGAGCCAGTACAGGATGTCGATGAAGTGGCTGAACTGGGTGAACAGCGTGCCTCCGTCGAACTGCGCGGTGCCCTTCCAGCCGCCCGGCTTGTAATAGCGCGCGTCGCGGTTCCAGTAACAGTTGACCTGCACCAGATAGATCTCGCCCAGCAGCCCGCGGTCCACCACGCCCTTGATCCACTGGCTGGGCGGGCTGTAGCGGTTCTGCATCACGCCGAAGACGTGGCGGTGCATCTGGAGCGCCTTGTAGATCACGGCCTCGCAGTCGGCCTTGCTGAGGCCCATGGGCTTCTCGCACACCACGTGCTTGCGGTGCTCCAGCGCCAGCAGGCTGTGGCGCGCATGCAGGCCGTTGGGGCTGCACACGTTCACCACATCGATGCCGGGCACATCGCGCAGCATCGCCTCGGGATCGGAGAAGAAGGGTACGTCGTGGCCATCGAGGCCGAGCTCGCCCTTCGCACGCACATCGCACAGGGCCACCAGCTCCCCCTCGGGGTCGCGCTGGATCATCTCCGCATGCCGCTTGCCGATGTGGCCGCAGCCGATCACGGCGAAGCGCACCTTGTCGTGGGGACCGCTGCTCATGGGTTCAGGCGATGCGCGATACGCGTCCTTCCTTCAGTTGATAGCGCTGGCCGCTCTCCGGGCAGATGGCCTCACCGGCCTCGTTGAAGCTCAGCTTGTGGCCGTGCTCGCTCATCCAGCCGGTGCGCCGGGCGGGGTTGCCCACCACCAGCGCGTACGGGGGCACTTCCTTCGTCACCACCGCACCGGCGCCGATGAAGGCGAACTCGCCGATGTCGTGCCCGCAGACGATGGTGGCGTTGGCGCCGATGCTGGCCCCCCGCCCCACCCGCGTGCGCAGGTATTGGTCGCGGCGGGCCACGGCGCTGCGCGGGTTGATCACGTTGGTGAACACCATGCTGGGGCCCAGGAACACGTCGTCGCCGCATTCCACCCCGGTGTAGATGCTCACGTTGTTCTGCACCTTCACGTTGCGGCCCAGCTTCACGCCGGGGCTCACCACCACGTTCTGGCCGATGTTGCAGCCCTCCCCGATCTCGCAGCCGGGCATGATGTGGCTGAAGTGCCAGATGCGTGTGCCGGCACCGATGATCGCTCCTTCGTCGATGACGGCGGTGGGGTGGGCGGAGAAGTCCATGTGCGCCTGTGGTCATGTGCCCATGTGCCCATGGACGCATGCCGGAAGGGCTGCGAAGGTACCGCTTCCGAACGACCGGCGCCCCACTGATGCTCAGTCGGTTAGCCGCCGGCCTTCACGCGAACTCGTGGGTGAGCGCAATGTCTGCGGTCCCGTGCACCAGACCAAGGTGCTTAAGCGTACGGATCAAGTCTTGAAAGGCATCGCCAACGGGCCTCCCCACCCGCCACCGCACATGCCCCAGCCATTCCCGCGCCAGCTCTTCGCGGAAGCCCGCGTTCTGCGTCACCAGCTCCACGGTGTGCGCGCTCAGGTCCAGACCACTGACCGCTCGGTCCAGCACGGCCAGGGCCTCCCGCATGACGTCCGGTCGCGTGCGGGCGAACTCCTCACGCGCCACGATCACGAAGCCCGGCCAGTCGCCGCGCACCTCGTCCACGCGGCGCATTACGCCGGTCTCCACGTAGCGTGAGGTGACGTAGGTCTCCCACAGGAAGATCACGGGACTTCCCTCGGCCATGCGCCGGGCCGCGCCCTCCATGTTGTGCACCACCACCAGGTCATCCGGGCCCGGGCGCCAGCCGAGGCGCTCGGCGTAGAGCATGGCCATGATGTGGCTTCCGCTGCCCGGCCGGCTGATGGCAAAGAGGACGCCTTTCAGCTGGGCCGGCTCGCGCAGGTCGGACCATGCTGGCACATGCACGCCCCACGGCAACGGGCTCTCCACGAAGGTGCTCACGATGCGATGCGGGCCTCCGTTCAGGATGTCGCGCACAGCACCTTCGGTGACCAGCACGGCCATGTCGAGCTCATCGTCGCGGAGCATCCGGCACATGCGGCCGGTGCCTTCAGGCACGGTGTGCCACTGCAGATCGATGCCCGCCTGTGCGAACCGCCCCTGCTCCATGGCCAGGTGCCAGGGCAGGTTGTAGGGTTCGGGAACACCGGCGATGCGGAGAGAGGTCAGAGAAAGGTCCAAGGCTCAAGGTTCAAGTCACAAGCTACAACGCAACATGTTGCGTCTTGAAGCTTGGGACTCGTGCATTGGAGCTTGACTACTTCCGCGCGTAACCCTCGAAGCTGAAGTGCTCCTTCTCGTTGAGCTCCTCCGGGGTGAGGCTCTTGAAGTAGTCGTAGGTGATCTTCAGCCCTTCGGCACGGCTCACCTTGGGCTCCCAGCCCAGCAGCTTGCGGGCCAGGGTGATGTCCGGCTGGCGCTGCATGGGGTCGTCCTTGGGCAGCGGTTTGTACACCACTTTCTGTGTGGTGCCCGTGAGCTTGATGATCTCCTCGGCGAACTGCGCGATGGTGATCTCGCCGGGGTTGCCCACGTTCACCGGACCGGCGTAGTCGCTGAGGAGCAGGCGGTAGATCCCTTCGACGAGGTCGTCCACGTAGCAGAAGCTGCGCGTCTGTGAACCATCGCCGAACACGGTGAGGTCCTCGCCACGCAGGGCCTGGCCGATGAAGGCGGGCAGCACGCGGCCGTCGTTGAGGCGCATGCGCGGGCCGTAGGTATTGAAGATGCGCACGATGCGCGTCTCCAGCCCGTGGTAGGTGTGGTAGGCCATGGTGATGGCCTCTTGGAAGCGCTTGGCCTCATCGTACACGCCGCGCGGACCGATGGGGTTCACATGGCCCCAGTAGTCCTCGGTCTGCGGGTGCACCTGCGGGTCGCCGTAGACCTCGCTGGTGCTGGCCACCAGGATGCGCGCGCCCTTGGCCTTGGCCAGACCGAGCAGGTTGTGAGTGCCCAGGCTGCCCACCTTCAGCGTCTGGATGGGGATCTTCAGGTAATCGATCGGCGAGGCGGGCGAGGCGAAGTGCAGGATGTACTTCAGCTCGCCGGGCACGTGCACGAACTTCGAGACGTCGTGGTGATAGAACTCGAACTGCTCCAGCTTGAAGAGGTGCTCGATGTTCTTGAGCCGGCCGGTGATGAGGTTGTCCATGCCGATGACATGGAAGCCCTCCTTGATGAAGCGGTCGCAGAGGTGTGAGCCCAGGAAGCCTGCGGCTCCGGTGATGAGTACGCGTTCGCGTGCCATGGTGGGTCCTAGGCGTTCACCGGCTTCTTCGCCCCGACGGTCTGCCGGCCCACGCTCACGTACGTGAAGCCGTTGTCCTGCATGTGGTCGAGGTCGTAGAGGTTGCGGCCGTCGAAGATGAGCTTCTCCTTGAGCAGCTCGCCCACGCGCTTGAGGTCGGGCGTGCGGAACTCGGCCCACTCGGTGGCGATGAGCAGGGCATCGGCGCCCTGCAGGGCCTCGTACTCGTCGGCGGCGAAGGTGACGCGCTCGCCCAGCAGGCGCTGTACGTTCGGCATGGCCTCCGGATCGAAGGCGGCCACCTGGGCGCCCTCCTTGAGCAGGCCCTCGATGATGTAGAGCGCCGGCGCTTCGCGGATGTCGTCCGTGTCCGGCTTGAAGGCCAGGCCCCACAAGGCGAAGCGCCGCCCCTTGAGCGAGCCGCCGTAGTGCGCCTTCACCTTGTCCACCAGACTCGTCTTCTGGCGTTCGTTCACGGCCATCACGCTGCGGATGATCTCGAAGGTGTAGCCGGCCTCATCGCCGCTGTGGGCCAGGGCCTGCACATCCTTGGGGAAGCAGCTGCCGCCGTAGCCGATGCCGGGGAAGAGGAAGCGCTTGCCGATGCGCGTGTCCGTGCCGATGCCGATGCGCACCTTGTCCACATCGGCGCCCACCTTCTCGCAGAAGTTCGCGATCTCGTTCATGAACGTGATCTTGGTGGCCAGGAAGGCGTTGGCCGCGTACTTGGTCAGTTCGGCGCTGCGCTCGTCCATGAAGATGATGGGGTTGCCCTGGCGCACGAAGGGCTTGTAGAGGTCCTCCATCACCTTGCGGGCGCGCTCGCTGCTGGTGCCCACCACCACGCGGTCCGGCTTCAGGAAGTCGTCCACCGCGAAGCCCTCGCGCAGGAACTCGGGGTTGCTCACCACATCGAACAGCTCCTCCTTGGCGTTCTTCGCCAGAGCGGCGTGCACCTTCTCGGCGGTGCCCACGGGCACGGTGCTCTTGTCCACGATCACCTTGTAGTCCGTGATGATGCGGCCCAGGTCGTCGGCCACGCCCAGCACGTACTTCAGGTCGGCGCTGCCGTCCTCGCCGGGCGGGGTGGGCAGGGCCAGGAAGATCACCTGCGCCTGGGCCACGGCCTCCTTCAGGTCGGTGGTGAAGTGTAGGCGGCCCTGCCGGATGTTGCGCTCAAAGAGCACGTCGAGGTGCGGCTCATAGATGGGCACCTGGCCGGCCTTCAGCTGGCGCACCTTCTCCTCGTTGATGTCCACGCACACCACGTGGTTGCCGGTCTCGGCGAAGCAGGTGCCGGTCACCAGCCCCACGTATCCTGTTCCTACGACTGCGATGTTCATTCGGCGGTTGATTGGGGCGCTCGACGCCCGGTCGTCTCAGTTGAAGAAGGCCTTCACGGCCCCGGTGATGTGCTCCAGTTGTTCGCTGTCCAGTTCGGTGCTCATGGGCAGGCTCAGCACTTCGTGGACGAGGCGCTCCGTCACCGGCAGCGACCCTTCCGCGAAGCGGGGGCTCTTGTACGCATTCTGCAGGTGACAGGGTACAGGATAGTAGATCATCGCCGGTATCCCCCGGTCCTCCAGGTGTTTGCGCAGGGCATCGCGACGGCCGTCGGCCACCCGGAGCGTGTACTGGTGGAACACGTGCGTGCTGAACGCGCTGCGGGCCGGGATCGTGAGCCCGGGCACCCCGGCGAAGGCCGCGTCGTAGTGCGCCGCCGCCGCCTGTCGCGCCCCGGCATAGGCGTCCAGATGCCGCAGCTTGATGCGCAGCACGGCGGCCTGCAGGCTGTCCAACCGGCTGTTCACCCCCACCACCTCATGGTAGTAGCGCACCTCGCTGCCGTGGTTGCACACCCGCCGCAGCTTCTTGGCCAGCGCGTCGTCATTGGTGAACAGCGCGCCGCCATCGCCATAGCAGCCCAGGTTCTTGCTGGGGAAGAAGCTGGTGGTGCCGATGTGGCCGATGGTGCCGCTCTTGCGCACGGCGCCCCCGGCCGAGCGGTGGTCGCTGCCGACCGCCTGGCAGTTGTCCTCGATCACGAACAGGTCGTGCTCCGCCGCGATCGCCATGATGGCGTCCATGTCCGCCGTCTGCCCGAACAGGTGCACCGGCACGATGGCCTTGGTGCGCGGGGTGATCTTGCGGCGCACGTCCTCGGGGTCCATGTTGAAGCTGTCCGGCAGCACATCGGCGAACACCGGCACGATGCCCAGCAGGGCCACCACCTCCACGGTGGCCACGAAGGTGAACGAGGGGGTGATCACCTCATCACCCGGCTTCAGGTCCAGGGCCATCATGGCGATCTGCAGCGCGTCGGTGCCGTTGGCGCAGCCGATCACGTGTCTGGCGCCCAGGTAGGCGGCCAGTTCCTGTTCGAACGCCTTCACCTCCGGACCGTTGATGAAGGCGGCGCTCCCGATCACGCGCTCGAACGCGGCGTCCACCTCGGGCTTGATGCGGGCGTACTGGCCGACGAGGTCGACCATCTGGATGGGCTTCATGGATGCGGGGATGCGCCTGAGGCGCGGCGGCGAAGATAGCCATCGGCCCACGCCGCCGGGCCGCGATCGGCGGGCCCTTGCCGCACATCGCCACCCCGCGCAAGACCCTACCTTCGCGCGTCCATGACCGCGTTCCGCAGCGTCCTCCTCCCCTTCCTCCTCGCGCTCGCCGTGGCACCCGTGGCCGCGCAACGCAGCGTGCGCGACTCCTCGATCGTGCTGGTGCCGGTGACCGTGAGCTACAGCTATCAGGTGCCCGGCGGATCGCTGTCCACCCGCTTCGGCCACAACAGCAACCTGGGCCTCAGCGCGGTGGTGAAGCTGCGCAGCAACTACTTCCTGGGCGTGGACGGCGGCTTCCTCTTCGGCAACAAGGTGGTGGAGCCCGGCCTGCTGAGCGGTGTGCGCAACGCCGCCGGGCAGGTGCTCGACCAGAACGGCCAGCCCGCCACCGTCTTCACCTACCAGCGCGGCTACACGGCCATGGCCGTGGTGGGCAAGATCATGCCCATCGTGGGGCCCAATCCCAACAGCGGCCTCCTGCTGAAACTGATGGGCGGCTACATGCGCCACAAGATCCGCATCGAGACCCAGAACAACACGGTGCCCCAACTGGAAGGCGACTACCTGGAGGGCTATGACCGCCTGGCCGCCGGCCCGGCCTTCGGCTTCGCCTTCGGCTACCAGCACCTGGGCAACCGCCGCTTCATCAACTTCCACATCGCCTTCGAGATGATCGTGGGCCTCACCACCCCGCTGCGCGCCATGAACTTCGACACGGGCACCCGCGAGACCGACCGCCGCACCGACGTGCTCACCGGCCTGCGCGCCGGCTGGACCGTGCCCATCTACCGGCGCAAGGCGGACAGCTTCTACATCTACTGATGGCGTCGCTGGCGCATCTGGTACCGGCGTGCTACACGGCCCTGGTGCACCTGGCCGCGCCCTTCCATCCCAAGGCCCGCGCCTGGGTGACCGGCCGGCGCGGCCTGTGGGACCGCCTCGCCGCGAAGGCGCCGCAGCTGCAGGGCTGCATCTGGATGCACTGCGCCAGCGTGGGCGAGTTCGAGCAGGGCCGACCCGTGCTGGAAGCCCTGCACGCCGCACACCCCGGACGGCCCATCCTCGTCACCTTCTTCAGCCCCAGCGGCTACGAGGCCCGCAAGGACCTGCCCCTGGCCACCCACGTGGAGTACCTGCCGGTGGACAGCGCCGCCAACGGCGCAAGGCTGGTGGCGCTCGTGCGGCCCGCCGCCGCGCTGTGGGTGAAGTACGAGTTCTGGCCGGGCATGCTTGACGCACTGCACGCGGCGCACGTGCCCACCTTCCTAGTGAGCGCCATCTTCCGCCCGGACCAACCCTTCTTCCGCTGGTACGGCGCGGCGTGGAGAAGCATGCTGCGCGGCTTCACCCACCTCTTCGTGCAGGATGAGGCCTCGCGTGCGCTCCTGAACGGCATCGGCATCCGGAACGTGACGGTGAGCGGCGACACACGCTTCGACCGGGTGCGCGCCATCGTGGAGGCGAACGAGGAGCTGCCCACGGCGATCGCCTTCCGCGGCGGAGGTCCGGTGCTGGTGTGCGGCAGCACCTGGCCCGCGGATGAGTCGCAGCTGCAGCGGGCGTTGGCTGACCTGCCGCGACCCCTGAAGTGCCTGGTCGTTCCGCACGAGCTCTCCGTGCCTGGACTGCAAGCCACTGAAGCGCGGTTCCCCAAGCCCCTGGTGCGCTGGAGCGAGCTGGAGCGCACGCCGACGGGCAACGTGGCCGCGATGCTGGGCCGCGCAGAGGCCGGCACCCTGCTGGTGGACCGCATGGGCCTGCTGGCGCGCCTCTACCGGCACGGCGATGTGGCCTACGTGGGCGGCGGGTTCGGGGAGGGCATCCACAGCCTGCTGGAGCCCGCCGCCTGGGGCCTGCCGGTGATCTTCGGTCCGCACCACGGCAAGTTCGCCGAGGCCCATGGCCTGATCGCGGCCGGTGGCGGCTTCGCCGTGCGCAATAGCGCTGAACTGCGCGCCGTTCTCCACCGCCTGCTGACGGATCCCGAAGCCCGCCGCACCGCCGGGGAGGCCGCCGCACGCCTTGTGCGCGACCAGGCCGGTGCCACGGCGCGTGTGGTGGAGCCCATCAGCACTGCGCTCACCTCTACCCCCTGATCCATGCGCTCACTTCTCCTCCTCGCCCTGATCGGCGGCCCGATCGCAAGCCACGCTACGCACCTCTATGGCGGCGAACTCTACGTGGAGGCGCAGACCAGCACCACATACACGGTGACCTTGCATCTGTACATCAACCCAAGCTCACCGGCGGACAGACCCGAAATGCCTGTGGACATGGGCGACGGCGTCGTGGACACCCTGCCGCGGATCAGCATCAACGCGCTGCAGAGTTCGGCGTGCGACATGCAACTCCATGTCTACTCCGGGTCGCATACCTACTCGGGCCCGGGGAACTATCTCCTGTCCGTGACCGACCCCAACCGCACTGGCGGGATCCTGAACATCCCGAGTTCGTCCGATGTGCCCTTCTGCCTGCAGACCCTGCTGGTCATCGAACCGATGGGCGGCAACAACTCGGTTCGCTTCACCGCCCTGCAGAACGAAGTGAGCTTCAGCTTCAGCACCTTGGTGCACGCCCTTGAAGCCCTGGACGCCGACGGCGACAGCTTGTCCTTCGAGCTCGTGGAGCCCCTGGGGAACGGATGCACGGGGATCCCCGGCTACGTCATGGCGGACCAGGTCTCGCCCGGCACTCCGTTGTTCTGGGTCGACCCCCTCACCGGCACCCTGTTGTGGGATCATCCACAGCTGATCGGCCGGTACAACGTGAGCATCCGGTGCTCGGAATGGCGGAACGGACAGCTCGTGGGCCAGGTCACGCGGGACATGACCCTTTGCGTGGGCCAGGTGCCCACGGCCATCTCCGACCCCGAAGCGGCTTCGGCCCCGAGCCTTCGCACGCTGGGCACCGATGGCCTCTACCAGCTCGATCCGCCCGGGACGAAGGCGCTTTCGGTCCACGATGCCCAAGGGCGCGAGCTTCAGGCGCACCACCACGCAGGCGGTGTGGTGGACCTCAGCGACCGGCCGGCGGGCGTATACGTCCTGCACGTGCAGGCGCCGAACGCCGCACCGCACATGCTCCGGGTGCTCCGACCCTGAGCGCGGCGCCGGAGGCAGCGTTCGGGCCGACCTTTCGTCTTCCCCCGGCCCCGCTACCTTGGCGCCCCCATCATGAGGATCCTCGGCATCTCCGCCTTCTACCACGACAGCGCCGCCGCCCTGCTGCAGGACGGCCGCATCATCGCCGCCGCCCAGGAGGAACGCTTCACCCGCAAGAAGCACGACCCCGGCTTCCCCACCCACGCCGTGCGCTACTGTCTGGACGAGGCCGGCGTTCGCCTGGAGGACCTGGACGCCATCGCCTTCTATGACAAGCCCCTGCTGAAGTTCGAGCGCCTGCTGGAGACCTACTACGGCTTCGCCCCCAAGGGCATCCGCTCCTTCCTGATGAGCATGCCCGTGTGGATGAAGGAGAAGCTCTTCCTGAAGAAGCTCATCCGCGACGAACTGAAGGCCTTCGGTGACCCCGGGGCCGTGATGCGCAAGCTGCTCTTCCCCGAACACCATCTGAGCCACGCCGCAAGCGCCTACTACGCCTCGCCCTACACCGATGCCGCCGTGCTCACCATCGACGGCGTGGGCGAATGGGCCACCGCGAGCATCTGCCACGGCAAGGGCAAGGACATGACCATCCTGCGCGAGCTGCGCTTCCCGCACAGCCTGGGCCTGCTGTACTCGGCGTTCACCTACTTCTGCGGCTTCCGCGTGAACAGCGGCGAGTACAAGCTGATGGGCCTGGCACCTTACGGCCGTGCCGGATCGGCCGAGGTGGACCGCTACCGTGAGGTGATCCTCAAGGAGCTGGTCCGCCTGCACGACGACGGATCGATCTGGCTCGACCAGCGCTATTTCGACTACGCCACCGGCCTGCGCATGGCCGATGATGCAGCGTGGGCCAAGCTGTTCGGCTTCCCCCGCCGCGAGCCCGAGAAGGACGAGCTGGCCCAGCACCATTGCGACCTGGCCCTGGCCATCCAGCAGGTGACCGAGGAGGCGGTGCTGCGCATGGCCCGCGAAGCGAAACGGCTCACCGGCAGCGACCACCTCTGCCTGGCCGGTGGCGTGGCCCTGAACTGCGTGGCCAACGGCAAGCTGCTGGAGAGCGGCCTGTTCAAGGACCTCTTCATCCAGCCCGCCGCAGGGGATGCCGGCGGGGCCCTGGGCGCCGCGTATGCCGCGCACCACATCCACCACGGCGCCGCGCGGGACACTGCCGAGCAGCCCGATGCCATGCGCGGGGGCTACCTCGGCCCGGCCATCACCACGCAGGACGTGGAGCGCACCGCGCGCCGCTACGGCGCCCCCTTCCACCGCTTCGACGACCCACAGCAACTGGTGGAACGCACCGCCGCCCTGCTGGCCGAGGGCAAGGTGGTGGGCTGGGTGAACGGCCGCATGGAGTTCGGTCCGCGCGCCCTTGGCGCCCGCAGCATCCTGGGCGATCCGCGCGACACCGAGATGCAGAAGAAGCTCAACCTCAAGATCAAGTACCGCGAGAGCTTCCGCCCCTTCGCCCCCGCCGTGCTCGCCGAGGACGCCCCCCGCTACTTCGACATCCACACCCGCTCGCCATACATGCTGCTCGTGCGGCCCGTGCAGCACGACCTGCGGAAGCCGCTGCCGGCGGACTATCCCCAGTTCGGCATCCGCGAGAAGCTCTACCACGAACGCTCCAGCCTGCCGGCCATCACCCACGTGGACTTCAGCGCGCGCGTGCAGACCGTGCACCGCGAAACCAACCCGCGCTTCCACGCCCTCATCAGCGCCTTCAAGGCCCGCACCGGCGTGGGCGTGCTGGTCAACACCAGCTTCAATGTGCGCGGCGAACCGATCGTGTGCACGCCGGAGGACGCCTACCGCTGCTTCATGCGCACCGAGATGGACGCCCTGGTGGTGGGCGACCACCTCTTCCTGAAGCCCGAGCAGCCCGCCTGGCAGCGCACGGACAACTGGAAGGAGGAGTTCGTGCTCGATTGATCATGGCGCGGCGCATCGGGCTCGCCCTGCTGCTGCTGGTGTTCACCGTGGGCGCCGCCGAGGTGTTGCTCCGGCTGTGGCCCCCGCTGGGCATCCGCGTGCAGGGCGAGCGCATCGTGCTGCCCACCGATGTGGACGATGTGATCCGCGGCTCCACGCTACCCGGTACGGATCCCGTGATCCACCTGCACCGCAACCACCTTGGGCTTCGCGGTCCCGACCTGCCGCACGACACCACCGGGCTGCTGCGCATCGTGGCCGTGGGCGGAAGCACCACCGAGTGCATGTACCTGAGCGACGGCCAGGACTGGCCCGCGCTGCTCGGTGCGCACCTTTCCCCGGAAGTGCAGGACGTCTGGGTGAACAACGCCGGGCTGGACGGCCACAGCACCTTCGGCCACGCCATCCTGTTGAAGGACCTGGTGCTTCCGCTGCGCCCGCACGTGGTGCTGCTGCTGGTGGGCGCCAACGAACTGGGACGAAGCGACCTGGGCCGGCACGACCGCGCACAATGGCGCCGGACGACCGTGCCCTGGTCCGAACGCAGCGCCATCGTGCGCACCTGGCGCGCCTGGCGGCAGGCACGCAGTGTGCGTGAGGCCGGTATCGGACACCAGGCGCTGGAGCTCTCCGCCGACCCCGCACCCACCGCACCGGACAGTGCTCGCCTGCAGGTATCCCGGGAAAGGGCCCTGCTCCCGAACTACAGTTCCCGGCTGGAGGAGCTGATCGCGCTGTGCCGCACGCAGGGCGCCCTGCCCGTGCTGCTCACGCAACCCTGCATCGCCGCCAACGTCATGGACACGGCGCTCGCGCGGAGGCTGCAGGACCTGCCCCTGCTCACCGGGACCGATGGCCGCACCCTGCTCGAACGCCTCGACCTCATCAACAGCGTGACGCGCACCGTGGCCACCGAACAGGACCTGCTGCTGATCGACCTGGCCCGGGAGCTGCCCGGCGGACCGGCGCACTTCTATGATGCGTTCCACTTCACCCAGGCCGGATCGGCCGCCGTCGCCGCCCTGTGCGCGGATCGGCTCACCGGCTACCTTTCGGCCCGCTTTCCGCAACACCTGACGCACTGACCGCATGGACTTTCTGAAGGACCTCTGGGGCTTCCTGTGGAGCCGCAAAAAGTGGTGGCTCGCCCCCGTGATCATCGTGCTGCTCCTGCTGGGCGTGCTGCTCGTGATCGGCGGCGGATCGGCGGTGGCGCCCTTCATCTACACCCTGTTCTAAGCCATGAGCGCCCCGGCCCGCCCCGAGGAACGCACCGACGCCAGCATGCTGGCCATCACCACGGGCTTCCTGGTGCTGTATCTCATCTTCCACAAACCCTGGATGCTGACGGTGGCGGTGTGCGCCGGCCTCATCGGCCTGCTGCTGCCGCCGGTGGCCCGGTTGGTGCATCAGGGCTGGATGAAGCTCGCTCACGCCCTGGGCTGGTTCAACGGCCGCGTGCTGCTCAGCGCCGTGTTCTTCGCGTTGCTGACCCCCATCGCGCTGTTGCGCCGGATGGGCCGCTCCGATGGCCTGGCCCTGCGCAAGCCCACCGGCAGTGTGTGGAGCGTGCGTGACCACACCTACGTGGCCAAGGACCTGGAGACACCCTGGTAAGTTCCCCGGGCGGTCAGCCCTTCAGCTTGGGGTTGGTCCGGTGCCGGTCGGCATCGCGCGCGGTCTTCTCCGCCATGCGGCGTTCCCACGCCGCGTCCAGGTCCGTGCCGGTCTGGTTGGCCAGGCACAGCACCACGAAAAGGACGTCGGCCAGCTCCGTTCCGAGGTCCTTCGCCCGATCGCTCTCCTTCTCGCTCTGTTCGCCATAGCGGCGGGCCATGATCCGCGCCACCTCGCCCACCTCCTCGGCCAGCATGGCCATGTTGGTGAGCGGATCGAAGTAACGCACCCCCACCGCCCCGATCCATCGGTCCACCTCGGCCTGGAGGCTGCGGATCGTCATACCGCCCTTTGATCCCGAACCCGTATCTTCCACCGCCATGTTCAGCCGACTTTTTCACAAAGGTGTGTGGATCGCGCTCGTTCTGTGCTCCACCGTGCCGGTGGCCGCACAGGAGGGGCGCCATCAGGTGCAGGCCGTGGTGGATGGTGTGCGCAGCCCGCAACACGCCCATCAGGCCGCCGTGCTGATCCGCCAGTTGCCCGGGGTTGACATGGGTCGTGTGGACCACAACACGCGCAACCTGCTCCTCCACCTGGACCCCGCAAGCCCCGTCACCCAGGCGCAGCTCGAACAGGTGATCGCGCCATTGGGCATGAGCCTGCGCTGCTATCGGCGTGGCCCGATCGATGGCACGCCCTTCCGCCACCTCGACCCCCGCACCTGCGGACAAGCCCCTGCCGACCGATGAAGGCCCTCCGGACCCTGCTGGTGGCCGCGCTCCTGCTGGGAGCCGGAGCTGAGCGGCTGTCCGCGCAATGCACGACCTACACCATCACCGTGGGCGGCGGCACGTGGGACTTCGAGATCGACTGGGAACTGGTGAACGACCTGGGCGTGACCGTGGCGAGCGGCTTTGCCCCGCAGACCGTGAGCGTGTGCCTGCCCAACGGCTGCTACACGATGTATATGTACGACCTGTTCGGAGACGGTTGGAACGGCGCCAGCTTCGTGGTGCGCGTGCAGCCGGCCAATACCATCGTCAGCTCCGGAACGCTTGCCAACGGGAGCTTCGGCACGGCGCAGGTGAACCTGGGGGGCGGTTGCGGCGGAGCGAACTGCAGCAACTACACCCTGACGGTCACCGGTGGTGGCTTCCCCGCCGAGGTCAGTTGGAACCTGGTGAGCGGTGTGCAGATCGTGGGCACGGGTTTCGCCCCCAGTTCACAGGTGCTCTGCCTGGACACCGGCTGCTTCGTGATGCAGATGTTCGACTCCTTCGGCGATGGATGGAACGGTGCCACCTGGACCCTGACCAACAGCGGTGGCACCACGGTGGGCACAGGCACCCTGGCCACCGGCAGCATCGGCCAGCAGGTGATCGACCTGAGCCCGACCACCAACTGCACCGTCAACAGCGGACCGGTGACGGCCAGCGACTGCCCCCAGGCCGTGAACATCTGCACGAACTACGCCTTCCAGATCGACCCCAATGGCATCGGCAGCCTCAACGAGATCCCGCCGCTCGGCTCGCTGGGCAATCCCGACCTGTTGCTCGGCGACCTGGCCTACAGCACCTGGGGCAGCGACAACTGGGGCTGCCTGCGCAACAACGAACTCAACAGCACCTGGATGGTGATCAACGTGAGCGGCGGGGGCTCGCTGGAGTTCACCTTCGGCGGGCTCGGCAGCCAGGCGGGGTTCTATGACTGGATCATGTACCCGTACACACCCGGGGCCTGCGCAGCCATCACCGCCAACACCCTCGCGCCCATCCGCTGCAACTGGAACAACGTGTCCTTCGGCGGCACCGGTCTCGCAGCCACCACGCCGCCTGGCGGTGATCCCGGCAACTTCGAGCCGCCGCTCAACGTGCTCGCCGGGCAGCAGTACATCATCTGCTTCAGCAACTGGAGCAGCGTCACCACCCTGGTGCCCCTGGAGTTCGGCGGCACGGCCACGGTGAGCTGCGATCCCATCGTGCTGCCCATCACCCTCACCGGCTTCACCGCCGATCCGGTGGACGCCGGCATCGCACTGTCCTGGCAGACCTCCAGCGAGGAAGGGGTACACTCCTTCCTGATCGACCATGGCACAGGGCCCGATGCGTGGACCACCGTGATCGAGGTCGAGGCCACCGGCTCCGCGGCGCAGGAGACCCGCTACGCGTGGACACACCCGGAGCCCGCACCGGGCACCAATTTCTACCGGCTGCGGATCGTCCATCACGACGGCACCATCGCCACCGGACCCACGGTGAGCGCCGAATGGTCCACCCCGTTGCTGGATGTGATGCCCAACCCATCCACCGGCCGCTTCAGCGTGGCCTGCAAGGGATCGCCGATCCAGGTGTTCGATGCGCTGGGGCGTGCCGTGGCCTTCGAGCGCCGCCCGGCCGGACCGGGGCGCTCCGAGGTGGTGCTCGACCGGCATGCCCAAGGCCTGCATCTGCTGGTGGTGGGCGAAGGCGACGGCCGCCGCTCCGCCCGCGTGCTGGTGGACCGCTCCCTTACTCCCTGAGCCGGCTGTCGATGAGGATGGTCACCGGACCATCGTTCACCAGTTCCACCTGCATGTCGGCGCCGAACTCACCGGTGCGCACCGGTCGTCCCGTCGCCTCCGTGAGCAGCTGCCTGGCCCGCAGGTACAACGGAACGGCCTCTTCAGGCCGCGCCGCGCGGATGTAGCTCGGGCGATTGCCCTTCGCCGTGTTCGCGTGCAGGGTGAACTGGCTCACGAGCAACAGCTCGCCACCCACCTGGACCAGGTCGAGGTTCATCACCCCGTCCGCATCGGGGAAGATCCGCAGGCGCGCGATCTTGCCGCACAACCACTCCGCGTCGGCCGGCGTATCCCCCACCTCGACGCCGAGCAGCACCAGCAGCCCGCGGCCGATGCGCGCATGCTCCGCCCCGCCGATGTGCACCGACGCACCGCTCACCCGTTGCACCACCGCGCGCATGCTCAGCGTGTCCGTTCCTCGATGAAGGTCCGCACCCGGTCGCGCTTCTCCACCGCCGTGCCCTTGCCGGTGATGCCATCGCGCCAGTAGCCGTAAGTGGCGTTGGGCAGCAGGATGAAGTCCTTCGCCAATCGCGCGGACATCATGTACATGGATGGCAGACCCATCTCAGTGCTGCGGTCCTTCAGCACCTGCTCGAAGTCCGTGAGCTGGTCGCCCACCAGCAGCACCACGCGATGGGCCCGGCGCACCTCATCCCGCCGCACGGTCTTGTCGCTGGTGCCTTCCATCGTGCGCACATGCAAGCTGTCCGCCATGGGGAAGCCCAGCCGGGCGAGGTTCGCGATGGTGGCCCCCTTTTCGTCGGCATCGCGGTTGGTGATGTAGTACACGGCACAGCCGCGCGAGGCCGCATGGGTGAGGAAGTTCAACGCACCCGGGCAGGCCTTCGCCTCGGCCCGCGCGGTCCACGCCTTCCACGTGCTGGGGCTGTAGCTGCGCCCCGCAAGGATGTTCTCCAGTTCATAAGGGCTGTTGTCCAGCACGGTCTCGTCCACATCCACGATCACCGCCGGAGGCAGGCTGTCGGGCACGCTCAGGTTGGCGTCGAGCTTCAGCCGCGCGAAGGCATAGCCCTGTTCATACAGCCAGGCCACCTCGGCGGAGGCGTTCTGGTAGAGGGTGGCGTTCACGTTCTGCGTGACGAGCTCCCGGGCGGTCGCGGTCTCGGGATCCCCGGCAAGGGGACGGGAGGCGGTGCAGGCCCACAGGCCCAGCACGGGCCCCAGGAACAGGATGGTCGGTGCGCGCATCGGTGGTCGGTTCAATCCAGTCGGTAGGGGCTCTCCTCGTCGATGCCCTCCAACATGTCGCGGTAGCTGCGGTAGCGGCTTTCGGCCACCTCGCCGGCCTCCACCGCGGCGCGCACGGCACAGCCCGGTTCGTCCTTGTGCATGCAGTTGTTGAAGCGGCATCCGCTCTTCAGCCGGAAGATCTCGGGGAACTGGTCCCCGATGTCCTCGGCCTCCAGGTCCACCAGCCCGAAGCCCTTGATGCCGGGCGTGTCGATGATGAACGTGGGAGGGATCGAGGAGGTGAGTGGCGAGTGGCGAGTGGCGAGTGCTTCCGGACCGGCAGCACTCGCCACTCGAAACTCATCACTCGCCACTCCCAATTCGAACATCTCGGCGTAGGTGGTGGTGTGCTGGCCCTTCTCGCTGGCCTCACTGATGACGGCAGTGTGGAGGTCGAGCGCAGGGTCGATGGCGTTGATGAGGGTGCTCTTCCCCACCCCGCTGTGGCCGGCCACCAGCGTCACCTTGCCGGCGAGGAGCTCGCGCACGGCATCCACACCGCCCCCCGTGCGGGCCGAGGTCATCAACACCGTGTACCCCACCTGCTGATAGATGTCCACCAGTTCGGCCAGGTCCTCCATTTCCGCGTCGGCCAGGTCGTCCACCTTGTTCACCACCAGCACCACCGGCACTTCATAGGCCTCGGCGGTCACCAGGAAGCGATCGATGAAGCCGAAGGAGGTGCGCGGTCGCGCCACGGTCACCATCAGCAGCGCCTGGTCCAGGTTGGCGGCGATCACATGCTTGTGGTGGCTCAGGTTCACACTGCGGCGCACCAGGTAGTTCCGTCGGTCGTGCAGGTCGGTGATGGCGCCGGGATGATCGGCGTCCTCCTGGGGGCTGTACTCCACCCGATCGCCCACGGCCACCGGGTTGGTGCTCTTCCACCCCTTGATCCGCAGGTTGCCCTTGGCCACGCACTCGTGCTTCGAGCCGTCGTCGCCACGCACCAGGTAGCGGCTGCCGGTGGAGCGCATCACAAGGCCGGTGGGCATGGGACAAAGATGGCGGGTTCGGTTGCCCGTGTGCGCATGTGCCCATGCGACCATGTGCACATGAGCACATGGGCACATGGCTCAGGTCAGCGCGGGATGGGCAGGTGCTACCTTCGCCGCATGTCCATCTCCGTGCGCGGCATCACCAAGGTCTACGGTCCCCAGAAGGCGCTGGACGACGTGAGCTTCGAGCTGGCGAAGGCGGGCGTGGTGGGCTTCCTGGGACCGAACGGTGCCGGCAAGAGCACGATGATGAAGGTGCTCACCTGCTACCTGCCCCCCACCAGCGGGGAGGCCAGCGTGTGCGGGCACGACATCCGCTCGGCCAGCATGCAGGTGCGGCGCAACGTGGGCTACCTGCCGGAACACAACCCGCTCTATGTCGACCTGTATGTGCGGGAGTACCTGGAGTTCGTGGCCGGCATCCACGGGCTGAAGGGGAAGGAGGCCCGTGTGCGCGAGATGATCGGTCTGGTGGGCCTTGAGCGCGAACAACACAAGCGGATCGGCGCCCTCAGCAAGGGCTACCGCCAGCGTGTGGGCCTGGCCCAGGCCCTGATCCACGATCCGCAGGTGCTCATCCTCGATGAGCCCACCAGCGGCCTCGACCCCAACCAGCTGGAGGAGGTGCGAGGCCTCATCCGCACCGTGGGCCGCGAAAAGACCGTGCTGCTCAGCACCCACATCATGCAGGAGGTGGAGGCCATCTGCGAACGGGTCATCATCATCGACCGCGGGCGGATCGTGGCCGATGACCGGGCCGACCGCCTGCGCAGTTCCCAGAGGGACCTGGAGGTGCTGGAGGTGGAGTTCGATGGCGGCGTGGAGATGCGGTTGCTGCTGGCCATCCCCGGCGTGGTGCAGGCCCGCCAGGAAGGCCCCGTGCGCTGGGCCATCGGACACGCCCGCGATCAGGACGTGCGGCCCGCCGTGTTCCAGTTCGCCGTGGACCATGGCCGCAAGGTGCTCACCCTGCAGAAGAGCACGCGCGGATTGGAAGAGGTCTTCAAGGAGCTCACCAAGGGGTGAGCCGACGGCACCCTCAGAACTTCAGCTGCAGACCACCCGTGAGGAAGGCCGTGTCGTAGCCCACCTCGGCGAACACGCCCAGGAAGTCCGTGAAGTAGTAGCGCGTACCCACGAACAGCGAGGAGCGCAATCGCCCGCGTGGCGAATAACTGTACCGATCGCCAATGTAGGTACCATAGTCGGTACGATCCGACCATGATTCCGCCGTCACACCGATACCGACCCCGGCGTAGACATCCCAATTCTCCACCTTATGCCAACTGTTCCAGTGATAGGTGCCGCGCAGCCCAAGGCTCCAGTAGTGGTAGATGATGTCCAATTCGCTCCTGTAACCGGTCCAGTACGGCGTGGATCGGCGATTGGTGTAGCTGAAATAACCGCCGATCCCGAGAACGCCCGGTCCGACCGGAACACCCGTACCTCGGTCGTAGAACAACCCAATGGAAGGCCGAACCCCGGTGTACGGATGGAAATTATAGTACCCTCCCACCCCGACCCCCACACCGATGGCGTTGTCGCCCGCCTGGAAGGCTTGCGCGTGGACGGGACCGTGATGGAGGGCCACCAGCAGGATGGCGGTGAGCAGGATCCTTGACATGGCTATCGGTTCGGTGGGTCAAAAGTAGAAGTCGGGCGGAGGCCCGTGTTCCGGTCGGCAGCAGGGGCTTACCAACAACCGTTCCTTGAAGCCGCGACCGCCTGGAGGCACGACGGATCCCGGTGAAACCCCGTTCTTTGCCGCCGCTTACCCAAGCCCCATGCCCTACCTCTTCACCTCCGAGTCCGTCAGCGAAGGCCACCCCGACAAGGTCGCCGACCAGATCAGCGATGCCCTCATCGACCACTTCCTCGCCTTCGACCCCAACAGCAAGGTGGCCTGCGAAACGCTGGTGACCACCGGCCAGGTGGTGCTGGCCGGCGAGGTGAAAAGCAACGCCTACCTCGACGTGCAGCAGATCGCCCGCGAAGTGATCGACCGCATCGGCTATACGAAGAGCGAGTACATGTTCGAGGCGCACAGCTGCGGCGTGCTCAGCGCCATCCACGAGCAGAGCCCGGACATCAACCAGGGCGTGGAACGCAGGAAGCCCGAGGAGCAGGGAGCCGGCGACCAGGGCATGATGTTCGGCTACGCCTGCCGCGACACCGACACCTACATGCCGCTGCCGCTGGAGCTGAGCCACCTGCTGCTGCGCGAGCTCGCCGCCATCCGCCGCGAGAAGAACTCGAAGATGCCCTACCTGCGCCCCGATGCCAAGAGCCAGGTGACCATCGAGTACAACGACGACCACACCCCCAAGCGCATCGACGCCATCGTGGTGAGCACCCAGCACGACGACTTCGACAAGGAGGCGAAGATGCTGGCCCGCATCAAGAAGGACGTGATCGAGATCCTCATCCCGCGCGTGATGAAGAAGCTGCCCAAGCGGGTGCAGGCCCTCTTCGGCAAGGACATCGCCTACCACATCAACCCCACCGGCAAGTTCGTGATTGGCGGTCCGCATGGCGACACCGGCCTCACGGGCCGCAAGATCATCGTGGACACCTACGGCGGCAAGGGCGCCCACGGTGGCGGCGCCTTCAGCGGCAAGGACCCCAGCAAGGTGGACCGCAGCGCGGCCTATGCCGCGCGCCACGTGGCCAAGCACCTGGTGGCGGCCGGCGTGTGCGACGAGTGCCTGGTGCAGGTGGCCTACGCCATCGGCGTGGCGAAGCCCGTGGGCTTCTACGTGAACACCTATGGCACCGGCAAGGTGAAGATGAGCGACGGGCAGATCGCCAGGGTGATCGGCGGGATGAAGGAGTTCGACATGCGCCCCTACTTCATCGAGCAGCGCTTCAAGCTGCGCACCCCCATCTACAGCGAGACCGCCGCCTACGGGCACATGGGCCGCGAGTGCCGGGAGGTGACCAAGAGCTTCAACAACGCCGGGCAGAAGGCCACGATCAAGGTGAAGCTCTTCCCCTGGGAGGAGCTCAACGCCGTCGAGGCGGTGCGCAAGGCGTTCAAGCTGTAAGCAGGTACCCAAGTAGCGAGTCGCGAGTGGCGAGTGGCGGGTCTGCCACTGTCACTCGCGATCGCATTTGATGGCCTTCGTATTCACCGTGTGATCCACGATCTTCACGACTCGCCCCTCGCGACCAGCCCACTCGTCACTCACCACTCGTCACTCACCTCCCCTTCCCATGAAGAGCTTCGAAGAATCCAAGGCCTGGCAGAAAGCCATGGACCTGAACGAAGCGGTCGACATTGCCTTGGCTGAGAACCGGAACTGGGGCTTCAAGGACCAACTGTTCAGGGCTGCCCTTTCCATCTGCAACAACATCGCGGAGGGCTATGAGATGCCTACAAACGCACATCAGCTCCGCTATCTGTGGATCGCCAAGGGCTCGTGCAACGAGGTATGCTCCATGCTCCACCTCGCCCGGAGACGGAGGTATTTCCCCAATGATCAGATCGACAGGATGATGAGCCTCCAGGACGAAACGGCACGGCTGCTGCGCACCTACATCAAGTCGAAGACAACCGGTTGGAGGACATTGCCGGGTGCTATGTCACTCCTCGGATTTTGGTTCAACCTGACCACTCCGTACTTCCTTCGCTGACACGACTTCACATCCTCTACCCCGATCGCCACTCACCACTCGCCTCTAGAGAGCGACCAGTCAGCTCCATCACATAACCAGCTCATTTTCAAGTTATTGAACAAGCATCCGAACTCCGGCTCCCATCGATCCTGGATTTCGTACTACTTTCGCAGCCCATTTCGGAGAACATGTACGCCATCGTCAACATCCTCGGCCAGCAATACAAGGTGCAGGGCGGCCAGAAGCTGAAGGTGCACCGCCTCGAGGCCGAGGCCGGCAAGCACGTGGAACTGGACCAGGTGCTGCTGGTGAGCAACGGCTCCACCGTGAGCGTGGGCACCCCCACCGTGGACGGCGCCCGCGTGGCCGCCAAGGTGCTGGCGCACAGCAAGGGCGACACCGTGCTGGTGTTCAAGAAGAAGCGCCGCAAGGGCTACCAGAAGATGAACGGCCACCGCCAGGCCATCACCGAGCTGTGGATCGAGGCCATCCTCGGCAAGGGCGAGAAGTTCGACGCCAGCAAGAGCACGGCACCCGCCCCGAAGGCCGTGAAGGCCGCCGAGCCCAAGGCGAAGAAGGAGGCCGCCCCCAAGGCCGCCAAGGCGCCCGCCAAGAAGGCCGCCCCGGCCAAGAAGGCCGCGCCCGCCAAGAAGGCCGCCCCGGCCAAGAAGGCGGCGGCCAAGAAAGCCACCCCCAAGAAGGACAGCAAGAACTAAGCGCCACCCAGGCACCATCGCTCAATCCCTAACCAGCCATGGCACACAAGAAAGGTGAAGGCAGCACAAGCAACGGTCGCGAAAGCCACAGCAAACGCCTCGGCGTGAAGATCTACGGCGGCCAGCAGGCCACGGCCGGCAACATCCTCGTCCGCCAGCGCGGCACCAAGCACCACCCCGGCAAGAACGTCGGCATCGGCGTCGACCACACCCTGTACGCCCTCGTGGACGGCGTGGTGGAGTTCCGCACCAAGCGCGGCGAGCGCAGCTTCGTCAGCGTGATCCCCGCCGAGAAGGCCAAGGCCTGATCCCCGACCATCCATTGCGAACGACCTCCGGCGACCCCGGAGGTCGTTCGCGTTCCGGGGCCGGCGGTCCGGCCAGCGCCGCAGCCCCACCCGCTACCTTTGTCCTTCTGACCGTCCAACGCCCGCATGCTCGAACTGACCTTCCTGCGCAACCAGGCCGACGAGGCCGAACGACGCCTCGCGAAACGGAACATCGATGCCCGCGCCGCGCTGGACCGCGCCCGCCAACTGGATGAGGCCCGCCGGGCCGCCCAGGTGGCCATGGACGAACGCCAGGCCGAGATCAACACCCTGAGCCGGTCCATCGGCGACCTGATGAAAGCCGGCGAGAAAGCCGAGGCCGAGGACGCCAAGGCCCGAAGCACCGCGCTCAAAGAGGGCATGGACCAGCTGCGCACAGCCCTGGAGTCCGCCGAACGAGCCCTCACCGACCACCTGCTCACCCTCCCCAACGCCCCCGCGGACCGCGTGCCCACCGGCCGCACCCCGGAGGACAACGTGGTGGTGGTGCAGGAGGGCGCCATCCCCGAGCTGGGCCCCGGCGCCAAACCCCACTGGGAGCTGGGTGAGGAGTACGGCATCCTGCACATGGACCTGGGCGTGAAGCTCACCGGTGCCGGATTCCCGGTGTACAGCGGCCAGGGTGCCCGGCTGCAGCGCGCCCTCATCGCCTTCTTCCTTGATCGCGCCACGGCCGCCGGCTACCGCGAGATCATCCCGCCGCACCTGGTGAACGGCGCCAGCGCCTACGCCACCGGCCAGCTGCCCGACAAGGAGGGCCAGATGTACCACGCCACGGTGGACGACCTCTACCTGATCCCCACGGCCGAGGTGCCCATCACCAACCTGTACCGCGACGAGATCATCGACGCCGCGCGGCTGCCCATCCGCAACGTGGGCTACACCCCCTGTTTCCGCCGCGAGGCCGGCAGCTACGGCGCCCATGTGCGGGGCCTCAACCGCGTGCACCAGTTCGACAAGGTGGAGATCGTCCGCGTGGAACGTCCCGAGGACAGCTACGCGGCGCTCGAGGAGATGGTCGAGCACGTGAAGGGCCTGCTCCGCGACCTGGAGCTGCCCTTCCGCCAGCTGCTGCTCTGCGGCGGCGACATGGGCTTCGCCAGCGCGCTCACCTACGACATGGAGGTGTTCAGCGCCGCCCAGCAACGCTGGCTGGAGGTGAGCAGCATCAGCAACTTCGAGGCCTTCCAGAGCAACCGCCTGAAACTGCGCTACCGCGGCGACGACAAGAAGCCGCGCCTGGCACACACCTTGAACGGCAGCGCCCTGGCCCTCGCCCGCATCGTGGCCGCCCTACTGGAGAACAACCAGACGCCGGAGGGCATCCGCATCCCCAAGGCCCTGCAGCCCTACACCGGCTTCGACCGCATCACCCGATGAACGCCCGCACACCGATCCTCCTCCTGGCCGCGTTCACCCTGGCGCTGGGCGCCTGCACCCGCAACGCCCACCCCGAGCTGCTGGCCGAAGTGGATGCGATGCTCCATCGTGCGGACAGCCTGAAGCAGCTGGTGGACACCCTCGACCTTGCGACGTACGACCGCATGGACTCGGTGTTCCGCAGCCAGCGCACCGCCCTGGAGGAGCTGCTGAAGGACACCCTCGCCAAGGAGCAGGCCGTGCCCATCGGCAACTACTACCGCGCCATGGACCGCTCCCTGGGCCGCGTGCGCAAGCAGACCCCCGAACTGCGCGCGGAGCTGGAGCGCAGCCGCACCCAGCTCACCGACCTGCGCCACGATATCGGGCGCGACCGGCTCCCCGAGGGCCCCCGCACCACCTACCTGCAGCAGGAGCGCCTGATGCTGGACCAGCTGGAGAAGGGGGTGACCACCGTGACACGCAGCGCCGGCACCTGCCGGCGCGAGTGGCAGGCCCAACATCGCGCCATCGCCGAACTGCTGGCCCCGCCCGACCCCGCCCCATGATGCGCCCACTGCCGCTCCTGCTCGCGCTGCTGCTGGCCGCGTCCGCCGCACCTGTGGTGGCGCAGGACGGAACGGATGAGCAGCTGGCCGCCCAATACTTCCAGTCCGGCGACCACGAGAAGGCCATTCTGTACTACGAACGCCTCTACCGCAAGCAGCCCACCCCCTTCTACTACGAGCAGCTCTACAAGAGCTATGTGGCCCTGAAGGACCTGCCGCGCGCCGAGAAACTGGCCCGCGAGCAGATGAAACGCGACAGCGACCCGCGCTACGCGGTGGACCTGGGCATGGTGCTGCGCCTGGCCGGCGAGGAGGACAAGGCGCGGCAACAGTTCGAGAAGGTGCTGCGCGGCATGCGCCCCGAGCAGAACAGCATCCGCCAGGTGGCCAACGCCTTCACCCGGCACAACGAGCACGACCTGGCCCTGGAGGCCTACGAACGCGGCCAGCGCCTCCTGAAGGACGGTCCCGGCTTCCAGTTCGAGATCGCCAACCTGTACGCGCTGAAGGGCGATGTGCCCGCGATGACCAGCGCCTACCTGGACCTGCTCGCGGTGAACGAGGGCTACATCCAGGCGGTGCAGAACGGCCTGTCGCGCACGATGGACTTCACCCGCCGCGACGCCTCCACCGAGGCCCTGCGCACCGAGCTCCTGCGCCGGATCCAACGCAACCCCGAGCGTTCCATCTTCCAGGAACTGCTGATCTGGATGTACATCCAGCAGAAGGACCTGGACGGCGCCTTCGTGCAGTGCAAGGCCCTGGACAAACGCTTCGACGAGGGCGGTACGCGGCTGATGGACCTGGCGGAGATCGCCCTGAGCAACGGCGAGCACGCCACCGCCATGAAGTGCTACGACCACGTGGTGGGCCTGGGGCGGCGTGATGGGCTGTACGCCAAGGCCCGCATGGGCCAGGTGCGCACGGAGATGGCCCGCCTTACCGCGATGGCCGAGCCGCCCGCCGCCGACCTCGCCGCCCTGCGCACCCGCTATGAGTCCACCCTCGACGAACTGGGCCGCAACAAAGGCACGGTGGACCTGATGGAGGACCTCGCCCGCGTGCAGGCCTACTACCTCAACGACCGCGCCGCGGCCTCCGCCCTGCTGGAACAGGCCCTGGCGCTGCCCGACATCGATGCCGCCACCCGCGGACGCATCAAGCTCGCACTGGCCGATGTGCACCTCTTCGACGGCGACATCTGGGAGGCCTCACTCCTCTACAGCCAGGTGGACCTCGACTTCAAGTACGACCCGCTGGGCCACGAGGCCCGCCTGCGCAACGCGAAGGTGAGCTTCTACGCCGGCGACTTCCTGTGGGCCAAGGGGCAGCTCGATGTGCTCAAGGCCTCCACCTCCAAGCTCATCGCCAACGACGCCATGGAGCTCAGCCTGCTGATCACCGACCACATCGGGGTCGACAGCAACAGCACGCCGCTCTCCCTCTTCGCCCAGGCCGACCTGCTCACCTTCCAGCGGCGTTTTGCCGAAGCCGTCGACGTGCTCGACACCCTGGACGCGGCCTTCCCGATGGACGGCATCGCCGACGACGTGCTCTTCCTGCGCCACCGCATCGCGCGCGACCGAAAGGAGTTCGCGCAGGCCGCCGCCTACCTCGAGCGCATCGTGGCCGAGCACCCGCTGGACATCCTGATGGACAACGCCCTCTTCGAACTGGGCCGCCTGCACGAGGAGCAGCTGAAGGATCCCGGCAAGGCCATGCAGTTCTATGAGAAGCTGCTGTTCGAGCAGCCGGGCAGCATCTTCGTGCCCGAGGCACGCGCCCGTTTCCGCCGCCTGCGCGGCGACGCCCCCGACACCGAGCCGGCCGACGGCGGCACCACCCCGCCCCAATGATCATCTACAACGTCACCGTGAACGTCGATGCCGACGTGGCCGAGGAGTGGCTGCGGTGGATGCATACCGTGCATGTGCCCGATGTGATGGCCACGGGACTGTTCCTTGACAGCCGCATCATGCGCGTGCTGGCCGAGGAGGATGGCGGGCTCACCTACGCGGTGCAGTACACCTGCGCCGACATGGCCACCTACGAACGGTATCGGGAGGAGCACGCCCCGCGCCTGCAGGCCGAGACGCAGAAGCGCTATGCCGGCCGGTTCGCCGCCTTCCGCACCCTGCTGGAAGTGCTGCACACCGCCTGACCCGCGCCCCCGATGCACGTCCGCCCCAAGAAACACCTGGGCCAGCACTTCCTGAAGGAGGACGCCATCGCGCAGCGCATCGCCGAGGCCCTCACCCACCATGGCGGCTACCGCCGCGTGCTGGAGGTGGGGCCCGGTACGGGCGCCCTCACCCGCCACCTGCTCGGGCGCAAGGACATCGACCTCACGGGCATCGAGGTGGACACCGAGAGCCTGGCCCATCTGCGCGCACAGCATCCCGAGCTCCGGCTCATCGAGGGCGACTTCCTGCGGCTCGACCTGGACGCGCTGGGCGATGGCCCCTTCGCCGTCATCGGCAACTTCCCCTACAACATCAGCACGCAGATCGTCTTCAAGGTGATCGAGCACCGCGACCGGTGCACGGAGGTGGTGGGCATGTTCCAGAAGGAGGTGGCCGACCGCATCCGTGCCGGGCACGGCAGCAAGGTGTATGGCATCACCAGCGTGCTGGCGCAGGCCTACTACGATGTGGAGCTTCTCTTTCACGTGGAGCCCGGCTCCTTCATCCCGCCGCCGAAGGTGCGCAGCTCGGTGATCCGCCTGCGGCGCAACGCCACCGCGCGGCTGGCCTGCGATGAGGCTGTCTTCCACCGCCTGGTGAAGGCCGCGTTCAACCAGCGGCGCAAGACGCTGACCAACGCCCTGCGCCACTTTCCCGGGCTGGAGGGCGGCCTGCCCCCGGAGCTGGCGACACGCCGCGCCGAGCAACTGCCCGTGGAGGCCTTCGTGGGGCTCGCTGCTCTTGCCGGCACGCCCACCTGCTGAGCCCACGGCCCCTTCGTAGCTTTGAACGCCCCACCACCGGGGCTTCCATGGACCACCCGCCGGCATGTCATTCGAGCTCACCAAAGGCCTGCTGGACCGCATCCAAGGCGATGTGGAGGTGGGGCGCGACCAGGACATCCTGGCCGTGCTCAGCGAGCTGCACCCCTCGGACATCGGGGGCGTACTGGGCCGCCTGACGCTCGACGAGGCGCGCTACGTGCTGCGCCTGCTGGAGGAGGAGACCGCCGCCGAGGCCATCCTGGAGCTCGACGAGGACCTCCGCGAACGCCTCCTCGAAGGCCTTACCAGCCAGGAGATCGCCGACAAGCTGATCGGACACATCGATTCGGACGATGCCGCCGACGTGATGGCCGACCTCCCCGAGGAGAAGGCCAAGGAGGTGCTCGACCTGCTGGACGATGAGGAGCAGGCCGACGACATCGAGGAACTGCTCCGCTACCAGGAAGGCACGGCGGGAGCGCTGATGGCCAAGGAACTGGTCAGCGTGCGCGCCGACGCCACCGTGGCCCGCGCCATCGTGGAGATGCGCCAGCAGGCCCGCGAGGTGGATCACGTCTACACTGTGTACGTCGTGGACAAGGACGAGCGCCTCGTCGGCATCCTCCCGCTCAAGGAGCTCCTCTTCTCGGCCGAAAGCACCCGCACCCTCATCAAGCACATCTGCGAAACAGAGGTGGTGAGCGTGCGCGTGGACACCGACGCCGAGGAGGTGGTGAACCGCATGAAGAAGTACGATGTGGTGGTGCTGCCCGTGGTGGACAAGGATGGCAGGCTGGTGGGCCGCATCACCTTCGATGACGTGATGGACGTGATGCAGGAGGAGGCCACGGAGGACTATCAGCTCGCCAGCGGCATCAGCGAGGACGTGGACGCCACCGACAGCCCGATGGTGCAGACGCGCGCCCGCCTTCCCTGGCTGTTGATCGGCCTGGCCGGCGGTGTCCTCAGCTCCCAGATCATCGGCCTCTACGAGGAGGAGCTGCGCATCGATCCGAAGATGGCCTTCTTCATGCCGCTCATCGCCGCCACCGCCGGCAACGTGGGTGTGCAATCCAGCGCCATCGTGGTGCAGGGCCTCGCCGCCGGCACCCTGCAGAACATGCGCGTGGGCGCCCGCCTGTGGAAGGAGCTGCGCGTGGCCGTCATCACCGCGCTCATCTGCGGCACCCTCATCTTCGCGGTCAACCTCGCCCTGCGTCAGAGCCAGGCCCTCAGCTACACCGTCAGCATCGCCCTGTGCATGGTGATCCTGACGGCCGCCCTCTTCGGCACCCTCATCCCCCTGCTGCTCGACCGCATCAAAGTGGACCCCGCTCTGGCCACCGGGCCCTTCGTCACCACGCTCAACGACATTTTCGGCCTGCTCACCTACTTCTCCGTGGGCCACATCATGTACGGCCTCTTCCACTGACCATGCGGATCCACTTCCTGGATGAGGTCCATCCCGTGCTCGTGGAACGGCTCACCGCCGCCGGCCATGCCTGCATCACGCACGAGCGTCCGGACGCGCCGGTGCTGGACCACTGCGATGGCCTCGTGGTGCGCAGCCGACGCGTGGGCCAGGACGTGCTGGACCGCGCCCCGGGCCTTCGGTTCGTGGCGCGCGTGGGCTCCGGCCTGGAGAACATCGACACGGCCGCCTGTGCGGCCCGCGGCGTGGAGGTGATCAACTCCCCCGAAGGCAACCGTGATGGTGTGGCCGAACACACGCTGCTGTTGGCGCTGGCGCTGTTGAAGCACCTGCCGCGCGCCGATCGCCAGGTGCATGCGGGCCAGTGGCTCCGCGAGGAGAACCGCGGCACCGACCTGCACGGCCTCACCGTGGGCATCATCGGCCTGGGCCACATGGGCCTCGCCTTCGCCGAGCGCCTGCAGGGCTTCGGGGTGCGCGTGCTGGGCCACGACAAATACCGCAGCGGTCACACCCAGCCTCACGTGGAGCAGTGTGACCTTGCCACCCTGCAGCGCGCGAGCGACATCGTAAGCCTGCACCTGCCGCTGACCGGGGAGACGCATCACTACGCCGACGCCCGGTTCCTCTCGGGCTTCGCCAGGCCCATCCGCCTGGTGAACACGAGCCGCGGCCCCGTGGTGCACACCGCCGCCCTGCTCGATGCGCTCGACAATGGGCGGGTGCTCGGCGCCGCCCTCGATGTGCTGGAGTTCGAGCGCCCCGACCTCTCCGGCCTCGACCCCGGCACCGAGGCGCCCGTGTTGGAGCGCTTGCTGGCTCACGATCGCGTGATCCTCACCCCCCACATCGCCGGGGTCACCCATGAAGGCCGCTTCAAGATGGCCGCGGTGCTCGCCGACAAGATCCTCACCCGCTTCCCCCATGCCGAACCCTAGGGCCCTGCCCGCGCTCGCCCTCCTGCTCTCCGCCTGCATGACCTCCGCCCCCGAACCACCCGAAGTGCACGGCCACCGCGGTTGTCGCGGCCTGGAGCCCGAGAACACCATCGCCGCCTTCCAACGCGCCGCCCGGCTGGGCTGCACCTGGCTCGAGCTGGATGTGGTGCTCACCGGTGACGGGCATGTGCTCGTGAGCCACGAGCCCTGGATGGACCACCGCATCTGCACCGGGCCGAACGGCGAAGCCCTCTCGGAGGCGCAGGGCCTGGCGCTCAACATCCACCGGATGACCCTGGCGGAGGCCCAGGCGTGCGATTGCGGCTCGCTGACGCATCCGGATTTCCCCGATCAGGAGAGCCGCCGCGCGGTGAAGCCGACGCTCGCCGAGGTGGTGTCGGCCATCGAGGAGCTCACGCTCGCCGAGGGCGTGGGACCCATCGCCTACAACATCGAGATCAAGAGCGACCCGGCCTGGTACGGCACCCATCAACCGGCGCCGGACATGCTGGCCGCAGCCGTGCTGCGCACCCTCGGCGACCTGCAGCTCGGCGCCAACTGCCTGGTGCAGAGCTTCGACCCCGCCGTGCTGGAGGCCGTCCACGTCCAGGACCCCGGCCTGCGCACCGCCCTGCTGGTGGAAGCGGGCACCGACCCGGATGTGGAGCTCGGCCGGCTCAGCTACACGCCTGACGTCTACAGCCCCCAGTTCAACCTGGTGGACGCCCGCTCCGTGCGCGCGCTCCAGGACCGCAACATCGAGGTGGTGGTGTGGACAGTGAACGAGGAGGCCGACATCCGACGGATGATCGCCCTCGGGGTGGACGGGATCATCAGCGACTTCCCGGACCGCGTGCTGCGGATCCTGGAGGAGGCGGAGTAAAGGACCGGGCGGAGGCCAGCTCGACTAGCCCATCACGAACCGGGCGGTGGTGCGGCTCCGCTGCTCCAGGAGCACCTCCTTTCCGGCCGTCAGGGCCGCCAGCGTGGCGTCATCGTAGTGCCTTACGGTGACCAGCTCGCAGCCGTCATTATACCGCACTTCATAGCCGTTCCGCAGCTCCTCGATCAGCTGGCGGCTACGCGGCGTGTCGTCCACCACCACGCTGAAGGCCAGGGCACTGTTCTGCATCAGGTCGATGCGCACGTTGTGCCGGGCGAACAGCCAGAAGATGCCGCTGAGGTTCTCCTCCACGATGAAGCTGAGGTCGCGCGGGGTGATGCTGATGAGCAACTGCTTCGGCTTCACGATGAAGGAGGGGATCAGCGAGTCGCTCTCGCTCCGATCGTCGATGGTACTGCCGGGTGCGCCGAGGTCCATGAACGACCGCACATAGAGCGGGATGTGCTTGCGCTGCAGCGGCTGCAGCGTGCGCGGGTGGATCACGCTGGCCCCGAAGTAGCTGAGCTCGATGGCCTCGCGGTAGCTGATGTGGCTGAGCAGCTTGGTGTCCGGGAACCGCTTGGGATCGGCGTTGAACATGCCGGGCACGTCCTTCCAGATGGTCACGCTCTCCGCATCGAGCAGGTAGGCGAAGATGGCCGCGCTGAAGTCGGAGCCCTCGCGTCCCAGCGTGGTGGTCCGCCCGTCCGCCGTGCGCCCGATGAAGCCCTGGGTGAGCACGCGACCGGGTTTCTCCTGGTACAGCGGCTTCAGGTAGCGCGCCGCCAGGTTCTCGCTGGCCTGCCACTCCACCTTCGCGGCCCGGTGGCTGTGGTCCGTGCGCACCACGGTGCGCGCATCGAACCACGTGTTGGTGAGGCCGGCATGCCTCAGGTGTGCGCTCACCACCAGGGTGCTCCACACCTCGCCAACGGAGACGATCTGGTCGTAGTCCTCGTCCACCCTGCCGCTGGAGCGCTGGGCCAGGATGCGATGCAGGTCCCGGAAGGAGGTCTCCAAGGCCGTGCGTGCACCTTGATCGCCCGGGGCCACCTCCTCCAGCACACCGAAATGCATGGTGCGCAGAGCCTCCACCATCGGACGTGTATCGCGCCCATCGCCATAGGCCCACACCACCTCCTCCAGGGCATTGGTGGTCTTCCCCATGGCGCTCACCACGATGAGCAGGTCGTCACCGGGGACGTGCGCCAGCACCTTCGCCACGTTGCGCACACCGGCCGCGTCCTTCACGCTGGCCCCGCCGAACTTGAAGACCTTCATGGTTGAATGGGTCGTGAGTCGGAAGTCGTCTGAGTCCGCACGTCCGTCCGCAGCCTGTTGACCAAGCTGCTAAAGGAACTTCTTGGGGTTATTGGCCATGAAGTTGAGCAGGCTTCCCACCTCCTCGGCTAGGCTGTAAAGACCATCATACTCCTTCTCCGTGATGTACTCGCAGGCGAGTGCAAAGTCCAGCCAGACCTGTGTCTCGCATAGTTCGGTCTCACAGTCGTTCAGCTTCGCCTCGAAGTACTTCTGCGAGCGACGGCGACGGTAGGCCTCGGCAAGGTTCGTTACCACCGATCGTGAGCTGCGGCGGATCTGATCCGTCATGCTGTATTGCTCCTCCTTCGGGAACTTCTTCGTTCGGTGGAAGATGGCCATCGAAAGCTTGAAGCCCTTCTGATAGGCGAACAGGTCCTGCACTTTGCCCATGGGTAGTTGTGTTTGTGGTTATGGCGAACCTACCAAGGAACCTGACTCCCGACTCATCCGACTCAGTGGACTCACGACTCATCTACACCTAGCAGACTCCCGACTCATCCGACTCCCGACTCAGCGGACTCACGACTCATTCAGTCTTAGCGGACTCCCAATTCATCCCCCACTTTCAACCAACCGCTCCATCTCCTCCCGTGTCATCCGTCCGTTCACCCATTTCGGGTCGAAGGTCGCGCCCAGCCGGGTATAGAACCGCATGGCCTCCGTGTTCCAGTCGAGCACCTGCCAGAGCATGTGGTGATGCCCCTGATCCAGCGCGAACGCGGCGCAGGCCTTGAACAACTTCTCCCCCACACGCCTTCCGCGCGCCGCCTCCGTCACCACGATGTCCTCCAGATACAGGCAGCGGCCCCGCCATGTGGAATAGCGCGTGTAACACACGGCCATGCCGATGATCACTCCCTCGAGCTCAGCGACCCAACCGAACCAGACCGGTTCCGCCCCGAAGCCGGCATCCAGCATCTCCGCTTCGGTGACGGTCACCGCATCGGGCTCCTTCTCGAACGTGGCCAGCTCCTTCACCAAAGCCAGCATCTGTGGCACATCACGGCGCTCGGCCCTGCGAATGACGATCTGCATGGATGCAAAGGAAAGGGCGCATCATCTTTGCGGCATGTCCGACATCAAGACCCTCTCCGAGTTCATCGTCGAACGCCAGGCCGAGTTCCCCGGCGCTTCGGGCGACCTGAGCAGCCTGCTCACCGCCTTCCGCCTCGCCGCCAAGATCGTGAACCGCGAGGTGAACAAGGCCGGGCTGATGGCCGACATCCTCGGCGCGGAAGGCACCGAGAACGTGCAGGGCGAGGCCCAGCAGAAGCTCGATGTCTACGCCAACAACCTCTTCATCCGCATGATGCGCACCCAGGGCGCGGTGTGCGCGGTGGCCAGCGAGGAGAACGACGACATCGTGCACTTCGACAACGGCGGCAAGTACGTGGTGACCATGGACCCGCTCGATGGCAGCAGCAACATCGACGTGAACGTGAGCATCGGCACGATCTTCAGCATCTACAAGCGCATCAGCACCGGGCCCAAAGCCACGCTGGAGGACTTCCTGCAGCCCGGAAGCGCACAGGTGGCGGCCGGCTACATCGTGTACGGCAGCAGCACCATGCTCGTGTACAGCACCGGCCACGGCGTCAACGGCTTCACGCTCGACCCCAGCATCGGCACCTTCTGCCTCAGCTACCCGGACATGAGGACGCCCGCCGATGGCAAGATCTACTCCATCAACGAGGGCAACTGGTACGAGTTCAGCGATGGCGTGCGCAATTACATCGATGCCTGCAAGCAGAAGAAGATGAGCGCCCGCTACATCGGCAGCCTGGTGGCCGACTTCCACCGCAACCTGCTCAAGGGCGGCATCTACCTCTACCCCGGCACCACCAAGGCACCCAAGGGCAAACTGCGCCTGCTGTACGAGGCGAACCCGCTCGCCTTCCTCGTGGAGCAGGCCGGCGGCATGGCCACCGATGGCACCACCCGCATCCTGGACCTGAAGCCGACCGAGCTGCACCAGCGCTGCCCCTTGTACATCGGCAGCAGGAACATGGTGGAGGCGGCGATGAAAGCCTAAGCCCACCCGCCTCAATCCTTCTTGACGGACCGCTGTCCATCACGGCGGACCGTGGGCTCATACCCACTGCTCCAAGGTTCCGAGCTGCGCCCGCATGGCCTTGCGTGCCCGGAACAGGTAGACCTTCACCTGGGTCATGTCCAGTCCGGTGATCGAGACGATCTGGTTGTAGGAATGTCCTTCCCGATCGCGCAGGAGGATGAGCGAGCGCTGGAGCGGGGGCAATTGGGCCAGTGCCCGATCAATGGCGTCCCCCAGACCGGCCTTGGGCTGCTGGGTGGTGAGCACCTGCTCATGCACGGGTTCATAACGACCCACGCGCTTGCAGCGCCGGGTGCGGTCCACCACGAGGTTATGGGCCATGGTGAAGAGGTAGCTCCGGGCGCCGGTCACGGTCACCTGGTCCAACCGCATCCACAGCCGCAGGAAGCACTCCTAGACGATGTCCTTGGCCTCATCGCGGTCGCGCAGGTGCTTCACCACGTAGCGATACAGGGCATCCGAATGATCGTCCACGGCGCGGTTGTAGGCTTGGATGTCCATGACGACGGGGGCGCTTGTTCCATGCCCCTCCATGCGGGTGGCCGCGACCACGCCCATGCAGGCGGGCTTGGCCGGCTCGGCGATCCCGGTCCTCACATCGCTGTGGGTGACCCGGAGATGCGGGGCGGGGGCGACTTGGCCTTGCCGCATTTGCAGCGAGGTGCAGCGTGCGGGGTGGAGGGAAGTGTTCATGGCCGTTGGTTCCTGGGCCAAAGGGACACCGGTCGCCTTCATTATCCATGGTGAAATGACATGAACTGGAAGGAATGGTGCATGGACCGGAGAAGGCGCCAAGGCGGCCATCCCCCAGGACCAGCCCTAACTTTGCGACCTTCTCGGACCCGATGCCCGCACCATGCGGCACCGGGTTTCGGGCTTTTCACCGTTCATGTCCATCACCTCCCTCCCCGACCTCCTCTCCCTCTACCGCTCAGACGCCCGCGTCGCTCGCGTGGCCGATGCCCTGCGCGAGAAGGCCGCCCGCGTGCAGATCGCCGGCACCATCGGTTCGTCGCAAGCCTTCATCGCCAACGCGGTGATCGAACAGCGCGGCGGCGTGCATGTGTTCGTGCTCACCGACCGCGAAGAGGCCGCGTACTTCCTCAACGACCTCGAAGCGCTCCGTGGCAAGGACAAGGACGGGCGCCATGCGAAGAAAGAGGAGGACCTGTTCTTCTACCCCGCACCGTCGCGTTCAGCCTACGACCCCGAGGGACACCATGACGGCGAGCGGGTGACGCGCACGGAGGTGCTGGAGGCATTGATGAAGGTGAATAGTGAATGGCGAATGGCGAATGGTGCGGATGCGCATTCCCCATTCACCAACTCCCATTCACCATTCACCAACAAACTCATCATCATCACCTACCCCGAAGCCCTCATCCCCCTCGTGATCGGCAAGGAGGAGATGGCGAAGAACACCCTCGCCGTCAGGCGCAACGAGGAGCTCCCGATCGACACCCTACAGGAATGGCTGGAGGAGACCGGCTTCGCCCGTGTGGAGTTCGTGTACGAGCCAGGCCAGTACAGCATCCGCGGCGGCATCGTGGACGTGTTCAGCTACGGCAGCGACAAGCCCTACCGCATCGAGCTCTACGGCGATACCGTGGAGAGCGTGCGTCGCTTCGACCCGCAGGACCAGCTCACCATCGAGTTCCTCGCCGAGGCCGTGATCGTGCCCGACCTCCAGGACGAGGATGCCGCCCGCCAGCAGACCTTCTTCGCCCAATTGCCGGAGGACACCGTGCTCTGGCTCCGCGACATCCAGGCGATCGGCGATGCGGCCAAGAAACAGCTCAAGCTCCTCGCCGAGTCCTACGAGCGCCTGCCCGACAAGGACAAGCACCCCACCCCCGCCGAGCTGCTCGCTACGGACACGGAGCTTATCAAGGGGACATTGGGGTTCCGGAAGGTGTTCTGGGCGGGTAGTGGTGAATGGGAGTTGGCGAATGGCGAATGGGAAAATGCCCGCAGTGGGTCAGGCCCATTCACCAATGACCATTCGCCAGTCACCAAGCAAAGCGCGCAGATACGCGGTACCGACCACCGCGCACAAACGACCGTCGACTTCCAACAACGCCCCCAACCCACCTTCGCCAAAGAGTTCAAGGTGCTCAGCGGCGACCTGCACAACAAGCAGAACGCGGGCTACACCAACCTCATCGCCTGCAACAGCGCCAAGCAGAGCGAACGCCTCTACGCCATCTTCAACGACATGGAGCACGAGGTGGCCTTCACGCCGCTGGTGCTCGACCTGCACGAAGGCTTCATCGATCCCGAGCTCAAGCTGGCGCTCTACACCGACCACCAGATCTTCGAGCGCTACCACCGCTTCCGGCTGAAGGAAGGCTTCCGCAAGAACGCACAGGCCCTTACGCTGAAGGAGCTCACGCAGCTCAAGCCCGGCGACCTGGTGGTGCACATCGACCACGGCATCGGCGTGTTCAGCGGCCTGGAAACGATCGAAGCGGGAGGCAGCCAGCAGGAGGCCATCCGCCTGAAATACCGCGATGGCGACATCCTCTACGTGGGCATCCACAGCCTGCACCGCGTCAGCAAGTACAGCGGCGAGGAAAGCGGCAAGGCACCGAACATCAGCAAGCTCGGCACGCCCGCGTGGAAGAACCTGAAGGAGAAAACGAAAGCGAAGGTCAAAGCACTCGCGTTCGACCTGATCAAGCTCTACGCGCAACGCAAGAGCAAGCCCGGCTTCGCGTACCAGCCCGACAACTACCTGCAACACGAGCTGGAGGCCAGCTTCATCTACGAGGACACGCCCGACCAGAACAAGGCCACGCAGGACGTGAAACGCGACATGGAAAAGCCCACGCCGATGGATCGCTTGGTCTGCGGCGATGTGGGCTTCGGCAAGACGGAAGTGGCGATACGCGCGGCGTTCAAGGCGGTGTGCGACAGCAAGCAGGTGGCCGTGCTCGTGCCCACCACCATCCTCGCGCTGCAACATTGGAAGAGCTTCTCCGCACGCATGAAGGGCCTGCCGGTGCGCGTGGACTACATCAACCGCTTCCGCACCAGCGCACAGCAAACGCAGATCCTGAAAGACCTCAAGGAAGGCAAGATCGACATCCTCATCGGCACGCACCGCTTGGTGAGCAAGGATGTGCAGTACAAGGACCTCGGCCTGCTCATCATCGACGAGGAGCAGAAGTTCGGCGTGAACGTGAAGGACAAGTTGAAGACGCTGCGTGCCACGGTGGACACGCTCACGCTCACCGCCACGCCCATCCCGCGCACCTTGCAGTTCAGCCTGATGGGCGCGCGCGATCTGAGCATCATCAGCACGCCGCCGCCCAACCGCTATCCCGTGGCCACGCTGTTGCAGCCTTACGACGAAGTGACCATCCGTGGTGCGATCGAATACGAGCTCGGTCGCGGCGGTCAGGTGTACTTCCTGCACGACAAGGTGAAAAACATCGAATTCATCGCCGACATGATCCGCAAGCTGGTGCCCGGCGCGCGCGTGGGTGTGGGTCACGGTCAGCTCGAAGGCCACCAACTGGAAGAAGTGATGCTGGACTTCATCGAGGGCAACACCGATGTGCTCGTGTGCACCACCATCGCGGAGAACGGCCTCGACATCCCCAACGCGAACACGATCATCGTGAACGAGGCGCAGAACTTCGGCCTCAGCGACCTGCACCAGCTGCGCGGACGAGTGGGCCGCAGCAACAAGAAGGCTTACTGCTACCTACTGGCGCCGAGCCCGCACCTGCTGCCCGACCTCAGCCGCAAACGCCTGCAGGCCATCGAACAGTTCAGCGACCTGGGCAGCGGCATCCACATCGCGATGAAGGACCTCGACATCCGCGGTGCGGGCGACCTGCTCGGCGCGGAGCAGAGCGGCTTCATCAACGACATCGGCTTCGAGACCTACCACAAGATCCTGGAGGAGGCCGTGCGCGAACTGAAGGACCAGCACTTCAAGGAACTCTTCGCCGATGCGCAGGAGGGCAGCCATGCCCTCGCCCGCGGTTCACGCCGCGACCAGAGCGACGACTGCATCATCGAGACCGACCTCACCATGCTGATCCCCAACAGCTACGTGAGCGAGACCGCCGAACGCCTCGCCCTCTACCGCCGCCTGGACGATATCAAGGATGAAGCCGAGCTGCAGAAGTTCACCGCCGAGGTCACCGACCGCTTCGGTCCCATCCCGCCGCTGGTGAACGAGCTGCTCGAAGCCATCCGCCTCCGCTGGCTGGGACAACGCATGGGCCTGGAGAAGATGGTGCTGAAGAAAGGCACGCTCATCGGCACCTTCATCGCCGACCAGAAGCATCCGTTCTTCGAGGGCGATGGCTTCAACGCCGTGCTGCGGGCGGTGCAGGCGCAACCGAGGCGCTTCAAGGTGTACGAGAAGGCGGGAACGCTGAGGATCAGCGTGCAGGATGTGAAGAATGTGCACGCAGCGAAGGAGGCCTTGGAGGGGGTGGTGGGAGTTCCAGCCTGATCCGCGGCAGCGGTTCACCCTTGAGCCGCGTCCAGTTGATGTATTTTCACCTTGCGATGAACATCAGGCCGAGCCTCGTGATCAGCAGCGCGCTCTTCGCCGCCTCGCTGCTTGCGCAGACCACATACGCGCCGATCGGTGCGAAATGGTATTACAAGCAATCGCAATGGGGCGGGCCTGATACCAACCTGATGGTGATCGAGGCGGCCTACGACACGCTCATTGAAGGCCGAACATGCAGAACGCTCCACATCAACCAGGGCTGGTATCTCGGTTGCCATCAACTCGCCATGTTCCTTTCGGAATCACAGGATTCTTTGTTCTACTTCGCATCGGCCACAGGTCAGCATCATCTGGTCTTCAGGTGGGACGCGGGTATCGGAGATTCGTGGTCCACTCCGGTCGTCCAGTTCGGCCAGCAGGATACCCTGGATTGGACGGTGCTGGATACGAGCATGGTGATGGTGGATGGGTTCTTGCTGCGCAGCCTTGAGGTGGACGTCGGGTCCAGACAATGGTCCAGCTTCGGATTCGGAGGCACCATCACGGAGCGGCTCGGAAACGCGGTGGCACCCTTCGCCTGGCTCTATGGCGTGTGCGACGGCGAGATCTTCGCGGGCCTTCGGTGTTACGAGGATGCGGATATCGCATGGCAGAGCCCACAGGTCGCGCAATGCTCGCTGGGCGTGGGGCTCGACGAGCACGCTGGGCCCCAAATGGAGATCCGCCCTACCGTGGTACGTGCGGGCGAGCCCATCACGATCACGGCCACTGTAGGGTCCGTGGCCGTCCTTGACGCCACCGGGCGGCAGTTGAGCATGCACTCGATCAATGGCGATCGGACCATTTCGCTTGATCGACCCGGCATCTATTCATTGAGGCTCTCGACGATCCTCGGTGCCGTGATCATGGGACGAGTACTTGTGCACTGATAGAGCGTAAGCGTACCACGGACCATGGTCACCCAGTGGCATGGTACGTTAACGTGCGGAACTTCACGATCGACCGTCGACACGTGCGGGTTGTCCTGCGTGCGATATCGTGCGCCAGTGGGAGTTAACCGTAGAAGTCCAAGATCAAAGGAGAAGATGGGGAACGCTGCGGATCAGCGTACAGGATCCCGCCAAAGTGGGACAGGTCGTGAAGAACCCCGCCAAAAGCGCGGGGTAGGCTGTGCGCGCGGCGAAGGGGGTGATGGAGGGGGTGGTGGGCACCCAAGTGCCTGTCTGAGCTTTCCGCTTGGGATGGACGAGCCCATCGATCCATGAGCGGGGCGGAACCATGGCCGGACCGCTGGACCTTTGACAGCCGCCTTCGCCTTTGCTTCGGCGCCCATCCCCATGAAAGCCGCCCTCGCCACCGCCTACGGAGGTCCCGATGTGATCCGCATTGCCGAGGTTCCCAACCCGTCGCCGAAGAAGAACGAAGTGCTCATCCGCATCCATGCCTCGGCGGTGAACGCAGCGGATTGGCGGTTGCGCAGCGCCAACCCGTGGTTCGTGCGGCTGGTCTTCGGGCCATTCAAACCTCGCCGGGCAATCCTGGGCGTGGTGTTCGCCGGTGAAGTGGCGGAAGCTGGTGTTGCGGTGAGCAAGTACAAGAAGGGCGACCGTCTCTTCGGCTGGACGAGCATCATGGGACTGGGCGGCCATGCCGAGTTCATCGCGCTGAAGGAGAACGGCGCCTTCGCCCCCATGCCCGACGGCATGTCCTACACCGATGCCGCTGCCATCCCCTTCGGTTTCGGCACGGCACGGCACTTCCTGCACAAGGCCAGGGTGGGCAAAGGGCAAAGCGTGCTCATCTACGGTGCCTCGGGCGCGGTGGGCAGCGCGGCCGTGCAGCTGGCCCGGGCCATGGGTGCGGATGTGACCGGCGTGTGCAGCACCCGCAACGTGGAGCTGGTGCGCTCGCTCGGCGCCGTCGAAGTGCTGGACTACACCAAGGATGACCTCCTCGCCCACCGCGATCGCTACGATGTGGTCTTCGAAACGGTGGGCAAGCTGCCGTTCAAGGACAGCCTGAAGTTGGTGAAGCCGCAAGGCACCATCATCACCGGGTCCGAAATGCCCGGACAGATGCTGAAGCGTGCGTTCAGCGGCAAGGGCGGCAAGCAGGTGACCGTGATCGGTGGCACGGCGGCAGAGAGCGCAGCCGACATGCAGCTGCTCGCGGACCTCTGGCAGCGCGAGGAGATCCATCCGGTGATCGACAGCACCTTCCCACTGGAGCGGATCCGTGAGGCGCACGCGTTGGCGGAGAGCGGACGGAAAGTGGGGAACGTGGTGATCACGCTCCCCTGACCCCCACTGCGACATGTCTGGGCCTACCGCCACCCCCCGCCCAGCGCGCGGTACATGTCCACCATCGCGTTCATCTGCCGCCTGCGCGTCTCCACCAGCTCCACCTTCGACTCCAGGGCCTCACGTTGGGTGAGCAGCACCTCCATGTAGTCGGCCCGGGCCGAGCGGAACAGGTTGTTCGAGATCGTGATGGAGCTGCTGAGGGCATCCACCTGCTGCCGGCGAAGGTCGTAGCTGCCCTGCAGGTTCCTGATGTTCGACAGCTGGTTCGCCACTTCGACATAGGCGTTCAGCAGGGTGCGCTCGTAGGCGTTGACGGCCTGCAACTGACGGGCGCTGGCGCTCGCATACTGCGCCTTGATGGCGTTGCGGTTCACCAGGGGTGTCACCAGATCGCCGGCAAGGCCGTACATCAGCGAAGCGGGCGACTCCAGCAGCAGCATCGGGTCGAAGGCGTTGAAGCCCACACCCGCACGGATCCCCACGGACGGGTAGAAGCTCGCCCGTGCCGCCTTCACATCCAGCTTCGCCGCCTCCAGCTCCAGTTCGGCCTGCCGGATGTCCGGTCGGTTGGTGAGCAACTGCGACGGAAGCCCACTCTGCAGGGTCGCCGGGGAAAGCCCGGCGAACGCGTCCCTCCGGCGTTGCACCGGCCTCGGATAGCGTCCCACCAGGAAGTTGATCCGGTTCTCCGTCTCCGTGATGCGCTGCTGCACATCGAACAGCGCGCTCCGGTTCTTGAGCACTTCGGCCTCGAAGCGCCGCACCGCCAGCTCGGTCACCTTCGCCGCCTGCTTCTCCAGCCTCACCACCTCCAAGGCATCCTGCTGGATGGCGATGTTGGCCTGCAGGATCTCCAGCTGGTTGTCCAGGGCGAGAAGCTCATAGTAGCTGTTCGCGATCTCCGCCACCAGGTTGGTCACCATGAAGTTCCGGCCCTCCATCCCGCCGAGGTAGCGCAGCGTGGCCGCCTTCCGGGCATTGCGCAGTCGCTTCCACACATCCAGCTCCCAGCTGGCGCGCAGGCCGGCCCCGTAGTTGGGCAGTGGCTCCGGGAAGTGCCTTCCCTCCTTCACGTCGAGGTTGTGCTCCACGGCGCCGTTGCGGGTGAATTCGCCGACCTTCTCGACCTCGGCGCCCAACCCGAGGCCCACGAAGGGCAGATACTCCCCCTTGCGCGCCCGCGCTTCGTTGCGCAGCACCTCCACCTCCTGCAACAGGATGTTCAGCTCCTGGTTGTTCGCCAGAGCCGTGTCGATCAGCGCCCGCAGGTCCGGATCGGCAAAGAGGAGCCCCCTCGGCAGGGACCCGCTGTTCGTCGTGTCGGCACTTCCCGCGTAGGTGGCCGGCGTGTTCTTCCGGACGTCCCGCACCTTCAGGGCCGGCACACAGGAGGTGCTCGCAAGCATCAGGAACAGGCCCGATGCGAGCAGGGAATGGATCGGTCGTTGCATGGTCCGCGTCGGCATCAGTCCTTCCTGCGTTTCAACAGTTCGTTCACCCGGTCCCGCAGCGTGCGGATGGTCTCCTTGGCCTCGCTCTCCTCCTGCGCGTGACGCACGTACTGCTCGGACATCGGCTCATCGCGTTCGTCGCCGATGAGCTTGCGGCCCTTGATCAGCGTGGCGAACACATAGTAGAGACCTGGGATCACCAGCACGCCGATGATGGTGCCCAACAGCATGCCACCAAGCGCCGATGACCCGATGGTGCGGTTGCCGATGGCCCCGGCCCCGCTGGCCACCACGAGCGGGATCAGCCCCGCGACGAAGGCGAACGAGGTCATCAGGATGGGCCGGAAACGCGCCTTGGAGCCTTCGATGGCGGCCTCCAGCACGGTGGCCCCCGCGCGTTGCTTCTGCACCGCGAACTCCACGATCAGCACCGCGTTCTTGCCCAGCAGACCGATCAGCATGATGATGCCGATCTGCGCGTACACGTCGTTCGCCAGGCCCATCGCCTTCAGCATCAGGAAGGATCCGAGCACGCCGACCGGCAGGGAGAGGATCACCACCAGGGGCAGCACGAAGCTCTCATACTGCGCTGCAAGCACGAGGTACACGAAGATGAGCACCACGATGAAGATGTACACGGCCTCGTTGCCCCGCCGGGCCTCGTCATAGGACAGGCCCTCCCACGCAATGTCGTAGCCCCGGGGCAGCGTCTCCCGGGCCACCTCCTGGATCGCCTTGATCGCATCGCCACTGGTGTACCCTTCCACCGAAAGCCCTCTGATGGTGGCCGAGTTGTACATGTTGTACCGCGTGATCTCGTTCGGACCAAGCCGTTTCTCGAAGCGCATGAAGGAGGAGTAAGGCACCATCTCCCCCGCCTCGTTCTTCACGAACAGCCCGGTGAGGTCGGACGGGTAGCGGCGGTACTCCGGACCGGCCTGGGTGTACACCTTGAAGAACCGGCCGAAGCGGATGAAGCCCTGCTCGTAGGTGCTGCCGATGAGGATGTTCAGGTTCTCCACCGCCTTGCCGATGCTCACGCCCTTCTGCATGGCCAGGTCGTTGTCGATGATCATCTCGTACTGTGGAAAGTTGGCCGCATAGAAGGTGAACAGGCCGGTGAGCTCCTTTCGCTTCCGCAGCGCGTCCATGAATTCGTTGTTGATGCGCTCGAACTCATGGTAGTCCGTGCCGTTCGTCTTGTCGAGCATGCGCAGCGAGAAGCCGGCGGACGAGCCGAAGCCGGGCACCGCGGGCGGTTCGAAGAATTCGATCACCGCGCCGATGTCCTTCGTCCTCTCCTCCAGCTCCTCCATCACCTCATTGACGTTCTTGTCGCGCTCGTCCCAGCGCTTGAGGTCGATCAGGCAGGTGCCCGCATTGGAGCCGCGCCCTTCCGTCATGATCTCGTACCCGGCCAGCGATGACACCGACTCCACCTCGGGGATCTCCTCGCAGATCCGCTGCAGCTCACGCGCCACCTCGTTCGTGGTCTCCAAGGTGGAGCCCGGCGGCGTTTGCACGATGGCGTAGATGGTGCCCTGGTCCTCGCTCGGGATGAAACCCGCCGGCAGCACCTCGTTGCTCACAACGATCGCTGCGCAGAAGCCCGCGAGCAGACCGAAGGTGAGCAGCCGGCGGACGACGATCCGGTTCAGCACCGCCACATACCCGCCGGTGAGCCGCTCGAACCAGCGGTTGAAGGCATCGATGCCGCGATCAAGTACGGACCTCCTCCGCGCGCCGTGGTGCGGCTTCATGAGCATGGCGCACAGCACCGGCGTGAGCGTGAGGGCCACGATGGCCGAGATGATGATGGACCCCGCCATGGTGATGGAGAACTGCCGGTAGAACACGCCGACCGGTCCGGTCATGAAAGAGATGGGGATGAACACCGAGACCATCACCAGCGTGATCGCGATGATGGCGCCGCCGATCTCGCCCATCACCTGCTTCACCGCAGCGTACGGTGTCAGAAAATGATCCGCCTCCATCCTGGCGTGCACGGCCTCCACCACCACGATGGCATTGTCCACCACGATGCCGATGGCGAGCACCAGCGCGAACAGCGTGATGAGGTTGATCGACAGGTCGAACAGCTGCATCACGAAGAAGGCGCCGATCAGGGACACGGGGACGGCCAGGATGGGGATCAGCGTACTGCGCCAGTCGCCCAGGAAGATGAAGACCACGAGCGCCACGAGGATGAAGGCATCGCGCAGGGTGTGCAACACCTGTTCGATGGACGCGTCCAGGAAGGTGCTCACGTCGTAGCTCACCTTGTAGTCCACCCCTGGCGGCATGAACTCGGCCTGCTCCCTGAGCTTCTCCTTCACCTCCGCGATCACATCGCTGGCATTGCTGCCCAGCGTCTGCTTCAGCATGATCGACGCTGAGGGACGACCGTCGAGATTCGAGTAGATGTCGAAGAACTCGCTGCCCAGCTCCACCTCGGCGATGTCCTTCAGCCGGATGAGCTCGCCTTCCTCGTTGGCGCGGACGATGATGTCCCGGTATTGCTCGGGCTTGTTGAACTGGCCCTGGTAGACGAGCACATACTCGAGCGATTGCGCATTGATGCCCGAGCTCTGGCCCAGGCGACCCGGACGCGCGATGAGGCTCTGCTCCTCCATGGCCTTCATCACCTCCTCCGCGCTGATGGCGTAAGCGCGCATGCGGTCGGGCTTCAGCCACACGCGCATGGCGTACTTGCGGCTGCCCAGGATCTGCGCCTGCGCCACACCGGTGATGCGCTGGATCTCCGGGATGAGCTGCGTGTACGCGTAGTTGTACAGGAACAGCTCGTCCGCATCCTCCCCGTTGCCGTAGAGGTTCACGTACATGAGCATGCTGGGCTGCACCGGGGTGATGATCACGCCCTCCCGCTGCACGAGCAGGGGCAGGTTGGGCATCACCTGGTCCACCCGCGTCTTCACGCGCACCACGGCCTCATCGGGATCGGTACCTGGTTCGAAGATCACGCGGATGGTGCCTTCGCCCGCGCTGGTGGCATCGCTGGCCAGGTAGCGCATGCCCTGCACCCCGTTGACGGCCGTCTCCAGCTGGATGATGGTGCTCTTGGTGAGCACGTCCGCGCTGGCCCCGGGGTAGGCGATGAAGATGTTCACCGTGGTGGGCGCGATCTCCGGGAACTGTGCGGTGGGCAGCTGCTTCATGGCCAGGCCGCCCACGAAGAGGATCAGTACCGAGATGACGATGGCGAAGACCGGCCGCTGAATGAAGTTCTTGAACATGGTCGGAGAAGATTACCGGCCGGTCACTCGGCGTACAGGTCCAGGTGCTTGACCACCGAATCCGGGGCGAGCAGCTCGCATTCGAGCTTGTCGCCGTCCTTCACCTTGCGCAGGCCTTCCAGCAGGAAGCGGTCGTCCTTGGTCAGGCCCTTCTCCACCACAAAGAGGTGCTGCAGTTCCGGCCCCACCTCGATCCGCGTGGTGCGCAGCGTGCCGTCCTCCTCCAGCTTGAACACGTAGCGGTGGTCAAGCACTTCGAAGGTGGCCTTCTGCGGGATGAGCAGCACGCCCTTCAGCCGGGAGTCCATCAGGATGTTGCCCGTCTCCCCGTGCCGCAGCAATCCCTGCGGGTTGCGGAAGGTGGCCCGGAAGGCGATGTTGCCCGTGGTGTTGTTGAAGTCGCTCTCGATGGCGGTGATCTCGCCCTCCTGATCGAAGCGCTCGCCATTGGCCATCAACAGGCCCACCTTCGTGCCGGTGCCGGCCAGGGAGCGCTTCCTGTACTCCAGGTACTCGGACTCCGGCACGTTGAAGTAGACCCACATCTCACTGTTGTCCGAGAGCTCCGTGAGCAGCTCGCCTTCATCCAGCAAACTGCCCTTCCTCACATGGAATCGACCTACGATGCCGGCGAAGGGTGCGGTGATCTCCGTGAAGCCGAGATGCGCCTGGGCCGCGTTCAGCTCGGCCAGCGCCTTGTCGTACCGGGCCCTGGCCAGGGCCAGCTCATTGGGTGATACCACGTTGCTGTCCGCCAGCACCTGCGTGTTGCGGTACTCGATGCGGGCGAACTCGGCCTCCGCCTGGGCCCGTTGCACCTCGGCCTGGTACAGCACCGGCCTGATCCGGAACATCACCTGACCCTCCCGCACCAACTGGCCCTCGTCCACCAGGATGTCCTGCAGGTAACCCTTCTCCAGTGCCCTCACCTCGATGTGCTGGATGGAATGGACCTGGCACACGTAGTCCTTCTGGACCACCGTATCCGTGAACAAGGGGGTGGTGGCCGGATAGCGGCCCTGCGCGTGCCCCTCGTGCGCTCGATGCTCCGCATGACCTCCGCATCCCACCAGGAGCGGAACGCAACCGATCAGCAGCAGGAGGGAGGCGTGCGCGACCGACCGCCGCACAGCGAGAGGGAACAGGGGGAGCCCGTGGTCCCGGGTTCCCCGAAGGGCGACAGCTGGGCCCATGGGGCCGAAGACATGCAACATGATGGGAGGATCGTGATCGTTGAACGAAAGGAGGTGCGGAAGGCGCACGCCACGGGACCGATGCGATGCGGAGCGCACGCGGTGGAAGCAGGCCACACGGGGTGCGTGCATGGTGCGCGCGGCTCACGCATCGCACCAGGACCGGCTCACGGCCGGAACAGGGGGATCAGGGTGCCGAAGGCTGCAGTCCCGCGACCGGGAGCAGCGCGCAACCCGGCCTGTCCGCGTCGCTCGACCGCGGTGCGATGGGTCCATCCGACCAGTGCCCCGCCAGAAGTGCAAGGACCAGGGCCCCTTCGGCCCCCAGGGGATCCTCCGGATCGGTGTCGCCGAACGCATCCTCCGCCAAGGGGAGGCTCAACTCCGTCATGGGCGCCCCATGACCGGCCCGTGCAGCGGGCGGGTGGATGAACTGCATCGCCAGCAACACGATGCAGGCGATCAGCAGGTTCATCCGGGGTTGGCGGGCCATATCGACGCGATCGGCCGCGAATCTACCGCACCGCCCTTCCTGGCGCTGCGCCGTTAACAGTTCATTATCATTTCAACGGCCGGGAAGCCGTGACCAGGTACGCACATCGCCCACGCGGGCACCGCCTTCGGGCCTCACCGATCAGGGCCGCACCAAGCGCATCGAAGCCGCACCGTCCGCGTGGATCACACGGACCAGCACCATGCCTGCGCGGGTGTCCAGGGCGATGTGCGTCAGCGAAGTGGGCACCGGCAGGCCTTCGGCCAGCAGGGCTCCCCGCGCATCCAGCACCTCGTAGCGGGCACCCTGCAGCACGCTCGCGCGCAGGTCCAGCCACACCCCTCCGGCATCGCACCATGCGCTCAGGCCGTCCGCGGTGCCGGCGGCGGCCAGGCCCGTGCTCACCTCCACCACGATGCCCGAATCCACCGGTGCATAGTAGGGCGAGGGCGTGGTGACGCGGATCCGATATCCGGTACCCGGCACCGTGCCGGCAGGAATGGTGCAGGCGATGACGCCCGTCGGCTGGTCGCTATTAAGCGTGCCGATGGCCACCGGGGCGCTGAAATCGCCGTTCGCATCGCTCAGCTCGGCCGTGAAGTCCAAGGCGGATGTGGGCACGCCGCCGGTGCTGTACGCCACGTTCAGGTCGAACCCGTCCTGCGCCGTCACGGTGGCCACCGCCGCATCCGGCACGGCGGCCAGGTTGTAGATGAGCGCCAGGTCATCGAACCAGACCTCCGTGCCCACCTGGCTTGAGGTGCTGTCCCCGCTGGTCATGATCATCAGGATGTGTTCCGGTTCACGATTGTCGGTGTACACGAAGGGCGTCGCGAAACGCGTCCACGCGCCCACGGTCGCGCTCGGCGAGGTCCAATCAGCCCCGCCCACCCAGTTCAACTCCGTTCCGAAGGCCGGCAGCCGGGCATCATCCACATGCATCAGCACCCCGATCACCGCCTGGTCGCCCGGCTGCGGGGTGTACTTGTACCAGCCGATCAGGCTGTCGGGCCGCGAGGCGCAGGGCGTGCTCCAGTCCGCGTTGAGCGTGTCGGTGAACACATAGCTGTTCTCCACCTGAAGCTCGGCGTGCACGCGGCCGTTGGTGAGCAGCCCCGTGGCCGGCCCCAGAAAGGACGACACCGTGCGGATGTTCACCGAATACGACCCGCTGTGCGCATCGTTGCTCTGCCACACCATCTGGGGCGCGAGGTTGTTGATGAGCGTACCGCCATCGCTGGTCTTCACCGAGCTCCATTCCGTGGGCTCCTCGGTGCCGGTACCCACGTTCTGCCAAGCCTCGAAGCCGGGGTTGTCGAGCTGGGGCTGGGCGATCAACGGCAGGGTGGCGAGGAGGGTGAAGGCGAGGGTCGTGTGGCGCATGTGCGGTGAATGAGGGCGTGAACATAGCACAGCTTCCCACAGGGCTACCTTCGCCGGCCATGCCCCCCCAGGACCCCAAGCACATCGACCTGCGCTTTCTGGAGGGACCGCGCTCGCGGTGGCGGGAGTTCAGGAGCGTGGTCTCGATCCTGCGCGAGTTCATCCGCGGCTTCCGCAAGCTGCACTTCGTGGGGCCCTGCGTCACCTTCTTCGGCAGCGCCCGCTTCCAGGAGGATCATCCCTACTACGAGGCGGCCCGCGAACTGGCCCGGCGCATCGGGCGTGTGGGCTTCAGCATCATGACCGGCGGGGGGCCCGGCATCATGGAGGCCGCGAACCGGGGTGCCCGCGATGTGGGGGCCCGCAGCATCGGCTGCAACATCGTGCTGCCCCACGAACAGAAGGCCAACCCCTATCTCGATGTCAGCCTCACCTTCGAACGCTTCTTCGTGCGCAAGGTGCTGCTGGTGAAGTACAGCATCTGCTTCGTGGTGATGCCCGGGGGCGCCGGCACGGTCGATGAGCTCTTCGAGACCATCACCCTCATCCAGACCGGCAAGGTGAAGGACTTCCCCATCCTGCTCTACGGCCGCGACTACTGGGGGCCCCTGCTGGCCCAGATCGACCGCATGGTGGCGGAGGGGACCATCGGCCGCAAGGAACTCGAGTTCGTCTTCGTGGCCGACAGTGTGGAGGAGGCCACCGACCTGCTCCAGGACCGGTTGGTGGTGATGTGGCAACAGGCCAGGAAACGGCAGGACGCCCCCAAGTGGTGGTTCCTGGAGGAGCGGGTGAACGGCCGTCGCGCCTGAGCGCTCACACGACCGACCGCAGCGCCCCCAGCAGCACCGCATAGCGTGCCGCCTTGCCCACGAACATGAGCACGCCGGTGGGCACCCACGGTGCACGCACCACGCCCAAGGCCACCGCGATGGCATCGCCCACCACGGGCAGCCAGGTGAGCAGGGCCGCCCAAGGCCCCCAGCGCCGCGTCCGCACCACCCATGCCGCATCGCGATCCCCCGCGGAAACGCCCCGCGCAGTGAACCGACGGCCCAGGCGCCCGAGCGCATAGCTGCTCACCCCACCGAGCGTATTGCCGATGCTCGCCGTCAGCCAGAGGGCCGTCCACGACCACGGGCCCAACGCCATGGCCGCCAGCAGCGCCTCACTGCTGAAGGGCAGGATGGTGGCCGCCAGGAAGCTTGCCAGGAACAGGCCCGGCAGCCCCAGGCTTTCCCACATCGGTCCCAGCTCCATGCCGCGAAGAACGGCGATCGGCTCAGTCGAGCACGAACCGGCGCGCCCCCAGCCCCTCCACGCGCAGCACATGCACGCCCGGCGAGAGGCCCTCGATCGACAGCGGTTCCCCGCTGCGACCCCGGGCCACCATGCGCCCGTCAACGGCGTGCACCGACACCCGGCGCACAGGACCGCGCTCCACCTGCACGCGCACCGTACCGGCCGTACGGTCCAGGATCAGGTGGAACAGCGGCTCGTCCGCGTCGGGCACCTCCGGCAGCGAGGCCGTGCATGTGGTGGTGCAGAAACCGCGATCGCGCAGCTCGCACAGCAGCGTCTCGTAGGCCGGCTTCAACGCGCCGCTCCCCGGCCACGTGCGCAAGCCCAGCGTGCGGTGGAACTCCACGTACGGCGTGGTGGTCAGGCCATAGTAAGCCGCCAGGTCCAGGGCCGTGGTGCTGTCCACATCCGTCAACATGCTCACCGAGAGGTAGGGGATCCGGTTCCAGTGGTCGTCCCACGCCGTGAACATCGCGCTGATGAACTCGCTCTGCAACGCTTCGCTGCTCGCGTTGAACGGGCTCGTCGGGTAACCGCACTCCTGCACCATCACCGGCTTGGTCCCTGGGTACAGGGTCATCAGGGCATCGAAGTCCGCGATCACCTGGGCGGGCGGCTTCACCGTGAACCCGAACACCACGCCATAGTACGTGAGGCTGATGTGGTCGAGCGGTGCGTTCAGCCCCTGGCACAGCGTAGCGCTCACCGGGTTGGTGAGGCCCGCCCACGTCATGGTGGTGCCCACGCTCAGGTCCGTGCCGTGCAGGGCCTGGTACCGCTGTTTCGCGTGCGGGATCACCTGCGCCAGGAAGGCTCCGAACCGCTGGTACTGCAACGCTTCGCCGCCCCACATGATGTCGCTCTCCATGCCGATGTTCAGGTACACCAGGGGCATGTCGGGAATGTGGGCGAAGAGCGTGTCCAGAAAGACCGTGAACGCCGCCACCATGGCGGGATGGTCGTAGGGATACCCGTTCAGTTCGGCCGGCACCTCGTTGCGCGCCGTGTTGGTGACGGCGATCTGCAGCGAGCGCGGCACACTCTGCACCGCCGACTGCAGGTTCAGCATGTCCAGGGCCATCAGCTGCCCCGCATCCCAGGTCCCGATGGCCGGCTGAACGGCGGACCACAGGATGGTCTTGTGCGCGCCTTCCACACAGGCCGCCTCCGCCAGACCCAGGGCCGCGCCCATGTTCCCGTCCTCGGCCGTGTTCATCAGGTAGCCGATGCGGCGGCCGTTCGCCGGCACCTGGGCATGCAGGTGCAGCAGCGTGATGCTGCAGGTGAGCGTGAGGAAGGAACGGATCATGGCTTCGTGTACCGGTCGTGTGCGCGGTATACGCCGACCGCCCGAACAGGGTTCGGGATCTGTGCATGAGCGAACTGGCTACCTTCACGTTCCACTCCATCGATCATGCTACGTCCGCTCATCCTCACGTTCCCTCTCTTCCTCCTGTTGCCGATCGCTCGGGGCCAGGTGCTGGTCGACAGCATCCCCTACCCCGGCCAGGGCACCGGCGTCTGGGGCATCCATGTCACCACGGACACCATCTTCCTGGGCAGCGACCTCACGGGGAACATCCGCTTCAGCGACCACAACGGGGTCATCCTCGGGGAGCTCACCACCCCCTTCAACTTCAACCACGGCCTGATCCGCCGTCCCACCTCGTACCTCATCGCCGAGGACTACACCACCAACGGCGCCGGCCTCTACGAGATCGACCTGGCAGGCGACCTGCTGGGCTCCTGGACCTTCCCGAACGTCATCGGCGGCCCCTCCTCCGGCATCGGCGACCTGGAGGCCGATGGCAATGCCGTGTGGTACACCATGTACTTCCCCGACTTCAACACCTATCCGTTCGCCTACGCCTACAAGTGGGTGCCGGGCGACCCCGCCCCGATGGATACCGTGCCGCTCCAGGGCGAACAACCCTACGGCATCGCGCTCAAGGGCGACACGCTCCTCTATGTCACGGACAACCTGAACGGCGACCAGGAACGCATTTACGCATACGACCTCTCCAACGAGCAGGACCTGGGCTGGATCGAGCTGCCGGACACGCCCATCGACAACGACCAGCGGCCGCAGGGTATGCATTACGACGGTGGGTTCCTCCATCTGGTGGCCAACCGGCAGGGTGGCAGCGCCTTCGCCTATCAGACCATCTTCACCTACGCCTTCGACCTGAACACCGCGATCTTCGCACGGGAAGAGGCGAAGGAAGTGCGCGTGCATCCTTCACCAGCGAGCGATGCGGTGACCCTGCACTTGACGGCAGGTGCTGCACAGCCATACACGGTGTTCGATGCCCATGGGAAGCCGGTCGCGACCGGCACCCTGAACAAGGATCGCAGTACGGTGAACGTTGCGGACTGGGCACCCGGCACCTACACCGTCAAGGTCGGAACCTCTGCAGCTCGCTTTCAGGTAATGCGCTGATCAGGCCAAACGCGCCCCGTTCGGCAGCGGGCGCTCCACCGCCGTGAGCACGATGTCGCCGTTCGCGTCGGGGAAGCCCGTGACGAGGCACTCGCTCATCACGCTGCCGATCTGCTTCGGCGGGAAGTTGATCACCGCCACCACCTGGCGTCCGATCAATTCCTCCTTGGTATAGTGCCTGGTGATCTGTGCGCTGCTGCGCTTCACCCCGTGCGGACCGAAGTCGATCGTGAGCACATAAGCCGGCTTGCGGGCATTGGGCAGGTCCTCTGCAGCGAGCACGGTGCCCACAAAGAGGTGGACCTTTTCGAAGTCGGGCCAGGTAAGGGGCTGCATGGCTCAATAGCCCCCACCCCCGCCCGGCCCCTTCTCGATCGGATGCCAGGTGGTCTTCACCTCCTGGGTGTCGAGGATGGCGTAGGGAGACTGCGCTTCTTCGCTCATCCAGTCCTTCACCTTCGGGTACACCACCCGCTTCAAGTTGCAGGTGGCCTCCTGGTCGAGCATCGTGCGCTCCTCCTTCGACGCATCAGCCACCACCACGGCGTTGATGTCCATGTGCGCCACGAGCGGTTTGAGGAGCTCACTGCGGAAGCCGGTCATCAGGTTCACCACGCCGCCGGGCAGGTCGCTAGTGGCGAGCACCTCGGTGAAGGTGACGGCCGCCAGCGGGTGCTTCTCGCTGGCCACCACCACGCACGTGTTGCCGCCGGCGATCACCGGGGCGGTCAGGCTCACCAGCTCCAGCAGGCCGTTGCTCCCCGCGCACTGGATGCCCACCACACCGGTGGGTTCGTACACACTGAAGTTGAAGTGGCTGGTGTTCGTGGGGTTCACGCTGCTGAAGAGCGCCTGGTACTTGTCGCACCAGCCCGCGTAATGCACCCAACGGTCGATGGCGGCGGCCACCTCGGCCTCGGCCTGCTTGGGCGTGGCGCCGTGCAGCACCAGCTCATGCGCGAACTGTGCGCTACGGCCCTCGAGCATCTCGCCGATGCGGTAGAGGATCTGCCCGCGGTTGAAGGCGCTGCGTCCAGCCCAGCCACCCACGGCCCCGCGCGCGGCGACCACGGCATCGCGCACGTCCTTGCGGCTGCTGCGGCACACGTTGGCCAGCGGCTTGCCATCCGTCCCCTTGGGCTGGTAGTAGCGGCCGCTCTCGGTGCGCGGGAACTTGCCCCCGATGAAGATCTTGTAGGTCTTCATCACCGGGAGGCGCCCAGCCTTGACCGTGCCGGCCTTTGCGGACACATCCGCCATCTTGGCTGAACCGTTCGAGGGGTGGCCGTTGAGGTCAGCCTTTACAGATGCGGGCTTGGAAAGGGTCTTGGCCATCGGGTTCGCTTGCGAAGCCAAAGCTACGGCCTGTCGATCACCGCATCACGACCTGCACCACAAGGGTCACGCTTGTTTCGCCATGCGCACCACGCGGAAGTTGAACATGGCGTCCTGCAGGGTGCCGTACAGCCGTACCCAGATCGGCAGCAGCTGCTCGGTGCCGCGCGCCATGGTGATGTCGCCCAGGTCGATCATCTCCGCATCGGTCCAGCCGAAGGAACGCAGCAGGGCACGCACCTCGCTCTTGGCGCCGGCATCGTTGCCGCAGAGGAACATGTGATGCTCCTCCGGCAGCAGGCGCGGGGCCACCATCAGGAAGCAGGTGAGCGTGTTGAGGCCCTTCACCACCTTGAGCTGCGGGAAGGCGCGCTGCAGCTGCTCGCCCAGCGAGTCCGTGTTGCACACCGAGAGGCTCGGGGGAAAGCCCTTCGAGAAGTCGAGCGGATTGGCGATGTCCAGCATCACCTTGCCGCTGAGGTGCGCCTCGCCGGCGTGCTTCAGCGCCTCCATGGAGCCGTGCCCGCTGGTGGCGTTCACCAGCAGCTCGCCGTGCGCGGCCGCCTCGGCGAAGGTGCCGAGCTTCACCGTGGGGTGCGCGGCCAGCCAGTCCTTCAGCGGGGGTCGCCCGAAGCCGTCCTTGTCCGCCCGGGCCATGCTCTGCTCCACGCTGCGTGTGCCGAGCACCACCGTGTGCCCCAGGCTGTCCAGTTTCTCGGCGATGGTCTGTGCGACCACCCCCGTTCCGAATACACCGATCTTCATGGGAATGTGGGTTGGTTTCCTTTTCTTAGCCACTGCAAACATGGCGGGTCCATATACTTTCCACAAGTACTATCACAAAGGATAGTGCCTACCGCCGGCAACGGCCTTGGGGCGTGGAAGGGGCACCGGACCGACATCATTTTTTCAACGATCATGATCATCGACGGCGACGAGTACCGGATCCGGATGAACGAACAGCTCTACCACTGCGCGTTGGACGTGACCATGGAGCTGGTCGGCGGCAAGTGGAAGACCATCGTGCTGTGGTACCTCCGCAAGGACAAGAAGCGCTTCAGCGAGCTGCGCCGGCTGATCCCGGGCATCACCGAGAAGATGCTCTCCATGCAGTTGCGCCAGCTGGAGCAGGACGGCCTCGTGCGCCGCACGGTTTACCCCGAGGTTCCGCCGCGCGTGGAATACGAACTGACGGCGCATGGCCGCACGCTGCTGCCCCTGCTGGAGGAGATCGCCGCATGGGGCCGCATGATGGGGAAGAAGTACGGTACCATCGAGAAGGTGGTGCGGCCGGTGAAGAAGAAGGCGCGGCAGTCGTTGCGCGTGTAGTGCCTGCGCCGCACGTGCAAGAAAGCTGTCGAGCGTCGGCCGCCGCTATTTCGCACGCATCCGGTTCCCCTTGGCCTCGTGCGTCAGTTCGGCCAGGCCAAGCGCTTCCATCAAGGGCGGCAGGTAAACGCCAAAGCGGCCCCGCAGCCCCTTCTTCAGGCCGTACCAGCCTTTCACCGGGTTCTTCTCGCTGCGTCCACAGGCTTCCACGGTGCCCTCTCTTGCGGGCTTCTGTTCATCGGCGCCACCGAGCTCCATCCAGTCGCCGTGCTTCTTCAGCATGGCGTGCAGGTCATTGATGCAACGGATGTCATACAGCAGCACGGTCTTGCCCACTGTGCATACGAGCACTTCCCTGCCGTCCTTCTCCTCCACGTGCATGGTGTACTCGGACGTGCCCGGCGGGGTCCTCAATTTCCAAGGCTGGTCTTTGCTGCGCTTTTCCATGGAATGCGGGGGCCTTTGGATACGCGGACCCTCTTCCCTGACAAACCTACATCCGGGAACCGGCTGCACATGTTGGCCTACCTTGGCAGTACCAACAGCAGTCCCATGTCCCGACACGTCACCGGCATCGGCGGCCTCTTCTTCCGCGCCAACGACCACAAGGCCCTGGCCAAGTGGTACAACGACCACTTCGGCATCAACGACGAGTCGCACGGCTGGATCTGGCAGCAGGATGCCGGGCCCACGGTGTTCTCGCCGTTCAAGAAGGACACCGACTACTTCGGGAGCGACGAACAGCAGTTCATGCTGAACCTGCGTGTGCAGGACATCGATGGTCTGCTGCAGAAGCTCGAGGCGGCCGGCGTGCGCATCGACCCCAAGCGCATGGACGAGGACTACGGCCGCTTCGCGTGGGTGTACGACCCGGAGGGGAACAAGATCGAATTGTGGGAGCCGAAATAACCCGTGCCTAACTTCGTGGGCATGAAGGAGATCATCTTCGTTGTGGAAGAGTCGCCGGAAGGTGGCTACGAGGCCCGCGCGCTGGACCATTCCATCTTCACGGATGGTGATGACCTGGAGCAGCTGAAAGCGAACGTGAAGGATGCCGTGGCCACGCACTTCGAGGCCGATCAAATGCCCAAGGTGATCCGCCTGCACATGGTGAAAGAGATCGTGATCGCCGCATGAGGATCCCGCGCGATCTCACGGGACAGGAACTGATAAAGGCACTGGGCAAGCTGGGTTACGAGGTGACCCGACAGAGAGGAAGCCATATCCGGTTGACCACCTCACTCAACGGGACGCACCACGTCACCATTCCGGACCATCGGCCGATCAAGGTCGGTACGTTGTCCGGCATCCTGAGCGACATCGCTGCGCACCACCAGATGACGCGTGAAGAGTTGCTGACTTTGCTCTTCTGAAGCCCCACTGGGTCGTGATCGCTTCGACCGCAAGCGCCAAGACCAGGACTACGACCGCTTCGCGTGGGTGTACGATGCCGAAGGGAACAAGATCGAGCTGTGGGAGCCGAAAGGGTGAACAGCCAATGGAAGGAACTATCAAATCAGCAGTTGAGAACATGCCGGTATACGACCGCGAACATTGGGAAAGGCTCTGGAACAAGGCGGTGCAAGAACACGCCCACGTCCTTGCGCATCGTCCACCGAACGCGCATTTCCTGAGCGTCGCAGCCAAGCTCCCTGCCGGCCGCGTGCTGGATGCCGGTTGCGGGCATGGTACCGAATCCCTTTGGCTCGCGGCCCATGGCTGGAATGTGACCGCCGTGGATTTTTCGGCCACGGCATTGACGCACGCTCGCTCCGCAGCCGAAGCCTTGGGGCCTGAGGTCGCCGGGCGCGTTGAATGGGTCCAAGGTGATCTGGGCGAATGGATGCCTGAGAGCAACCGCTATGACCTGGTGGTCTGCTTGTATGTCCATGTGGCCGTCTCCGTGGAAGAACTCGTGCATCGCTTGGCCGCAGGAGTGGCGCCGGGCGGAACATTGCTGTTGGTCGGGCACCGCCCCATCGATCCCGCCTCCGGGGCACCGACACCAGCAGCCGGGCAGGTGCAGGTATCGGTGGAAGAGGCGTTAGCTGCGCTCGATCCAGATCGCTGGACTTTGGTTGCTGCTGAAGATCGTCCGCGCCGCGAGGCAGGCTCAGGTGTGGATGCGGTGATCCAGGCGGTCCGGAAAACGTGAGTCCATTGCCGCGATCCTCGCCTACCACTTCTCCAGTCCAACAAGATGATCAGCCAGCAGCCTGCACGCCATCACTTCATCTTGTTGAACATGTACCGCGCGATCTTCCAGTTGCCATCGGTGCGTTGAAGCACGAACAGCTCCCGGTTCTCCTCGGGCACGGTGGCACCCGTGGCGTGGATGAGCGTGGTGCCGCGTGATTTGGTGCGCGCGAAGGCATGATCGCCGTCCACCTCCACCTCGTCGATGAAGAACTCGATGTTCAGCTTGATGTTGGCGAACACACCGTCGTAGGCCTGCCGTACCTGCTCCGTCCCGATCGCTGTTGGGAAACCCGTGGGCATGAACACGCCATCCGTGGTGTACAAGGGGATCACCTGGTCGGTGCTGGAGGCGTTCAGCGCATCGCGGTAGGCGAAGAGCAGTTCCTTGATCGCGTTCTGGTGGTTGGTGGTGCTCATGGTCGTGGGAGTGTTATCAGGTTCGGTGGTCTTGTGTTCGGGTGCCTGGCAGCCGAGCAGCAGCGCGACCGGCAGGGTGAGGAGGAGCTTGTGCTTCATCGGATCGGATCGTTGCGGCACAAAGGTTCCTTGGACCGATGGGTCCGGCCCATGGCCCCGATCAAGAAATGATCTTGATCCAGATCAAGTGATCAGGACGGCTTGGTGGTCTTCGCCCGCAGGCGGCTCAGGAACTCCGGGGTCACCCCCAAGTAGGAGGCGATGTGCACGTTGGGCACCCGTACGGCTAGCTTCGGATGCTGCTCCACGAAGTGCGCATAGCGTTGCTCCGCGCTGGACGCGTTCCGCCGGAGCATGCGTTGCTGCAGCTCCACGAACTGATCCTCGATGATCACCCGGAAGTTGCGGTCGAACTTGGGGTGCTCGGTGTAGAGGCGCAGCAGGTCGGCGTGGTCGATGCACACCACCACGCTCGGTTCCAGCGCTTCGATGAAGAGGCTGCTCGGCTTCTCCGCGTGGAAGCTGCCGATGTCCACGATCCACTCGTTCTCCTGCGCGAACTGCAGGTTGTGCTCCACGCCCTTCGCATCCATCTCGTACATGCGCAGGCAGCCCTCCACCACAGAGGCGTAGGACCGGCATACCTCGCCCTCCTGCAGGAGAAAGCCGCGCCTCTTCAACCGGCGCACGCGGCTGCGCTCCTTCAGTGCCTTCCGTTCAGCCTCATCCAAGGCCAGGTAGCGGTCGAAGTGTGCGCAGAGAACCTCTTGCGGGTCGGTCATCACTTCCGCAAGATCGACTCCATTTTCTTACCCTTCGCCAGTTCATCCACCAGCTTGTCCAGGTAGCGGATCTGCTGCATGAGGGGGTCCTCGATCTCCTCCACGCGGTAGCCGCAGATCACACCAGTGATCATGCCCGCGTTCGGGTTCATGCGCGCCTTGGCGAAGAAGGTGGCGAAGTCGGTCTGGTCGGCGATGATCTGCTGAAGTGCCTGCTCATCGTAGCCCGTGAGCCACGCGATGACCTGGTGCAGCTCCTCCACCGTGCGGCCCTTCTTCGCCACCTTGGCCACGTAGTGCGGGCCTTGCTTCGCCGAAGGCTTCGCGAAGGCGCAGTACACGCTGGCGAAGGGCATCTGGAAGACGCGTTCGTTGTTCATGGCGATCTGCTTGGCTCAGCGTCGCTCTCCCCAGCGGCTGGGGTTACGCTTGCTGTGGAACACACTGTAGATGATCACCGCATCCTTCATGATCCGGAACACGATCACGTACGGAAAGCGCTTCAGGTTGATCTTCTTGAACGGCCCACGCCACATGGGATAACCCTGCGCATGAGCGAGAAGATCAACAACATGAGCATCGATCTCTGTGATCAGACGCTCACCGGTCCCTGGTGCTTGCGCTTCATACCAGTCAAAGGCATCCTGGGCTTCGTGGATGGCCCGGTCGCGCCATTCCAACTTCAGGCTCATGCCTCGCGCCCCTTGCCTGCCCGTAGCATGGCCTTCACCTCTTCCCAGGTGTAGCTCTTCCCCTCGCCGCGTAAGTACTCCGCCTCGCGCTCCTTCACGATGTTGTAGTGCTCGTCGGTGAGGCCGTCCTCATCGGCTTCAGCCTCCGAACGGAACAGATCGGCCACCTTCTTCAGTAGACCTTCATCGGTGGTGCGCAGCAGGCGCTCGATCAGTTGGAGTTTGAGGGATTCCGTGGACATGGAAGCGGCGTGTAAGACGAAGTTAAGGCGGGTGAACCAGGATGTGCCCCCATGACCATCAACGAGATGCCCCATCGCTTGCGTTGACCGCGTCGGGTACTTTTGAACGAACCGCGCGCCGTGCCCATGCACATCCGCATCACCCGCACGCCACCGGGCGAGGCACCGGAACACATCCGCCAGGCGTGGGTGGGACTGGTGCTACCGGTTCACGAGCGCTACGCCGGACCGCAAACGCGACTTGGCGTGGGCGTGCTTACCGGCCCACGCACGTGGCTGGGGGTGCTGCTCGGCATCCTCACCGGACGGGCCAAGCGTGCGACCGGATACGTGGTGGACGCGAAGACCTCCTTGGAATTGCTGGCCACCCATGCACCGGAAGCAGCGGACTGGTGGCGGACCCATGCACCACGCTTCCTGGAACCTGAACGTTCCTTTCTGTTCGCCACGGATGTATGTGAAGAAGTGCATGAACGCCCCGCCGTGGAATGGCTCGTGCCATGGCACCCGGTGGATGACCCGGCCGTACGCCGCAGCTTGCTGGCGGAGCTCCAGCGGGAACTACCGAAGGGCCATGTGCTGACCGGTGCCATCCTTACCGTGATCGCACGACGCCAGGACCGTGATGATGTGCTGTTCGCGCTTTCGGATGGACGCGTGGCCATCGTTCATCTGACGTATTCCGGCAAGCGTGAACGCCTACCTGACTTCCCGAGAACGTGGCTCTACGGAACGCTGGATCGCTTCGTGGAAGAGGCGATGAAGCCCGCGTGTAAGCTTCCCCTGAAGTCGGGCCAGCGATAACTGGAGGTCTCAGGGGCATTTGTTGTTAGGGATGGATGAGCACAGGTGGCCGGTAACCGAGTGCTTTGTGAGGCCGAAGATGGTTGTAGTCGTACATCCACTCGGTGGTGCGCAAGCGCACTTCTTCGAGTGTGCGGAAGACGTAGGCGCCGAGGAGCTCACGGCGTATGCTGCCATTGAGACGCTCCACGTAAGCGTTCTGGGTGGGCTTGCCGGGCTGGATGTAGGTGAGGGTGATCTTGTGCTCTCGGCACCAGTGGTCAAGCTTGGCACTGATGAACTCCGGCCCGTTGTCCACGCGGATCATGGCCGGCAGTGAGCGTTGTTCCTTCAGGCGTTCAAGCACGCGGATCACACGCAAGGCAGGCAAAGAAGTGTCCACTTCCATGGCCAGCACTTCGCGGTTGTAGTCGTCCAGGACGTTGAGCATGCGGTAGGTGCGGCCATCCCACAAGGTGTCGTGCATGAAGTCGATGCTCCATACCTGGTCGGGGGCCTGTGGCTGGAACAAGGCCTGTTTCACGCGTGCAGGCAGGCGCTTCTTGGTCCGCCGACGGATGTTGAGCCCCATGCCGGTGTACACCCGGTAGACACGTTTGAAGTTCCACACATGACCCATCAAGCGTATGCGGTGATGGCACTGCCACACCCCAATGGCCGGATGCTTGGTCACCAGGTCGTCCAATGCGCCGATCACCATCGTGTCGTCGGGCGGATGCTTGCGGTATTGCGCGGTACTGCGAGCAAGACCCACCATGCGGCACGCTTGCCGCTGGGTGTGTCCATGCTCGGTGATAAGGGCCTGCACGATCTCGCGCTTCTCGTCAGACCCCCACTTCTTTTCCACCACCTGCTTGAGGGAGTCGTGCATCATGCTCAGCTCCGCATACATGCGTTTCAGGCGGCTGTTCTCCTCTTGGAGTTCCTTCACCAGCTTGAGCTGGCTGGCATCCATGCCGCCATACTTCGCCTTCCACTGGTAGAACGTGGCGTTGCTGATGCCGTGTTCCCGACAGATGTCGGCCACCTTGGCACCAGCCTCATGCTGCTTGAGCATCGCGACGATCTGATGCTCGGTGAACTTGGTCTTTCTCATGGCTACGATCGGTTGAAGGTAGCCCCCGACCGGTCAGCCGGTTTTCCCCAGGCCTTTGAAGGGGCCGGGGAAAACCGCCTGACCTCCACTATCACCTGGCCGAACAATGGGGAAGCTTACACCCGCACCGGGACTGGGATTAGCTGAGGGCGGCGGAACGGGCGAGCGAGATGGTGAAGCTGTGGACGAGAAGGCGGGGCATGGAGGGAGCTTGTGTTACCAGACTTTGACCTTCGGCACAAGTTCAAATGACCCTAATCCGTCTGAGGTCGACGTTGACCTGAACAATCGACTTGTTGTCGTCATCACCTCGTATTCGTAGTCTGTTAATCTCAACGGGTTTACCCTTGAACTCTGGCCACCGCTCTTTGACTAGCCACCAAATGCTCATCTCCCGATTAGGTCCCTTATTAGCTGTAATGACGTCGGTTCGTTCGGCGTCTGTCCAAAACCGACCGTATTTCGGCGGAGTGCAGAATCCAATCCAACCTTGTTCGTTGAGGTCGGTTCGGAAGTGGAAGTAGAAGACATAGGCCTGGTTGGGCTCAAGCCTGCTCATCACGAACTCAATCGTTGAATCACTTCCTATTTCCACTTGCGTGAAGCTGTCCCTTGCGGTGAATCCGCTTGTGGGAATCGCAAAAGCAAAGTCCTCTTCAAGTGGCGCCGGAACACTCTGATCATCGTGAATTGCAGAGAGGTCGTCAGGGACTGCCGTATTCAAACCAAGGACATTGGGATCGGTATAAACGTATGCCTCAAGTACGTCTTGGTGCTTCGTCTTGAAGCTCCATCGGCTGAAATGGCCGGATGCTCTTTGCTCATCTGGTAGAGACTCATAGGCCTTGCGACTCAGCAGCACATTACCGCCTCTAGCTTTGTCCATTATCCGCTGGCACCGGCTAATTCCCACTCCGGCCACGTTCACATTTCCATTGATGTCCTTAATGATGCAATCGTTGTGATCGTCAACCCCAATCCGGATTATGAAGCCGTGCTGAGGAAGTGGGTCGTTGCTATGGCTGAATTCCTTGACTCCTCCTAGGATCCGCACCGCGAGTCTAAGATGCAAGTCATTTGGACTGCTCTCATTGGAGTAAAGGCAAACACACATTCCATCGCCTGTGGGAAGTAAAATCTGGTCCTCTTCACGAACGTCCAGATCGAGCAGCGCGCGACGAACAATATTGTTCAATGCGCGCACCACAACGACCTGATCGTCGCTGGTGCGGCCTTTGGTGAATTGGACAATATCCATGAAGACATAGCGCATATGGCGCACCTGCCAATCCTTCTGCTCCATGTGTCTAATGTAGAGGTGAAGCACCTATCTTGCGTGAGGGATAGGAGCAAGTAGCCCGCACCCCGAGGCTTTGCGAGGGGGCGGACTACTGCGGATAGCCCGACCCGAGGCTTTTGCGAGGGGCACGCCCACGCTTCGACTCCGCTCAGCGTGACACGTGCCCTGTGATCAAGCATCTGTGTCATCTGCGCCATCTGTGGATCAATTGAGATCCAAGTACGCCCCCAACCAGAATGGTGAGGTGTGAAGTGTGAGCCGTGAGTTGTGAAGTACTTGCTACCTCACACCCCACACCTCCGCACTCACCCCTCACACCTCGCATCAGTTGAGATTTAAGTACGCCCCCAACCCATGCACCCCACCTTCCCGTCCATACCCGCTTTCCTTATACCCGCCGAAGGGTGAGGTGGGATCGAACTTGTTGTAGGTGTTGGCCCAGATGACGCCCGCGCGCAACTTGCTCGTGAGGTTGAAGATCTTGCTGCCTTTGTCCGTCCACACGCCGGCGCTGAGGCCGTAGGGGGTGTTGTTGGCCTTCTGGATCACCTCGTCCACGGTGCGGAAGGTCTGCACGGCGAGCACGGGACCGAAGATCTCCTCCTGCGCGATGCGCGCGCTCTGCGCCACGTTGAGGAAGAGCGTGGGGCGGCACCAGAAGCCCTTCGAAGGAATGTCGCAGGCTGATTGATACATCTCCGCTCCGTCGCTCACGCCTGCCTTCAGGTAGCGGTTGATGGTTGTCAGTTGTTCGCGCGAGTTGATGGCGCCGATGTCGGTGTTCTTGTCGAGCGGATCGCCCACGACGAGCGAGCGCATGCGGTGCTTGAGCTTGCGGATCACTTCGTCGTACACGGCCTCCTCCACGAAGAGGCGGCTGCCGGCGCAGCACACGTGGCCCTGGTTGAAGTAGATGCCGTTGATGATGCCTTCGACGGCCTGGTCGATGGTGGCGTCGGCGAAGATGATGTTGGCCGCCTTGCCGCCGAGCTCGAGGGTGAGCTTCTTGCCGCTGCCCGCCGTGGCGCGCTGGATGAGCTTGCCCACGCCGGTGCTGCCGGTGAAGGCGACCTTGTTCACATCGGGATGGTTGACCACCGCCGCGCCCGTGGCCCCCGCGCCGGTGACGATGTTGACGACACCATCGGGGAGTTCGGCTTCCTGCAGGATGCTCGCGAGGGTGAGCGCAGTGAGCGGCGTGGTCTCGGCGGGCTTCAGCACCACGGTGTTGCCGCAGGCGAGTGCGGGCGCGAGCTTCCACGCGGCCATGAGCAGCGGGAAGTTCCAGGGGATGACCTGCCCCGCGACGCCGAGCGGCGTTACGGTCTTGCCGGGGAAGGCGTACTTGAGCTTGTCGGCCCAACCGGCGTAGTAGAAGAAGTGCGCGGCGGCAAGCGGCACGTCCACGTCGCGGCTTTCGCGGATGGCCTTGCCGCCGTCCATGCTTTCGATGACGGCGAACTCGCGGGCCTTCTCCTGCAACAGGCGCGCGATGCGGTAGATGTACTTGGCGCGTTCGGCGGCGGGCATCTTCGACCACACGGTGTCGTAGGCGGTGCGGGCGGCCTTCACGGCGGCGTCCACGTCGGCATCATTGCCCTCGGCGATGCGCGCGAGCTTCTGCTCGTTGGCGGGGTTGATGGTGTCGAAGTACTTCCCCGACTTCGGCCTCACCCACTTGCCGTTGATGAAGAGCTCGTATTGCTCGGAGATCTTGACGTGGTCCTTGGACTCTGGGGCGGGGGCGAGGGTCCAGTCGAGGGGCTTCTTCTTGGTTGCCATTGCTTCGTCCGCCCAAGCCGGAACGGCAAAGGCGGTGAGCGAAGATAGGACCCGCGCCTGCTTACCTTCGTGGTGCCATGCTGCGCTATATCGTCCACATCACCGACCCGAAACAGGAGAAGAAGGTCGAGGAACTGCTTGAGGGCATCAAGGGCATCGAGGTGGAGCGCGACCCTGCCAAACCCAAACGCGCGGCACGCAAGTCTTCCGCGAAGCGCAAGGCACCCACCGCCCGGAAACGCAAGCCGGCCACCGCAGCCGAGAAGCGTTTCATGAAGGACCTGACCGAGGCCTTCGAGGCGGCGAAGGACCACTTCTCCGGAAAAAGGAAACTGAAGACCCTGAAGGAAGTGCTCGATGAGCTATAGGGTGATCCCCTCGCCCGCATTCATCCGTGAGTTGAAGCGGCTCTCGAAGAAGTACCGCTCCCTGAAAGATGACGTGGCCGCGCTTGGCGAAGAACTCGCGCAGGATGCGTTCATCGGCACACCCATCGGCCGTGGCTGCTACAAGGTGCGCATGGCGATCGGCTCCAAGGGCAAGGGCAAGAGCGGTGGGGCGCGTGTTATCACCTACGTGCGCGTGGTCAACAAGGTGGTGGTGCTGTTGACCATGTACGACAAGAGCGAGAAGGAGAACATCACGGAACGGGAACGGGACCACCTGATCCTGCTGGCGGAAGCGGGCTGATCCATGTCGATCCGCCCAAACCCCTTCGTGCCGGTCACGTGGCGCACCACCTCCGGTGCTCAGGATGCCACGCCCGTTGACGACGACTTCGTGGCCACCACGGAAGATGGCTACATGCTCCGGGTGGAGAAGATGGACCGGAAGAAGTGGAGGTGGCAGGTGTACGGGCCCGACCGCGAGGAGGTCATCGACGCCCCGTGGATGATGGAGACCATGACGGACGCGTTCACCATCGCGGAGACGGTGTATGCATTGCATCGCAGCAGGCGCCCCTAACGGCCCCCGTTCACTACGCGCCACCCTCCCGGCCAGCGGGTCGCCTATCGCATCACCCGGAACACGCGTTGCGTCGCCCCATCACGCACCCGCACCAACACAAGGCCCGCACGCGACCAGTTCAGCAGCGCCGCCTCCTGCGCGCGCTGTGCGGTGAACGGCACGGCGCGACCCGTGGCATCGAAGAGCTCGATCACCGCGTCGGCCGGCAAACCGGTGAGCCGGGCACCCTGTTCGGTGGGCACGCAGGCCCAAGAGGGGCCGGGGGCCTCCACCAGCCCCACGGTGCACGAGGGCGCCACGCCCGGCACAGCGGAAAGCACACCCGCGTTCGCGCTCCAGTGCTCCCAGGTGCCGCCCACGGTGCTGCGGCGATCGTTAAGGTCGAAGGTGTTGGCGCCGGTGGTGGTGCCCGGAACCTTGCAGGCCTTCACCGCCAGCCCGCCATGGTCCCAGGTGAGCGGCAAGCCGGCCATGCAGGTCTCGGGCGGCAGTGGCACGTCGCAACTGGCCTGCACGAACCACTCGAAGTCGTCGTAGGCCGGATGATCGCCGTACACGTGCGCGATGCCGTCATCGCCGATGCACACGGCCACATACTCCTCACAGGCGATGCCCAGCACCGGCGTTCCGGCATCGGTGTAGGAGCGTGCGATGAAAGTGAGCAGGCGTCCGCGCCGGTCGGGGTTGTCGAAGTGCGTATCGGTGACCACCGCGTCCATGCCGGGCGCGCCCATGAAGGGGTTGCCGTCGAGCGTGACGTTGACGGCGTAAGGGTTGTTGAGCGCAGCCTGGCTGGTGACCGAGCCGTTCTGCGCGGTGAAGCGGTAGCCCGCCAGGATGGCCATGCCCGCGCTGGTGCCGCCGATGACGATGTTGCGCTGCGCGATGGCCGCGCGCACGAGGCTGTCCACGGGCGTGTTCTGCCAATAGCTCACGTAGTTCCACTGGTCGCCACCGGCGAACCAGATGGCCTCGGCCTGCTGGATGCGCTGGTGCACGTATGGATCGCTGGAGGCCGATGCGTTGCTGAACACGATGGTCTCCACCGAGTTCACGGGTACGCCCAGGTCGGTGTAGAAGTAGTCGTTGTACCCGTCGCTCCCCGAGGCGCGCAGCACCAGCACATCGCCACCCGCCGCGCGCTGCAGGAACCACACCATCGCCGGATCGCTCTCAGTGGCGCCACCCATGAGGCAGAGCCCGCCCTGCGGCGCAGTGACCACATCGGTGGTGCTGCCGGTGAAGTAGCTGGTGTAGCCCTGGGCGAGGGAGGCCAGCGGGGCGAGGAGCAACGAAGCGAACAGGGTGCGCATGTCGCGAAGATCGCGAACCCCGTGTTCACCGCTTCACCACGCGCACCGGCGCCACCGCTGCACCTTCCACGTGCATCACATAGGTGCCCGCGGCCAGCGCCGACAGGTCCAGCTCCATTTGTGCACCGCCGATCCGCCCGCGCAGGACCTCGGCCCCGGCGATGTCCACCACGCGGTAGGGCGCACCGATGGCCGGCTGAGGCAGGGTCACGGCGAAGATCCCTTCACCCGGGTTCGGGAACACACGCACGGCCTGTGCGGGCTCTTCCTCCAAGCCCGTGCTGGCGCAACGCCGGTAAATGCCCTGGCCCGGCGAGATCAGGTTGTAGCCGATGAACACGCAGCCCTGGTGCTCGAAGAGACCGGAACCGTTGAGGTCGGCGGCGTTGAGGTTTCCGGTGATGTTGGTCCAGCTGGTGCCTTCGTCGGTGCTCAGGTACACGCTGTCACGGAGTCCGCCACCGGCGAAATGGCGCGTTTCCATGTAGAGGGCCGTGCCGAAGCGCTTCAGCTCCAGCAGGCCCAGGCCGAACTGCGGAAGACCGGCCCATGCGCTCCACGTGGCGCCACCATCGGCACTGGTGTATCTGCCACCGCCCTGCGCCGTGTAGTACAGGTCGCCGTCCATCACCCACAGGTTCTCGCCGTTGAGGTCGCTGGGAGAGATGCCGGTGTTGCTGTCATCCCAAGTGCTTCCGCCATCGGTGCTGATGAAGATGCCGCCGCCGATCGTGTTCGCGTAGAGGTCGTTGCCGACCAGCAGCATGCCGATGACGTTGGTGTTGGCAAGACCGGCGTTCACCGTGGTCCACGCATCACCGGGCAGTGGCGCGCGGAACACGCCTCCCGTGGAGGCATACGCGAACACATGCGTGCCATTCGCCAGGAATCCGCGCACCACGGTCGATTGCGGCGCACCGGCCACCGTATTCCAGGTATCACCACCATCGTCCGTCCAATAGATGCAATCGGAGGAGGCGTTCAGCCCGGCGAAGTACCGGTTGCCCACGGCGAAGCCGCTTTCCGTGGGGTTCAACGCCACCGGGTTCGTGACCGCGTTCCACGTGTCGCCATTGTCCGCACTGCGGTACAACGTGCTGCCGGCCTTGGCGAAGAGGTGTGTGGAGGAGGCCCCGAGCACCTGCGCGCCCTGCGACAGGTCGGCGATGCCGGCGTTGGTCTGCGACCATTGGGCCGTGCACACGGCGGTGATGAACACGGTGAGGCCGAGGACCGGCATCCTGTGGCAAGGGTTCATGGTTGTTGAGCAGAGGGTGGTTCAGCAGCGAAGGAAACCTGCTGCGGCGCGGGTCCGCGGCAGTGTCTCCGCGAGGTTCCCACCGCAGGATGTGAACAGCGGCACGCCCCGCAAGGGCATCATCTTGATGGGGATCAGCCGGGGTCGTTGCGGACCGGCCCTATTTTGCGGGCTCAACGGACGTCCCCGACGATGACCCGCATCCTTCTCCCCACCGACGGCAGCGATGCCGCCTTCAACGCGGCACGCTTCGCATTTGACCTCTTTGGCACGGACGGCGTGCGGTACACGCTGGTGCACACGTACCTGAAGCCCGCCTACCGCAATGCCCTGCTTCCGGCCATGGACACCGGCCGCGAGGCCGCCAACAAGCTGCGACGGGCTGAGCGACGCTGTCGTGCCCACGCAGGTACCGTGACCCTGGCCAAGCGGACCTCCCCCTATCCCCTGGCCGAGGTGCTGAACGAGTTGGCCGATCAAGGCAAGGGTGAACTGATCGTGATGGGCACCCAGGGCGAGGGCAACTACGGGCTGGTGGGCAGCAACACCACCGCGGTGGTGACCGGCGCAGGGGTACCAGTGATCGCCGTGCCCTCCCAGTGGCAGCCCGCACCGGTGAAGCGCATCCTGCTGGCCAACGACGGCGGCACCATGGACGCGGCCACCCTTCAACCGCTGATCGCCATCGCCCGCCGCACCGGCGCCGAGGTGGTGGTGGCCCATGTGCGCGACAACATCGCCACCTTCGACGAACGCGGCGACCGGCAGATCGTGAGCGCACTGCTCGACGGCATCCGCCACTCGTTCGTCACCGTGGCCGGTGAGGACGTCACCGGCACCCTTGATGAACTGGCCCGGCAGGGACGCATCCAGCTCATGGCCGTGATCCACAGGAAGAAGAGCTTCTGGCAGCGGTTGTTCACCGCCAGCAAGGCCAAGCGCATGGCGCTGCACACCACCACGCCGTTGCTCGTGCTTCCGGAGAACGGCTGAGCCGGCCGGGCTGCGGAGCACGCTGAAGGGATCCGCGCTCGGGTAGTGCCCGTCGGCCGCCCTCTGCAGGTGCATCAGGATGTCGTTGGCCAGGCTGCTCGAATGATCTTCAGGCCACCCCAACCGCACCGCATGCTCATCGTTCCACGCAGGAGCCCTTGCCCGCTCAGGATCTCAGCGAAGTGAAGTCGGCGATCGACCTCCTGCCGCGACTCCGCGCAAGAGCCGAGAAGATGAACGATCACTCGACCACTTAGCAGATGGGTTGAACCGCTCTTCGAGAAGATGGAGCTCACCAAGAACCTTGTGGGAAGCTCGAACTGGCCAATGTGCCGCTTCGACGGGTCTGCTCCAAGTGGGTCGGCCACACGCTCGAACGCGTTCCTTGCGAACGTGCTATCCGCATAAACCAGCATGGAAGCGCCCTTGCGCTTGTAGAAGGCAACTGCTCCCTCATGGTCAAAGTACAGTATCGGATCCCGCCACTCCTTCGTGGAGGTCAGGGCTGCACTATCCGTCACCCAAGGCGCTGTGGTATCTCCAACGAGTGAATCCCAAAGCGCCATCAAGCGAAGCTCCTCCACCACAAGTTGCTTCACAGGTGGTTCGAAGGTATCGGACGGGATCACTTCGGGAATGACCGCTCCTCCATTATTAGGAACCTCAGGCGTCGAACATGCAGCCACCAGGAAGGCCACCACCAACCAAAGTGGGGCACATTTCCCTGGCTTCATCATCAATCCACGCTGAAGTAATCCGCGCTCTGGTAGTGCCCGTCGGCCTCCTTCTGCAATTGCATCAGGATGTCGTTGGCCAGGCTGCTGGCGCCGAAGCGGAACCAGTGGGGATCGAGCCACTCGGGGCCGAGCTCCTCCTTCACCATCATCAGGTAGTGGAGGGCCTCCTTGCTCTTGCGGATGCCACCCGCCGGCTTCATGGCGATCATCTGCCCGGTGCGCAGGTAGTGGTCGCGGATCGCGTGCAGCATCACCAGCGTCACCTCCATCGTCGCTGCCGGGTTGATCTTGCCGGTGCTCGTCTTGATGAAGTCGGCGCCCGCAGCGATGGCGATGTCGCTGGCCAGGCGCACCTTGTCATATGTGCCCAGTTCACCCGTCTCCAGGATCACCTTCAAGCGGGCCTCCCGGCAGGCCTCCTTGATCGCCGCGATCTCGTCGAACACGAAGCCGTATTCCCCGTTGTGGAACTTGCCGCGGCTGATCACCATGTCGATCTCGTCGGCGCCTTCGCTCACGGCGAAGCGAGTGTCGGCGATCTTCACGTTGCGCGGAGCCTGTCCGCTGGGAAAGGCGGTGCTCACGCTGGCCACCTTCACGCCGCTGTCGCCCAGGGCCTTCTTCGCCACCTTCACCAGGGACGGGTACACGCATACGGCAGCGACGGTGGGCAGGCCCGGAAGCTGATCGTGCAGATGCATGGCCTTGAAGCAGAGCTGCTGCACCTTGTGCGGGGTGTCGGCCCCTTCCAAGGTGGTGAGGTCGATCATGCTGAGGGCCAGCTTCATGCCCTGCACCTTGGTCTCCTTCTTGATGCTGCGGGTCTTGATGCGGGCCACCCGCTCCTCGATGCCCACCTGGTCGATGGGGGGAGCGCTGACCGGAACGAGCCGGGCTGGTGCGAGCGACTTGGTGGTCATGGGGCCAAGATAGCCTGACGACCCGCGTGCCGTTCCTGCCATCAGGGCAGCCGTTCCCCGGACGTACCCTGCTGTGGGGACGGATCGGCACGGCGGGCCCGTTATTTCGGCTCCGCAATGCCCGTGACCGACCGCACCGAAGGCCTTCCGCACCGGAGACCCCCCCTCCCGCAGGGCCGCCACAGGTCATACCGGGTTAACATGCCCGGATGGGCAGACTTGTTATGTTTGCCCCCCTGTCAATAACAAACCCTTGACCGGCCCCGGGTGTTCCTTCCGGGTGTCCCCACGGAACCGACCAACGCCTCCAACCGAAAACCCGACCCCTCTTCTCATGAGCAACGAAACGTCCACCGGGAAAGGCTCGAGCCTCTTCGTGGCCATTGTGTTCCCCTTGGTGCTGATCATCAGCGTGATGATCTACATGTTCGTCCTCGGCGATCCGGCGAACTTCGAGAACGGCGATCCCATCAAGGGCCACCCCATCGCCGAGAACCCCGGCAAACTGTATGGCACCATCTACAAGGGGGGCTTCATCGTGCCCATCCTCATCAGCGTGAACCTCATCGTCATCATCTTCTCGGTGGAGCGCTTCATCACCCTGAGCCGCGCCAAGGGCAAGGGCCGGATCGAGACCTTCCTGGGCAAGGTGCGCCAGTTCCTGGCCAATGACCAGGTGGAGGATGCGGTGGCCGTGTGCGACGAGCAGAAGGGCAGCGTGGCCAACGTGATGCGCAGCGGCCTGCAGAAGTACAAGCTGGTGCTGCACGATGCGAGCCACGACAAGGAGACCCGCCTGCAGGCCGTGAAGCAGGAGCTCGAGGAGGCCACCGCCCTGGAGCTTCCCATGCTCAGCAAGAACCTGGTGATCCTGAGCACCTGCGCGAGCGTCAGCACCCTGCTGGGTCTGATCGGTACGGTGCTGGGGATGATCCGCGCCTTCAGCGCGCTGGCCACCGCCGGCACGCCGGACGCCACCGCCCTGTCCACCGGTATCTCCGAGGCCCTCATCAACACGGCCCTCGGGATCACCGGCTCGGCCGTGGCCATCATCGCCTTCAACTACTTCAGCACCAAGATCGACGCCATCACCCACGGCATCGACGAGGCCGGCTTCAGCGTGAGCCAGACCCTGGCCACCCACAAGTGACCCCGCACGGCACCGGCGTCCGGGGGCTCACCCCCCCGGCGGCCGGGCGTTCACCGTCAACGAACCAGACCCCCGACGCATGCCGAAGCTGAAGATGCCCAAGAAGAGCCCCGAGCTCGACATGACCCCCATGGTGGACCTGGCCTTCCTGCTGGTCACCTTCTTCATGCTCACCGCCCAGTTCCGACCGGAGGAGGCCGTGGCCGTGGACACCCCTTCGTCCATGAGCCAGAGCCCCATCCCCACGGAGAACCTGATGACCATCGTGGTGGACAGCGCCGGCAAGGTGTATTGGGATATGACCGACAAGAAGGTGCGCCTGAAGGTGCTCGAGGAGATGGGCAAGCGCATCAATTACACCCCCAGCGACGAGGACAAGGTGAAGTTCGCCAATGTGGGCGCCGTGGGCATCCCCATCCAGCAGCTGCCCGCCTACCTCGCCCTGCCCACCGGCGGAGCCCGCAAGGAGTTCGACCGGCAGTTCGAGGGCATCCCCACGGACAGCACCAACAACCAGCTGCGCGACTGGATCATCACCACGCGCCTGCTGTTCTACGAAGAGGCGGGCATCAACCCGCTGGTGGCCCTGAAGGCCGATGGCAACACCAACTATTCCAAGGTGGCGGAGGTGATCCGGATCTTCCAATCCCCGGGCATCCAGATCAACCGCTTCAAGATGATCACCGACCTGGAGGAATCACGGATGTAACAGCCGGTCGAACCATTCCCGTGCACACGTGTACGGGGCACTGGAACGACCCGCCCAACGAGACCCGACCATGGCAGACGCACCCGGTGGAGGCGAAGAAGGCGGCGGAGGAAAACGCCACCAGAAGAAACGCGCCAAGAAAGGCAGCACCCGCATCGACATGACGCCGATGGTGGACCTGGCCTTCCTGCTGCTCACCTTCTTCATCCTCACCACCACCATGTACAAACCGAGCACCCTGCAGATGACCTTCCCGGTGCCGGACGAGGACCCTACCGACGACAAGAAGACCGAGCTGAGCAACGCCATCACGCTCATCCTCACCGCCAAGGACCAGATCTTCTACTACCTGGGCGAGTTCCACACCCCCACCGACGGCAGCGGCAAGCCGCCCACCACCCTCACCCGCACCGACTTCAGCAAGGTGCGCCAGGTGCTGCTGGAGCGCAACAAGGAGGCCGTGGAGAAGCTCAACCAGCTGGCGCGTGACTTCAATAGTGGCAAGATCACTGAGGCGGCTTACGACAGCCTGCGGCGCAAGACCAAGGGGGACCCCACCAACCTCAAGGCCATCATCAAGACCGACAAGGACGCCAAGTACCGCAACATGATCGACATCGTCGACGAGATGGACATCAGCGGCATCGGCTCCTATGGCGTGCTGGACAGCCTGAAGACCGCTGAACAGCTGCTGCTCGACGCGGAGAAAGCAACCATCTGAGCCATGGAATACCTCCTGATCACCGGCATCCTGCTGGTCCTTTCCCTGGTGATGACGCTGGATTTCAGCTGGAACAACGTGCTCACCACGGTGCGCAACCAGCTGGTGTTCGAAGGCCGCAACCAGGCCTACGGCGCCTTCGTGCTGCGCCGCGACTATGTGAAGCGCCTGATGATCGCCGTGGGCAGCTCGGTGGCCTTCTTCGGCCTGGCGATCGGCACACCCAAGATCATCGAGGCCCTTGGCGGCGGCGAGGAGGAGGTGGTGGAGGCCAAGAAGATCGTGGACGTGAACCTCGAGCTCTTCGAGGAGGAGAAGAAGGAGGAGCCCCCGCCCCCGCCCGTGGAGGTGCCGCCCCCGCCCAAGATCGAGACCGTGCAGTTCACCGCCCTGGAGGCCGTGGACGAGCCCGTGGAGGAACCGCCCCCCACCCAGGAGATCCTGGAGGAGACCACGGCCAGCACTGTGACCCAGGAAGGCGAGAAGAGCGAAGAACCCCCGCCCCCGCCCCCGCCGGTGGAGGAGGAGGTGATGATGTTCGCCGCCGTGGAGGAGAAACCCACCTTCCCCGGGGGTGAGGCCGAGTTCTACAAGTACCTCGGCAAGAACGTGAAGTACCCCCAGATGGAGGCCGAACAGGGCATCGAGGGCCGCGTCTTCGTGGAGTTCGTCGTGGACAGGGACGGCTCCATCACCGAGGTGCGCACCGTGCGCGGCGTGAGCGCCGGCCTGGACAAGGAGGCCACCCGTGTGATGAAAGCCTCCCCCAAGTGGAGCCCCGGCAAGCAGAACGGCCGCCCCGTGAAGGTGCGGTACGTCATCCCCATCAACTTCGACCTGCGCTGAGGCGCCGGGCCGGGCGATGGACCTGCGCACCGCCTTCGCCATCGGGATGTCCGGCTTCTACATCCTGGCCGGCCTGGTCATCGGCCTAACCCCTTTCGCCAGCGACGTGCTGCCGAATTACCGCGCGGTGCTGGCCCTGGTGCTGGTGGGCTACGGCCTGCTGCGCCTGGTGATGTGGTGGCGCAAGCGCAAGGCCGACCACGGCCATTCCTGAGCCATGCGGCACACCGGCCTGCTGATGCTCCTCCTGGCCGCCTGCAGCAGCGGTCCGCCCGACCCGCGCAGCGACGACAGCCCCACCTTCGGCCACGTGCTGGTGCTCGCCGACCAGGACCTGCGCCCCGTGCTCGAGGACCAGCGCACCACCTTTGAAGCGCTGTACGAAAAGGCCCGGGTGGACGTGCGCTATCTGCCTGAGCGCCAGTTGGTGCAGGCCATGCTGAACGACAGCGTACGCGCCGTGTTCGGCACCTTCCTGCCCGGCGCCGACCAGCAGGCCTACTTCCGCACCCGGCAGCTCACCCCCCATGTGGAGGCCGTGGCCGTGGAGGCCATCGCCGTGCTGGCCCATCCCGCCGGGCCCGACAGCCTGAGCCTCGATGAGCTCCGCGGGATCCTGCGCGACGGCCGCTTGGGCGGGCGGCCCTGTGCCGCCCTGCTGGACGACGCCGGCAGCGGGGTGGCCCGCTCGCTGGTGGACAGCCTGTGGCACGGCGCCACCGACCAGGCCCTGAAGGTGCAGGTGGCCCACGGGCCCGAGGACCTCGTGGACCGCCTGCGCCGCGACAGCACGGCCATCGGGCTGCTGGCCTTCAGCCTGATGAGCGACCTGGACGACCCGGCCTGCCGGGCGCTGCGCGACGGCCTGCGCCTGGTGCCCGTCCACCGCGGCGATGGCCCGGCCCTGGCACCCACCCAGGGCACCCTGAAGGACGGCCGCTATCCCTTGCGCCGGCCCTTGATGATGCTGGTGACCGAGGGCAAGAGCGGGCTTGGCACGGGGTTCGCTTCCTTTGTGGCCGGACACAAGGGTCAACGCATCCTCCTCAAGAAAGGCCTCGCCCCCGCGCATGTGCCTGCACGCGACGTGATGATCGTGACCCCCTGAACAACGATGGAACACCTGACGAACAAGAACCTGCTCCTCGGCTTCGTGACCGGCCACCTGCTCGCCGCACTTCCCCTCACCGCCAATGCCCAGACCCTGCAGGACGCCCAGCGCCTCACCGACCGCGAACAGTTCGAGGCCGCCACCACGGCCTTCCGCAAGCTGCTGGCCGCCACGCCCAACGACGGTGCCACCTGGTACTTCCTGGGCGAGAACTACTGGGAGAACGAGCAGCCGGACAGCGCCCAGCTGTGCTACCGCCGCGGCGCGGAGCTGAACCCCCGTTACCCGCTGAACCATGCCGGCCTCGGCAAGGTGCTCTTCGCCCACGGCATCCCTGATGACGCCAGCGGGGGCGCCCTCCAGGAGGCCCAGGCCCGCCGTGAGGAGGCCAAGGCCAAGCTGAACGAGGCGATCGCGTTGGCCGAGGACAAGGCGGCCAAGCATCCCAAGGAGCTCAAGGCCCTCACCTACCGCGAGGTGGCCGATGCGTACGGCGCCGGTCCCGATCCCGATGTGCCCACGGCGCTCACCCACGTGGACAAGGCCATCGAGCTGAACCCCAATGATGCCGACGCCCAGGTGCTGCGCGGTGACCTCCTGGTGGCCCGCGGCTCCTTTGACGCCAGCGAGGCCGTGGCGGCCTACAAGCGCGCCGCCGAACTGATGCCCAGCGCCGCCCGCCCGGTGGCCAAGAAGGCCCTGATGTACCACCGCGCCAAGAACTACGAGGCCGCCATCGCCGAGTACGACCGCGCGGTGGCCATCGACCCCTCCTTCGCCCCCGCCTACAGCGGCCGTGCCGAAGCCCTCTTCATGACCAAGGCCTACGACAAGGCCACGGCCGACTACAACAAGTACCTCGAGCTGAACGCCGGCAACATCAGCGCCCGCGTGCGCTACGCCAAGTTCCTCTTCCTGGTGGGCAAGTACACCGAGAGCATCGCCGAGATCGATGCGGTGCGTGGCACGGGTGTGAAGGACAACAACCTGCGCCGCATCGAGGGCTACGCCCGGTGCGAGGCCGGGGACTTCCAGGCGGCCCGCACCGCCATGGAGGCCTACTTCGCCGAGCAACCCGCCGACAAGGTGATTTCCACCGACCACGAGTATATGGGCAAGATCTACGCGGGTCTGGCCGCCAAGGCAACACCTCCGGCCCCGGGTCCGACCGATGCATCCGCCGTGACCGTCACGGGTCCGGACCTGGACTCCCTCGCTGCGGAGAGCTACCTGAAGGCCGCGCGCATGGACCGCACCAAGGCCTACCTCTTCAGCGAGGCGGGCAAGGCCTTCGGCAAGGCCAAGCGGTTCGATCTGGCCACCCGTGCCTTCCAGGAGAAGATCGCCAGCGGCAAGCCCGAGGTGAACGACTATTACTACCTGGGCAGCAACGCCTACAAGGCCAGGATGTACACCACCTCGGACAGCGCCTGGGCCGTATACACGGAGAAGCAGCCCGGCCTGCACCAAGGGTACCTGGGCCGTGCGCGCGCCAACGTGGGCCTCGACCCCGACAAGCAGACCTGGCAGGCCCGGCCCTTCTACGAGGAGGTGGTCCGCCACATCAAACCGGAGGACCAGACCAAGTACAAGGTGGACCTCGAGGAGGCATACTTCTACCTCGGTTTCTACCACTTCAGCAAGGAGAAGGACCCGGGCATGGCCAAGTGCTGGTTCGAGCAACTGAAGGCCCTGAACGCCGGCACCAGCAACACCAAGCAGGGAACGGACATGCTCCTGACCAAGGAACTGCAGGACGTGAGCGCCAAGGACTGCACCCTGCCCGCACAGTGAACGTCAGCCACGACATCGGGAAAGGGAGGCCGCGGCCTCCCTTTTTCATGGCCGGACCGCGCCGCGTACATTGCCCCGCATGACCAGCAGCGACCGGCTCACCCCGTGGATCTCCATCGCGATGGTGCCGGGGGGCGTCGCCGGGCACGAACACCGCGCGACGATCACGGAGGAACATCCGATCGCCGCCCTCGGACAGTGGGATCGATCCACTCCAATCGTACCTGCGCACCGTGGGTCCGTTCATCAGTCCACCCATGCCCTGCACGTGGGTGGTGGACAGCACGGTGGCCTCCCGGTCGTGAGCATGTGCGAAGGGTGGCTCGGGAACTGGCGAAGCTGAACGAGGAAGGCTGAACCCGATCCGGCATGAACCAGCTCTTCCGTCGCAAGCCCGCCACCCACGATGCCACCCCGGAGGGCGAGATCCATGGCGGCGCCGCGCTCGGCCGGCACCTCACCCTGCGCGACCTCACCTTCTTCGGCATCGCCGCCATCATCGGTGCGGGCAGTTTCAGCAGCATGGGCCAGGCCTGCGCCAGCGGCGGTCCGGGCGTGGTGCTGCTTTTCGTGCTGTGCGCCGTGGCCTGCGGCTTCACCGCCCTGTGCTACGCCGAGTTCGCCGCCCGCGTGCCCGCCAGCGGCAGCGCCTACACCTACGCCTACGTGAGCTTCGGGGAGCTCTTCGCCTCGATCATCGGCTGGGCCCTGCTGATGGAGTACAGCATCGGCAACATCTACGTGGCCTTCAGCTGGAGCGGCTACTTCACCAACCTGCTCGACGCCGCCGGCCTGCACCTGCCCGAGTGGCTCACCATCAACCACCGCAGCGCCTCCGCTTCCGCCGTCAACAACACGCCCGGCGAAGGGCTCACCGCCTGGAACACCGCACCGGTGATCGGCGGCCTGCGCATCATCCTCGATCTGCCCGCCTTCGCCATCAATGTGCTCATCACCGCCCTGTGCTACGTGGGCGTGCGCGAAAGCCGCAACGCCAGCAACATCATGGTCATCGTCAAGCTCGTCATCATCGCCCTGGTGATCGGCGTGGGCATCGCGTATGTCGACATCGACCAGTGGACACCCTTCCTGCCCAACGGCTTCGGCGGCGTGATGGCCGGCGCCAGCGCCGTCTTCTTCGCCTATATCGGCTTCGACGCGGTGAGCACCCTGGCCGAGGAGAGCCGCGACCCGCAGCGCGACCTGCCCCGCGGCATGATCCTCAGCCTCGTGATCTGCACGATGGTCTACATCCTGCTGGCGCTCGTCCTCACCGGCATGGTGCCCTTCGCCCAGCTCGACGTCAGCGACCCGCTGGCCGAGGTCTTCGCCCTCCGCGGCGTGAAGTGGATGCTGCTGCTGGTGAGCATCGCCGCCGTGGTGGCCATGACCAGCGTGATGCTCGTCTTCCAGCTCGGCCAGCCCCGCATCTGGATGAGCATGAGCCGCGATGGCCTGCTGCCCAAGCCCTTCGCCCGCATCCATCCCCGCTACCGCACGCCAGGCTTCAGCACCCTCGTCACCGGCCTGGTGGTGGGCGTGCCCATCCTGTTCACCGATGAGGCCTTCATCCTGGACTTCACCAGCATCGGCACCCTCTTCGCCTTCGTGCTGGTGTGCGGCGGTGTGCTGCTGATGCCCCGCCGCGAACGCGGCCCCTCGGGATTCCACCTTCCCCACATCGACGGCCGCTGGATCGTGCCCGCGCTCCTGCTGCTGGCCGTGGTGCTCGTCCGCGTGGGCCTCCCCGGCTACTTCAGCGACCTGCTCGACCCCGCCGGCCAGCACGGCGCTCAGCGCATCCCCCTCCTGGTGTTCTGGGCGCTCTGCGTCGGCCTGTCCGCCCTGAGCTTCGTGCACCGCTGGTCGCTGATCCCCGTGCTCGGCCTGGCCTCCTGCTGCTACCTGCTCACCGGCATGGCCGCCAGCAACTGGAAGTGGTTCGGCACCTGGCTGCTGATCGGCCTCGCCTGCTACTTTGCCTACGGCTACCGCCACAGCCGTCTGGCGCGCCTGCCGCGTGCCCTCTGACCCCGCGTCCGGCGCGGCTTTCCTGCGGGTGATCGCGTACCTTCGCGGCCGCTCCGGAACCGTGTCCGCCCCCACCCACATCCACCCCGTGTTCGACCGGCTGCTCCAGCGCTCCGACAAGGAGGCGCTCTTGGGCCAGCGCGGCCTGTGCCTGTGGATGACCGGGTTGAGCGGGAGCGGCAAGAGCACCATCGCCGGCGAGCTCGAGCGCGTGCTGCACGCCACCCAGGTGTACACGATCGTCCTCGATGGGGACAACGTGCGCACCGGCCTCAACAACAACCTGGGCTTTTCGGAGGCCGACCGTACGGAGAACATCCGGCGCATCGCCGAAGTGGCCAGGCTCTTCGTGCAGAACGGGACCGTGGTCATCTGCTGCTTCGTCTCGCCCACCATCGCCACCCGCGAACAGGCGAAGGCCATCATCGGCGCGGAGGACTTCGTGGAGGTCTTCATCGACACCCCGTTGGAGGAATGCGAGCGCCGTGATGTGAAGGGGCTTTACGCCAAGGCCCGCGCCGGCGAGGTGGAGGACTTCACGGGCATCAGTGCGCCTTTTGAGCCACCTACACAGGCGGATGTAATAGTGAGCACCACCGATCGTGGGCCAGGTGATTGCGCTGGCGACATCTTCGAATTCATTCTTCCCCGCATTAAAAGGATCTAAAATCCAGAAAACCGCAGAGTACGCAAAGTTCGCAGAGATTATAAGGAGAGATGTCCTGAAATTGCATTTCTCAGCGTCCTCCGCGCCCTCTGCGGTTCAAAATTGAGATCGATGCATTCCTACCGCCTCACCCACCTGAAGGAGCTCGAGAGCGAGAGCATGCACATCCTGCGCGAGGTGGCCGCGCAGTTCGAGCACCCGGCCCTGCTCTTCAGCGGTGGCAAGGACAGCATCGTGTGCTTCCACCTGGCCCGCAAGGCCTTCTTCCCGGCCAAGGTGCCCTTCCCGCTGGTGCACGTGGACACCGGCCACAACTTCGAGGAGACCTTGACCTTCCGCGACGACCTGGTGAAGGAGCACGGCGCGAAGCTGATCGTGGGCAGCGTGCAGGAGAGCATCGACACGGGCCGCGTGCAGGAGGAGACCGGCTACTATGCCAGCCGCAACAAGCTGCAGACGGTGACCCTGCTCGACACCATCGAGAAGCACAAGATCGACTGCGCCATCGGCGGCGGACGGCGCGATGAGGAGAAGGCCCGCGCCAAGGAGCGCGTGTTCAGCCACCGCGACGAGTTCGGCCAGTGGGACCCGAAGAACCAGCGGCCCGAGCTGTGGAACCTCTACAACGGCAAAAAGCGTCCGGGCGAGCACTTCCGCGCGTTCCCCATCAGCAATTGGACGGAGATGGACGTGTGGCAGTACATTCTGCTGGAGAAGATCCCCATCCCCAGCATCTACTTCAGCCACGAGCGCGAGGTGTTCGAGCGCGACGGCGTGATCTACGCGAACAGCCCGGTGATGCGCTTGAAGCCTGAAGAGAAGCCGTACATGAAGCGCGTGCGTTTCCGTACCATCGGCGACATGAGCTGCACCGGTGCGGTGGATTCACCCGCAAGCACCTTGGAAGAGATCATTGAAGAGGTGGCCTCGTCGCGTGTCACCGAAAGAGGGTCCCGGATGGATGACAAGCGGAGTGAAGCCGCGATGGAGGACAGGAAGAAAGAGGGATACTTCTGAAAGCTGAAAGCTGAAAGAGGAAAGAGGAAAGAGGAAATGAATCCCGCACCGCACAAGGACCTGAAGCATCGGACCAAGCAATTCGCACTGGCGGTGGTGACCTTGTTCAAGCTCTTGCCGAAGACGACCGAAGCGCAAGTGATGGGCAGGCAACTTTTGAGGGCAGGCACCTCCGTGGGCGCGAATACGCGGGCTGCTTTCCGCGGCAGAAGCAAGCGTGAATACATCGCCAAGCTGGGGGTCGTGATCGAAGAAGCGGATGAATCGGGCTTCTGGCTTGAAATGCTCACCGAGTCCGGTACCATGCCGCTCTCCTCCACCGAGGCGCTCCTGAAGGAGTCGAACGAGCTGGTCTCCATCTTCACCTCACTGGTCACGCGATGAACGCTTTGTCGGTTTCAGCTTTCAGCTTTCAACTTTCATCTTTCCTGCCATGAGCGGTTACCTGGACATGGACCTGCTCCGCTTCACCACGGCGGGCAGCGTGGACGACGGCAAGAGCACCTTGATCGGCCGGTTGCTGTATGACACCAAGCAGATCTTCGAGGACCAGATGGAGGCGGTGGAGCGCGCAAGCGCAAAACGCGGATCCGGAGAGGTCGACCTGTCGCTATTGACCGATGGTCTTCGCGCGGAGCGCGAACAAGGGATCACCATCGATGTGGCCTACCGCTACTTCGCGACGCCCAAGCGCAAGTTCATCATCGCCGATACGCCGGGGCACATCCAGTACACACGCAACATGGTCACGGGCGCCAGCACGGCCAACCTGGCGATCATCCTGGTGGACGCGCGCAAGGGCATCCTGGAGCAGACGTGTCGCCACAGCTTCATCGCCTCGCTGCTCGGCATCCCGCACGTGGTTTTCTGCATCAACAAGATGGACCTCGTGGACTACGACGAGGCCACCTTCACCCGCATCCAGAGGGAGCTGGAGGATTTCAGCAGCAAGCTGGAGGTGCGCGACATCCGCTACATCCCCATCAGCGCGCTGAAGGGCGACAACGTGGTGGAGCGCAGCGCCAACATGCCGTGGTACCAGGGCCCCACGCTCATGTACCTGTTGGAGAACATCCACATCGCGGGCGACCTCAACCACATCGACCGCCGCTTCCCGGTGCAGTACGTGGTGCGCCCCATGACCGATGAATGGCACGACTTCCGCGGCTTCGCCGGGCGCGTGGCCGGAGGTGTCTTCCGCAAGGGCGACCCCATCCAGGTGCTGCCGAGCGGTTTCCAGAGCGCCATCAAGAGCATCCACATCGGCGACCGTGAGGTGGAGGAATGCTTCGCCCCGCAAAGTGCGGTGATCACGCTGAACGACGAGATCGACATCAGCCGCGGCGACATGCTGGTGAGCCCGAACAACGTGCCCGAGACCAGCCAGGATGTGGACGTGATGCTCTGCTGGTTCAACGAGCGGCCCCTGCAGCCCGGCGGCAAGTACGCCATCAAGCACACCACCCGCGATGCGCGGTGCATGGTGAAGGAGGTGAAGTACAAGATGGACATCAGCACGCTGCACAAGGCGGAGGACCGCACCATCCGCATGAACGACATCGGCCGCGTGCAGCTGCGCACCACTGTGCCGCTCCACCTCGACACCTACGGCCGCAACCGGTACACCGGCAGCATCATCCTCATCGACGAGAGCACGCACGAGACCGTGGCCGCGGGGATGATCGTGTGATCAGCGCAGGAAGGCCGGCACGATCGCCCGCCCCTTGCGCCGGCGCAGCGCCGTGAACCAGGCGCCACCGAGCGCGCCGATGCTGTTCGCCAGCATGTCCATGGGGTCGGTGCGGCGGCCCAGGGCCTGCAGTCCCTGCAGCACCTCGGTACCCAGCCCATAGGCCACGCTGAGCCCCACCGCCCACATCAGGTAGGCCGCCGGGCGGCCATGGCCCAGGAAGGCCGCGGCCAGCAGCACGGTCTGCCCGAAGAAGAGCAGGGCGTGCACCAGCTTGTCCAGGTCCAGCAGGTCGAACCAGCCCCATTGGGGCAGGCTGCGGCCGGGGATCAGGCAGAGCACCAGGATGGCCAGGGCCCACAGGAGGGCCCAGCGCAGGTGGCGCAGCATGGGCTCAGTGGCCCACCAGGGCGCGGTACTCGTCAGCGCTCATCAGCGCGGCCACATCGGCCACGTTCGCCGGCTTGATCCGCACCATCCAGCCCGAGCCGTAGGGGTCCTTGTTCACGCTGGCCGGGTCGTCCGCCAGGCCGGGATTCACGGCCATCACCGTGCCCTTCACCGGCATGAACAGGTCGCTCACCGTCTTCACCGCCTCCACGGTGCCGAACACCGCGTGCTCGTCCACCTCCTGGCCCTCGGTGCCGATGTCCACGAAGACGATGTCGCCGAGCTCGCCCTGGGCGAATTCGGTGATGCCCACCACGGCCTCCCCGCCCTCCAGGCGGATCCACTCGTGGTCCTTGGTGTACTTCAGGTCTGCGGGGAAGTTCATCGGGTGCGGTGTTCTGCGTTGCGCGGCGAAAATAGGCGGGATCCCGTGTCGGACATCAGACCTCCGTCAGCCCTATTGGGTGAGGGTGAAGCGCAGGCTGAGGCCGAAGTTGCTGTTGGAGCTGGGGAAGGAGGTGGAGATCACCGGCTTGTTCACCACGCGCTCGTAGAACAGGCGCACGTTCAGCCGCTGGCTGATCACGTAATCGGCGGAGGCCTTGATGGAGGTGATGTTCTGCCCGGCGGTCACCTGGTTCTGCCCTTCCTGCATCTTGCGGATCACGGTGTTGTTCTGCCGGATGCTCACGTCCACCCGCAGGTTGAGGTCGCTCTTGGGCCGGTTGCCGCCGATGGTGATGGGGAACTTCACGTTCTTGAACCGGTAGCCGGTGCCGAACACGTACTCCTTGCCGCGCACCTCGGTCACCTGGTAGTTGCTGATGCTCAGGCTCAGGTTCCGGTCCCGGTTGTACTCGAACTTGGCCAGCAGGCTGTTCTGCAGGGTCACGTCCGCCCCCAGCAGCGGACGCATCACCTCGGTGATGGTGACCACGCTGATCTGCCGCTCGGGGATGTAGTTGAACGCCGCGTCCAGTTCGCCGGCGCCCTCCACGAAGAGCAGGTTCGTCTGGTAGTTGCCGATGTTGAAGGTGCTGCGGTAGCTGTGCTTCACCGTGAAGGTGCGGAACCACTTGCTGAACGGCGCCATGCGGGAGAGCCCGTCATAGGTCACATCCCAGTTGGGCAGCGGGATCAGCCTGAAGGGGTTGGTGGTCACCTTGTCGGCGCCACGGCCGGTGTAGGCGGCCAGGAAGGCCGGGATCACCACGTCCTGGTTGGTGGGGCCATATCCCGAGTAGTAGCCGCTGTCCGGCACGAAGATGCTGCCCTCCCGCTCCTGGCCGAGCCGTTCGCTGATGATGGCCCGGTTATCCAGCATCTGCTGGAAGATGGGGTTCACGAAGTTGTCATCGTCCACGCTGAAGGCCGTACCCCAGGTGATGGTGCTGACGCTGAAGTTGCCGAACTCCCGCGGGCTGTCGTTCACGTAGGTGCCCAGCGAGTCGTTCCAGCGGAAGAAGCTGCTGCGGTTCTCGCTGTACACCCGGTTGGCGCTGAGCTCGATGCGCATGCTCTTGAAGGGCTCCAGCGACAGGCGCGCGTTGATGTTCTCGGTGCGTGTCTGAGTGTGCGGCGTAAAGATGGAGGGCGTCCGCACCAGCCAGTCCTGCCCGGCGGCGTACGACGCGTAGTCGCGCACCACCGCATCGCTCACGTCGTGGTTCTGCTGGCCCAGGATGAAGCCGATGCCCGGGGCGGCGAAGCCGTCCATGCCGATCACGTTGGTCTTGCGCGCGTATCCCGGCAGCAGCATGCCCGAGTTCTGGCTGTAGGTGATGTTGCCGTTGCGGATGCTCATCAGCACGCGGGCGAACGCGTCGAGCGGCTTGAACCCGCCCTCTTTCTTGTCCTTGTCCTTCCCTTTGTCCTTCTCCTTGTCCTTGTCATCCTCCTTGGGCTTCTCACCGGCCTTGGACCTGTTGGCCTGGCTGCGGTTGCTCGTGCGGCCCTTGTCGTTCACCTTCTTGAGGTATTTCGACTTGTTGTAGAGGCTCACGAAGTTGAACTGTCCGTTGATGCTGATGTTCTGCGAGTTCTGGATCACCGCGCCCAGGGTGTCCTGTGTGAAGGGCGCCCGGTCCCACTGGTATCCGGCGGCATAGGCCGCGTTGGAGGTGATCCAGTCCGTCAGGGGCAGCTTGTCGAAGGGCAGCGTGTAGGTGACGTTCACCGTGTGGTCGTAGCCGGTGGTCTCGCCCCACTGGCTGAGGCTGGTGAGCACGCTGTCCTTCCACACCTCGTACTCGCCCTTCACCTTGGGGTCCACGCGGCCGGGCGGCTCGCCGAGGATGGCGTTGTTGTTGGCGGTGAAGTCGACCTTCAGGCTGCGGGTGATCTCGTAGCGGAAGCCGTACTGGCTGTTCCAGTTGAAGTTCTTGTTGTAGGTGGGCCGGGGGGGCAGCGAGGCGATGTCGGGGTTGGCCCGGATGAGCCGTTCGTTGTACCCCCTGTCGATGGAGCTGCGCAGGCTCAGCTGCTTGAATCCCAGGTTGAAGTTGAACTCCTTGAACAGCTTCAGCCATTTGCTCTTGTTGATGAGGCTCACGTTGGCCAGCGGCTTCACCTCCCTCGGCTTGGGGTTGTGGACGTAGGCGATGGCCCCGCGGTGCGTCACCGTGTTGTCGAACTCGGTGTTCACGTCGTGGAACTCCTGGTCGGCATAACTGTAGGTGAGCGAGAGGTTCTCCACGTCCCAGAAATGCTCCTTCTTGCCCGCGGTGCGGTCCTTCCGCACGTTGGTGAGGTTGATGCTGCGCCGTCGCGTGTAGGTGCGCACCTGCTTGAGCCGTTCCCTTCGCTCGTCGGGGGTTAGGTTGCGCGTGGCATCATCCCATTCGATGTCGGGGTTCAGGGGGTCGAACTGCGGATTGCTCACCTGCTCGCTGTAGCCCACGAACACGGGCACCTTCACCCCGCTCTCCTCGGGCAGGAACTTGCCCATCTCCAGGTTGGCCGCGAGGTCCACGCCGTACTTGGTCTCCCGCTGGCGCTCGCTCACGCGCTTGTCGATGCTGCCCCAGAACGGGGTGCTGTAGTTGCCGGCCACGCTCAGGGTGCCCAGGTCGGCCAGGGTGGTGTTCACCCGGCCGATGGCCGCCCAGCCGCCGCGCTGGTCGAAGTCGGTGAGGCGCAGTTCGTTCACCCACACCTCCACGCACTTGCTGAGCCCGTCGTCCACCCCCCAGGGGTTGGCCTCCACGCCATCCTTCTTGGGGTTGCGGATGCCGATCATCACCGTGCGCATCTGGCTCAGGTTGGGGTTGCCCTTCACCACGATGCGGCGGTCGCCCTCGAACTGGATGTAGCGCTGGTTGGTGGCGAAGCCCTCGCGGTTGCGCTCGATCTTCACATCGTTCAGCTTGGCGAACTCGATCACCATGTTGTTGGCCTCGGGCCACACGCTGGCCGGATCGTTGTTGCCGAAGGCCGAGGGCACCACCGGCACCTCGTACTCGTAGTAGTTCTGGTCGAAGTCGTTGCCCAGGCGCACGAACACGCTCACGTCGCCGTACTCCACGGGGTTGCCGGGGTCCGAGCTCTCGGCGTGGATGAACATGCGCATCTTCTTGTAGCTGCGGATGTCGAACTGCACGTTGCGGAAGGCGGCCCGGGCGTCCCCGTCGCGCAGGTTGCAGGTGCGCAGCTGCAGGCTCTGCTCGTTCAGGTTGCGCAGGTTGGCGCTGGCCACGTCCACCTCCTGCAGGATGCCCGGCGGCACCACGTAGTTGATGGGCACCCGGTTGCCGTTCTCCTCCACGTTCACCGCGGCCACCTCGAAGGTGGTGGGATCGGGGTCCGTGCCGATGCCCTCCCCGGGTGTCTCCAGCGAGAAGAAGTACTTGCGCCATTCCCCGCGGATGAACTCCAGCCGGGCGAAGCGCAGCACCGCCTCCTGCGGCCAGCCGTGCATCACCATGCGCATGAAGCGGATGCTGCGGAAGTCCTGGATCCCGTTCACCACGCGGTCCGGCTGGCGGATGGGCACCTTGAACTGGTACCAGTACACCTGCTTGCCGCTGATGGGGTGCGTGCCGAGCACCCGGTCCGTGACGTAGCCGCTGCCCACCTGCAGCTCGTTGGGCCGCAGGTTCACGCGGTACTGGAAGTAGCTCTCGTTCTCCGCGAGGTTCTGGTCCTGATTGATGTCCTCGGTGGTGGGCAGGGTGGTCTGCTGGGTGGGGTAGTCCTCCGGGCTGTCCACGTCGGTGATGCTGTTGCCCTCCGGACCGTTGAACTCCTTGTAGCGGAAGAGCATGTCGGCCAGCGGGTTGCCGTCGTAGTCGTCGCCGCGGAAGAAGCGGTAGTTGTCCGCCGAAGGGTCGGCGTTGATGCGGGCCAGCGCGTTCGGGTTCGTCACCACACTGGCCACCGGCTGCAGGTAGTCCGTCTGGTAGAAGCTCTGCTCCGTGCGTCCCTCCACGTCGGTCTGCTGGTCGCTCAACCCGTCGAGGCCCACGTCCTGGTAGCGGTTGCTGTTGTCCTCGGTGATGGCGAAGGCGTTCACCACGCTCTGGGTGGTGGCCACCACGCCCCAGTTGGTCTCGCCCGTGGTGTAGCTCAGGTCGGTGCCGTCGGGCGGCAGGCCGTTCTCGAAGCTCTTGCGGCTGTCGCGCAGCACGTCCTCGCTGATGTTGCCCAGGTCGATGTACAGGTCGCCGCCCGTGCTGTTCTGGCTGTCCTCGTTGCTGCCCGCACCGGTGCCCTCGCTGAAGGGGTCCATCATCCAGAACTGGATGGTCTCGATGTTGCTGGCCTCGAAATCGGTGGTGGTGATGCGGCGCGTGATGCCCGCCCAGCTGTCCGCAGGGTCCAGCAGGAAGCCGTCCTGGTCCAGCCCGTTCACGTTGAAGTTGTAGGGGCCACGCTCACGGGGGTAGTAGGCCAGGTCGAGCACGGGGATGTTGGCCGGGGCGCCCGCCTGCAGCTGGCGGTTGGGGAACACCTCCAGCTCCAGCACCTCGCGCTGGCGGTGGTCCGACTGCATGTCGCCCGTGATGTTGGGCGGTGTCAGGTTGTTGTTGCGGAAGAAGAGCGGGTCGATCACGTACCAGGCCAGCTTGGCGCGGCGGAATCCGGTGCGCAGGTCGTTGATGAAGTCGCCCTCGGGGAAGAGGTCCGGGATGCCCTGCGGGGTGGCGGCGTGGAACCAGAGGCTCTGCTGGCGCAGGTCGATGGTGCTCACGCTGCCTTCGAAGTCGTCGATGTAGCTGGTGCCCGCGTTGCCGATGGCCCGGCTGTGGCCGGGGATCAGGTAGGCCGCCTCGGCACTGGCGTTCACCGTGCTGATCTCCTTGGTGGCGAAGAAGGGCAGCTTGTCCACCAAGGTGGTGATCAGGTTGCTTTCGGTGCGCCAGTTGGCATCCAGCCCGACGATGGTGTTGCTGATCGGCTCGTCGCCCACGTTCACCTTCTGGGTCAGCGGACGCTCGTAGAGGTTCATCACCGTGCCGCCGATGGTCAGGTCCCTGTTCACCCTGAAATCAAAGCGCGCACCGGCCAGCGTCTTGGTCTGGATGCTGAAGAGCGAGTTGCTCTCCAGGCTGATGTTGATGGGCGTGCCGCTCTCCAGGATGCCCTGGTTGATGATCTTCACCCGGCCCAGGTTGTAGTCCACCGTGTAGTCCTGGTTCTCCACCAGGCGCACCCCGCCGGCGGTCACCACCACGCTGCCCTGCGGGATGTTCACCGAGTTGAGGCTGATGACGTCGCTGCTGGCGCTGCGGTAGCTGCCCTTCAGGCGGAAGCGGTTGAGCTCGGGCTGGTTCTGCGCGGCGACCTTGGTGCTGTCGTACAGCACCTGGAACACGATCTGCTGGCGGATCGCCAGGGGCTGTTCGGGGTCCAGCGCCTGGTCCAGGGTGGTGCCGAAGGGCTCCAGGACCGGGAAATAGACGCGTCCGTTCTGGCTGTTGATGGTGCCGCCCGTGGTGGCCGCGCCATCGATGAAGTCGAACCATCCATCGGGGTTCGGCGCGTTCTGCGGGTCCAGGCGGTCGAGCGCCAGGGCCTGCAGCAGCGGGATCTGGTCGATCGGCACGCGCGGCACGTAGTTGAGGTCCACCCCGGTGGTGGGGTTGTTGTAGATCAGGTCCAGCCGGAACTCCTCGCGGTTCACCTGGAAGGCGCCCAACGAGTACACGTTCTTCATCATCAGGTCCCACAGCGGGATCCGCGGGTTGGTGATGGTGGCCTTCAGCAGTCGCAGCATCAGTGCGTTGGTGCCCACCGCGCCGTCGGTGCTGAACTCGCCCACCTGGTAGGTCTGCCCGTTGTACACGAACTGATAGGCCACCGCCAGCACCTCGTCGTTGTTGAGGCTCTGGTTGAGGCTGATGAAGCCCAGGCGGTCGTTGAGGCTGTACTCGTTGGGCTGCAGCAGGCGCGCGCTCTCCAGCTTCTCGAAGTGCCGTGCGGCCACCACGCCCAAGGCCTGCAGCGCCTGGCTCGAGTTCGCAAAGCCCCGGATGGCCGGGTTGTTCGCCACGGTCTGGTACAGCGAGTTGGCCGCGTTGTCCGCCGTGGTCCCCGCAGCGTCGATCAACAGGCCGGGCGGCAGGTCGCCGCTCACCTTGCCCGCGGCGATGGCGGCGGCATCCGCGTTCTCGCCCAGGTCGGTGAAGGCCACGATGTTGCGCGTCTGCGCGAAGTCGAAGCGCGTATTGGTGACCCACACCTCCACACGCGTCACCTGGATCGGGCTGTTCACCGTGGGCAGCGTGCGCAGGCTCTGCTCATAGAGGTCGCGGAAGAAGTGGCCCAGGAAGTAGTGCTTGTTGGCCTCGTACTCGTCCGCCTTGATGTCGAAGTTGGTGGTCTGCGCCCCGCCCTGGGTCTGGATGTTGCGCCGCTGCCCCTTCTCCTGGCTGAAGATGCCCGTGGCCGTGAGGCGACCGAACCGCAGCTCGGTCTTGATGCCGAAGAGGCTCTGGCTGCCCTGGATCAGCTGGCCCTGCAGCGGCAGGCTCACGTTCCCAGCCTCGATCTTCTGGATGATCTCGTCCTCGTAGCCGGTGTAGTCCAGCTTCACCTGGTTCTCGAAATCGAAGGTGGCCTCGGTGTTGTAGCTGGTGTTGATCTTCAGCTTGTCCCCGATGTTGCCCGTCAGGTTCAGCTGGATCCGCTGGTCGAAATCGAAGGTGGTGATGCGCCGCTGGTCCACCGGGATCCGCGGGTTCTCGGTCTTGGAGACGTTCACCCCGAAGATGATCTCCGCCGAGCCCTGCGGACGGATGTCGATCGTGTTGCCCCCGAAGATCCGGTCGAACAGCTCGCCCTTCACGTTCAGCGAGGGGATCAGCCCCTTGGCCGCCCGCTCCGTCTCGCTGGTGCTCTTCTCCGTCCAGTACGTCTCCATGGCGCGCTCCATGTCGTACTGCAGGTACTCGTCCAGCGTCATGCTCATCGGCGGCCGGTAATCAAAGGAGCCGCCCACACTGCTGTTGAGGATGTACTGGCCCGTCACCGGGTCATAGATCACCTCGTTCTCGATGTTCTCGGGGTCCTGCAGGTCCACCCCACCGTCGCTCTGGCCGGTGCCGGGGTCGCTGTCGATCGGCCACAGCAGCTCGACCTCGGGGCTGTCCACCTGCTGAACGAGGAAGCCCAGGTCCAGCGAAGCCTCCGCCAGCTCCGGCAGGGCCAGCAGCATGGCCAGCAGCACCACCAGGCGGTGGGGCCACCCGGTGGAAAGGACCCGTACCAGGCCCACGATCGTGCGCACGGACCGCTTCACAGGTTCTTCAGCGTCAACTTGATCAGCTCCTCCAATGGCGGTGGTCCGTCCGCATGTTCCTTGAGCACGCCTTGCAGCGCCCGTTCGGCCTTCACCCGGTCAAGCCCCAGGGAGACCAACGCCGATAACGCCTCCGACCGGACCGTATTGCCCCCGGCCGGCGCCGGGGTGAAGGCCGATCCGGCCAGCACAGGACCCAGCTCGGCGATGACCCGCTGGGCCAGTTTGGGCCCGATGCCCTTGATGCCACGCAAGGCGCTTTCATCCCCCGACACGATGGCCGATCGAAGGTCATCGGCCCTGCGTGCGCCCAGGATGGCCATGCCCAGGGTGGCGCTCACCCCCTGCACGGTGATGAGCTGCCTGAACAAGGCCCGCTCCTGGGTGTTGATGAATCCGTAGAGCCGGTGATCGCTGAGGCCGCTGCGCACATCCACCGACACTGCGTAGTGAACCGGCAGCCGCACGGGCCGGCCTTCGGCCGGCAGCTGTTCAAAGGCCGAGGCAGGGAGTTGCACCCAATAGCCCACGCCATGGCACTCCACCACAGCATGGCCGGGCGCCTTCTCCAAAAGGGTACCGCTCAGGCTCTCGATCATCGATCACCCGGAAAGGGGTCTGCTCGCATGTTCCGGGGTAGCGGTCCTTCTATGCAGGGCGGTTTGCGGAAGCGCGAATGTAGGAGCTTCCCACGATCCGGGACCTGCCCCGCATCGCTTCCTTTGGGGGCATGGAACGGGAACGCATCGTGGTGCTCACCGGGGCCGGGGTCAGCGCCGAGAGCGGCTTGCGCACCTTCCGGGATGGCGACGGCCTGTGGGAGGAACACCGGGTGGAGGACGTGGCCACCCCTGAAGCGTGGGCGCGTGACCCGGAGCTGGTGCTGCGCTTCTATGACCAGCGCCGCGCCCAGGTGATGGCCGCGGCACCCAACGCGGCGCACACGGCGATCGCCCGGCTGGAAGCGCATCACGAGGTCGACGTGGTGACCCAGAACATCGACGACCTCCACGAACGGGCCGGCAGCACCCGCGTGATGCATCTGCACGGCGAGATCCTCCTGGCACGCAGCACGGCCGACCCGCGGCTCATCACGCCGGTGAACGGTCCGACCCTGCGGCTGGGCGACCGCTGCGCGCTGGGATCCCAACTGCGACCGCACATCGTGTGGTTCGGCGAGGCCGTGCCGCTCATCCCGGAGGCCGCCGCCCTGGTCGCCCGGGCCGACCGGTTGATCATCGTGGGCACCAGCCTTCAGGTGTACCCGGCGGCCGGTCTGGTGCACGCGCTACCGCCCGGGCGTCCCATCCACCTCATCGATCCCTCGGATGTGCCGCTGCGCAGCGCTGCGGTGGAGCACATCAAGCAGAAGGCGAGCATCGGCATGCCGATGCTCGCCTTCAGGCTGATGGGTGGCGCTTAGCGTGCGGCCACCACGAAGCGGATGCTCGAGGCCGCCCGGCCGTTGCGCTGCAGCGAGGCGAAGTACATGCCCGGCGCCAGCTGGGCCGTGGGTACGGTGATGCGCGCCGCAGCGCCGCGCACCGGCACCTGAAGCACCTGTTCGCCCACCATGTTGTGCACCACCACCTGCGCGCCCACCACGTCATGGTTCAGCTCCAGGCGCAGCTGCACATCCTGGCCCACGGCGGGGTTCGGGAAGGCTTCGAACTGCTTGACCTCCAGCTCGGGAACGCCCACGGAGGTCACCTGGAACCGGATGTCGCACCACACGGTGTCCGTGGGGTTGCTGATATCATACCACACATAGCGATAGGTGCTCGCGCCGTTCGCCCCGTACGGGGTGTGGTACGCATGGAAGTTGGTCACCATCACACCGGGCTGGCACTGGATGGCATGCTGAGGCTGCGCGTTCCACACCGGCAGGGCACCGGCCAGTTGCGGAGCATAGCACACGCCCCAGCAGAAGTAGTTCTCCGTATTGGGGACCACGGAAAGCTCATAGCGACGCACGTTCAGGGTCTTGTTCGTGGAGCCATTGAGGATCACGTGCACATCCACTTCCTGGTTCGACGTGGCGTTGTCGCCCCAGTGCTCGATCAGCTGACCGTTCACCGTGTTGCCCCACAGATCGTGAAGTTCGGCGAGCTGCGCCTGGGTGCCGGCGACGAGCGTCATCAAAGAGAGGGAGAGTAGGGTTCGCTTCATGGTGGTCGGCTGATCGCGGTGACTGGAACGTTCGATGACAAAAGTAGTGGGAACGATCGCGTTCCACAGGACCCCGAACGTGCTTTCTCAGCATCCACCAAGGCCCGTAGGATCCCAAGGAGGACCGGACAACCCCCTTGGCCATTGCATGCGCCCGCCTACATTTGGTCGGCATCCCGCAACGGTGATGCCGGTCCGGTGCGTGCATCGGCCGCACCCTATCCGAACCCCAACCCAACCATCATGAAGAAGGCTGTACTCTTTTCCACCTTCGCGGCCCTGGCCTCGTTCCAGAGCGTCGCCCAATGCCCGCCGGGCGAGACGCAGGTCACGATGACCATCGTCACCGACGCCTACGGTTCCGAGACCACTTGGGAGGTCACCGGCCCCGGTGGCAGCCCGGTCTATGGCTCTGGCGGACCGTACCAGGACCAAGGCAGTGCCGGTGAGTATCCTCAGACACCGGTGAGCTTCTGCGTGCCCGATGGCACGGTGCTGACCATCACCGTGGAGGACAGCTACGGCGACGGCATGTGCTGCGCGTATGGTGATGGCAGCTGGACGATCACCGTCGGCGGCAACGATGTGGCCACCGGCGGCTCCTTCGGCAGCAGCCAGACCGCGAACGTGGTGCTGGGCACCGACCTGGGCATCGCCACCCTGGGCGTTCCCGTGGTGATCGCCCAAGGCAACACCACCATCACCGGGACGGTGACCAATGCGGGCGTCACGGCCGTCAACGGCTTCACGCTGGACTACGCCGTGGATGGCGGTGCTCCCGTGAGCCAGAACTTCAGCGCCACCGTGCAGCCGGGCGCGAGCTACACCTACACCTTCACCACGCCGTGGAACGCCACCGTGGGCAGCCACACCATCGATCTGACGCTCTCCGGGGTGAACGGCGATCTCTTCGCCGGCAACAACACGCTGACGCAGACCATCGGCGTGGCCACCCAGAGCGTGCAACGCACCGTGTTGATCGAGGAGTTCACCTCCAGCACCTGCCCGCCCTGCGCCAGCTACAACACCACGTTCGACCCCTTGCTGGGCACCCTGAACACGAACGATGCCGGTTCCAACTACGCCGCCGTCAAGTACCAGATGAACTGGCCCAGCCCCGGCAACGACCCCAGCTACAACCCCGACGGTAACGCCCGGAAGTCCTACTATGGTGTCACCGGTATTCCGGACGTGTTCCTCGATGGCCGCGCGGAAGCGAACGGCTTCATCAACAACAGCGGCAACCTGGCCACCGAAGCCTCCAAGCCCGCCTTCGTGAACGTGGACATCACCTACGCCCTCACCGGCTTCGACCTCACGGCCAACGTGACGGTGAACTCCTATGCCGACTTCGCCGGCACCTACAAGCTGCACATCGCAGCCACCGAGGACTTCTACACCTTCTCCGGCAACACCACCGGCCAGGATGAGTACCACTATGCCATGCGCAAGATGATGCCGAACGCCCAGGGCACGACGGTGAACCTCACGGCCGGCGGTACGGAGACCATCACCCACACCTACACCTTCACCGAAGGCGGTCCGGCCCAGGGCAACTACAACCTGTGGGGCACCCTGGACGGCGTGACGCTGGTGGCCTTCGTGCAGAACAGCACCACCAAGGAGATCCTGCAGGCCGACTTCGTGAACGTGGTGGCCACGGGCGTGGAGGAGAACGTGCTCGACAACAGCCTGCGTGTGTTCCCCAACCCCAGCAATGGGCTGGTGAACGTGGTGTTCGACCTTTCCGGTGGCCGGCAGGCCGCCCTGGAGGTGACCAATGTGCTGGGTGAGGTGGTGTACAGCAGCACCCGCAGCGTGGGCGCCGGCGCCCAGCGCGAGGTGGTCGACCTCAGCACCCTCACCAACGGCGTGTACTATATGACCATCACCGCGGGCGACCTGAAGAGCACCCGCAAAGTGACCCTGAACAAGTAAGCGAACGGTGATCCGGGAAGGTCGGCGGTCTGGTGCGGGATCTGCATCCGATCGCCGACCTTTCCATTCCCGTTCCAAACACCCACACCTCATGAGGATCTTCCTGATCGCCCTGGCCCTGATCGCGACCCCGGCCCTGCTGACCGCCCAAAGCCGCATCCCCTCCGTCACCCTCCAGTCCCTGGACGGCAAGAAGGTGGACACCAAGACCTGGAGCAATGACGGCAAGCCGATCATCGTCAACTTCTGGGCGACCTGGTGCGCGCCCTGCAAACGCGAGCTCACCGCCATTGCCGACAAGTACGCCACCTGGCAGAAGGAGACGGGCGTGAAGCTCATCGCGGTCAGCATCGACGATGCCCGCAGCATGGCCCGCGTCGCCCCCTACGTCAATGGGCAGGACTGGGACTACGAGTTCTTCCTCGACCCCAACGGCGACCTCAAGCGCGCGCTCAACGTCAACAACATCCCGCACACCTTCCTGGTGAACGGCAAGGGCGAGATCGTGTACCAGCACAACAACTACGAGCCGGGCGATGAGAACGAGCTCTACCAGAAGGTGAAGGAGGCCGCCGGCAAGTAACACGATGCACATCGGTCATCCCCGCCGCCTTGCGGCCATCGCCCTTTCCGCGGCCTGGTGCGCCGTGGGTACCCCCGGCTCCGCCCAACAGCTGCCCGAGGTGCACGGCAACTTCAGCGCCGACGGCCAGTACTACAACGACGATCCGGACATCGGTGCCGTGCCGCCGCCCCAGACCTGGGGCTTCAACGCGTGGGGCAACGTGGTGATGACCATGGGCCGCTTCCAGGCCGGGCTGCGGCTGGAGAGCTACGAGCCCTCCCTGCTCGGCTACCCCGCCGGCACCCCCTACAAGGGCAGCGGCATCGGATACCGCTACATCAACTACCACCAGGCCGATCTCGACATCACGGTCGGCAACTTCTTCGAACAGTTCGGCCAGGGCATGGTGTTCCGCAGCTACGAGGAACGCTACCTCGGTGTGGACAACGCCATGGACGGTGTGCGCGTGAAGTACCGTCCCCTGCCCGGCCTCTACCTCAAGGGCGTGATGGGCCGCATGCGCCTGGCCTTCGACGATGGCACCGTGAAGGGCGAGGGTCTGGTGCGTGGCGCCGATGCCGAGCTCAGCATCAGCGAGCTGGATTCCGCCTGGAGCCACAACTGGAACCTCATCCTCGGCGGCAGCTTCGTCAGCAAGTACCAGACCGCCGCCTCGCAGCTGGTGACCCAGCCCGATGGCAGCGTGGCCCAGCTGGAGATGCCCGCCAACGTGGGCGCGTGGGCCGGCCGCCTCAACTTCACCAGCCCGCGGTGGAACGTGTACGCCGAGTACGCCTACAAGATCAACGACCCCAACCGGCGCAACAACTACATCTACAAGCCGGGTCAGGGGCTGCTGGTGAACGCCACCTACTCCACCAGAGGCCTTGGTGTGAGCGTGGGCGCGCACTCCTACGACAACATGCTCTACCAGAGCGCCCGCAACGCCCCCACGCCCTTCGACCTCAACATCAACTTCCTGCCGCCGCTCACCAAGCAGCACACCTACAACCTGCCCGCCACCCTCTACCCCTACGCCACCCAGCCCAACGGGGAGGTGAGCTACCAGGGCGAGGTCTTCTACAAGTTCAAGAAGGGCACGCCGCTCGGGGGCAAGTACGGCACCAAGATCGCGCTGAACGGAAGCACCGCCGTGGGGCTGGACACCACCGGCGTGGACCTGCTCACCGACAGCGCCCGCACCGGCTATCGCTCCAGCCTCTTCGCCGGCAACTACGACATCGACGGCAAGTACTTCACCGACCTCAACGTGGAGCTGCGCAAGCGCGTGTCGGAGACCTGGGAGCTGGCCCTCACCTACCTCTACTTCGAGTACGACATCGACGTCATCCAGGGCAAGCCCGGCAAGCCGCTCGTCTTCGCCGACATGGTGGTGCTCGAGGGGCTCCACAACTTCAACGACCGCACCTCCCTGCGCTTCGAGGTGCAGCACCTGTGGACCAAGCAGGACCTGGGCAACTGGGCCACCGCCGTGGCCGAGCTCACCTTCAGCCCGCACTGGTTCGTGGCGGCGCAGGACCAGTACAACTACGAGACCTTCGGCAGCACCTTCATCAAGGACGGCAAGGAGGTGCCGGCCGAGCGCACCCACTACCCCATCGGCTCGGTGGGCTACATCCGCGGTGGCAACCGCTTCCAGGTGAACTACGGCCGCCAGCGCGCCGGCATCTTCTGCGTGGGCGGTGTATGCCGCCAGGTGCCCGCCGCCAACGGCCTCACCGTGTCCATCACCAGCACCTTCTGACCATGCGCACCCCGAGATCCCTCCACGCCCTGGCGCTCGTGCTCGCTCTGCCCTTCGCGGCCTGCGACAAGGTGGAACAACCCTACGAGACCGTCCAGGACGGTGGTGGAAACGGCGGCGGTGGTGTTGTGCGCAAAGTGCTGCTGGAGGACATGACCGGCCACCGCTGCAACAACTGCCCCGCCGCCGCTGCACAGGCCACGGCCCTGCAGGCGATCCACGGGGAGAACCTCGTGGTCATCGCCGTGCACTGCGTCAACGGCTTCGCCGCACCCCTGCCGCCCATCGGCGACAACATCCTGGACAGCGACCACCGCACCCCCGAGGGCACCGCGTACGAAAGCGCCTTCGGCATCACCTTCCTGCCCACCGGCCTCATCAGCCGGCGCCCGTTCAACAGCGTGCTGCAGATCAGCGATGGGGACTGGGGCGATGCGGTGAACGCAATCATCGGCGACAGCACCGCCTTCCATCTCTGGTTCGACGCCCTCACCGTCGGGGGGGGCTCGGTCTCCACCACCGTCAAGCTCGCCCTCCTGGGCCCGGTCACCGGCGACCACAACCTGGTGGTGGCCCTCACCGAGGACCACATCATCGACTGGCAGATCGACGTGAACGCCACGCCCCCTGAGGTGCCCGACTACGAGCACCGCCACATGCTGCGCGGCAACCTCAACGGCACCTGGGGTGTGCCCGCCATCGTGGGCAGCGCCGCCGCAGGCGACACCCTCACCTTCACCTACTCCAACCCGCTGCCGGCCAGCGTGCTGAACCCCGACAACTGCGCCCTGGTGGCCTACGTCTACGATGCCGCCACCAAGGAGGTGATGCAGGTGGAGGAGCGCAAGTTCCAGCCCTGAGCCACCCGTCCGGCCCGGCCCTCGCAAGGATCCCTCCGCGTGGCCCGTTGTTTGTGGCCGGGGCGCCCGTTCGCGTTGTGGAAAACTGTTCGAGGCTTCGCTGCGCGCTCACCCGATCCGACGACTTACCTTCAGGCTCGCGTTCCCCGAACCGACCGCTTGATCAACCGATTCGTGATGATGGACCAGGGAAGGAAGATGATGGAGCTCAGCAAGCAGGTGCTCCAGAAGGTCAGCTTTGACCGCCGGCTGTTCACCAAGGAACTCATCAAGGCCCGCCGATGGCTCGGCCAGCACGATCAGCTCGTGCTGAAAGCCTGGTGCCTGGCCACCTTCGGCCACATGTACAAGGATGTGATCCTGGAGGTCTTCAAGACCACCATGCGGAGCTGACCCGGCCACGCCCGGTCAGTCCCCCGATCGCCGCAGGAACTCCAGGTTCCGGCGCAGCCCGCTGTATTTGGTGCGCTTCACCGCGCTGCCCTCGAACAGGCGGTCGAAGACCACCTCGGTCAGGCCGTGCCATTCATCCTTCGTCAGGGCCATCACCTCCGGCCGCGGGGCGAACTGCGGCTCGCTGTGCGGTGTGGCGAAGCGGTTCCACGGGCACACCTGCTGGCAGATGTCGCAGCCGAAGGCCCAGCCCGCCAGCTTGCCGCTGAACTCCTCCGGGATCGCCTCCTTCAGCTCGATGGTGAGGTGGCTGATGCAGCGCGCACCATCCACGCCATAGGGCGTGATGGCCTCCGTGGGACAGGCGTCGATGCACCGGCGGCAGGTGCCGCAATGGTCCGTGGCCGGCGCATCGGGCGCCAGCTCCAGGTCCGTGATCAGTTCGCACAGGAAGAACCAGCTGCCCGTACCCTGGCGGATGACGTTGGTGTGCTTGCCCCGCCAGCCCACCCCCGCCCGCTCGGCCCAGGCCTTCTCCAACACCGGCGCGCTGTCCACGAAGGCCCGCAGCTCCACCGCACCGAACGCCTCCACCATGAAGGCCATCAGCGGCTTCAACCGCTGCTTGAGCACCTTGTGGTAGTCGCGGCCGTAGGCATAGGTGCTCAGCTTGGGCGCCTCGGGATCCTGCTGCTGCGGCGGGCTGTGGTAGTTGAAGGCCAGGCTGATCACGCTCCGCGCGCCGGGCACCAATTTGGTGGGGTCCAGCCGCAGGTCAAAGTGGCGCTCCATGTAGCCCATGCTGCCGTGCCTGCCCTGCCGCAGCCACTGCTCCAACCGCGGCGCCTCCTCCTCCAGAAAGCCCGCCCGCGCCACCCCGCACGCCAGAAAGCCCAGCTCGTGCGCCTTGCGCTTGATGGCCTCCGAGCGGGCATCCGCATCCATGCGGGCAAGGTAGCCGCCGCCACGCGCCTCCGCGCCGGCCGTCAGAACACGGGGACCTGTGACCGTGTCCCCGTGGGCACCGTACCGCCCACCACGTTCAACACCGGGTCGCGATCGTTGGAGGCCCCGGCGTACTTCACCTGGCCGTCCATGTTCACGTCCTCGCGCCGGTACTGGCCGCTCAGGACGGCTGTGGGCACCGTGCCGCCGATCGCCGTCAGGATCGGGTCACGGTCGTTGGAGCTGCCGGTGTACTTCACCACCTTGTCGCCGCTCACATCGCCCATCGGCAGCAGGCGCTTCCCGCTCGCGGTCACGCTCACCGCCACCATGTTCAGTTGCGTGGTGCCGGGGTACAGGATGTCGATGGTGGTGGGGCCGTTGCCGAAGGGCTGCGACGCGAAGTTGATCACCGCCAGGTGGTTGCGATGCCGCACGGCCACCTTGTAGGAGCCCCGCGCCACACGCAGGGTCAGCAGCGTATCGCCCGTGGTGCTGATCACGCGGCCGTTGCGGCGCACCAGCGCCGGCATGCTCTGCACCAGGGTGCCCGGCATGCCCCCCTGGCGCACCTCCACCACCACCCAGTCCACGATGGCCGTGGGGCCCGTGGTGGTGAAGAAGGAGGACGGCACGCTCAGCGGGGTGTTGTTGAACACGTAGCTGTAGCCCAGCGCCGTGTAGGGTTCGGTGAGCGGCAGCAGGCCTTGGGCGCGCAGGTCATCGCGCATCAACCCGGAGCTCTCGTTCCACGCGCCCTGCAGCCCGGCGAACAGGCGCACGCTCGGCGGTGGAATGTAGCAGCTGCTCCCCATGGTGCACAGGGCAGGCGTGAAGCCGAAGTTGCCCGGTGACAGGTTCAGCGCGGGCGGCATGTTGGGCAGGCAGGTGAACAGGCTCCCGGTGCACGTCATGAAGTTCAGGTTCTGGGGCAGCCACGGCAGACAGGGCAACTGGGTATTGGTCATGCTCAGGCTGAGCAGGCCTGCGGGAAGCTCCACGATGCCGTTGGTGAGGGGATTGCTGCTGAGCGTGAGCTGCGTGATGACCGATCCGCTCAGGTCCACGGTGTGGATCAGATTGTGGCCCACGTCCAACGATTGCATGTTCGCTGGCAGGGCGGCCGCATGCAAGGTGGTGAGCTGGTTGTAGGGGGCGTGCAAGCCGCCTCCGAAAAAGAACGCTACGTCCGGGAGGCCTGTGAGCGCATTGTTCGATACATCCAAGTAGTACAGCTGGAGCCCCGCGAGGCCGGGGGCGTTCCCGGTGAGGCCGTTGTACGCCAACCTTACCGCGGCCAGCGTGATCGGGGGCGTACCCGTGAACGACGCGATCTGGTTGTTGTCCCCGTTGAAGCTCGAGAGCGCGCATGAACTGCACCAGGTCAAGGAGCTCAGCTGGTTGCCTTGCACGTACAGGGCCTGAATGCTGTTGGGCACGAGGGCGTCCATGAACAGGGTGCCGCTCAACTGGCAGCTGCTCAAGGACACGAGCAACACGTTGGGCGGGGTGTACACACCGCTGTTCGGAATGGGGTTATTATCAGCGTAGAGGCCTTGCGCGTTCGCGAATGCCTGAACGCCGTTCAGGTCGGCGATGCCACTGTTCTGCAGATACAGTTCCGTGGCGGCCTGCACGCCAGGATGGTTCTCGTCCACGAAGTTGCCCACCAGAGCCCCCGGGTAGTTCGCCGCGATCCACGCGCGCAAGTTGGCATCGGGCACATTCCATAAGGCATGCACCGGAGCGGCTAGTAGCAGAACGGTCAGAACAGGGAGGCGCATGAGGCGGTGCATGGTGGTGCCATGACGTTCACCCACGGAAAAGGATGCCCGCGGATCGTTGCCCCCGTGTGGTTTCTTCAGATCCACTCGTGCCGGGAGCGCGCGCCTTGGAAGGCTGGAGGCTTGTGGCCGGAGGCCGGGGGCTGGCGGCTGGCGGCCTGTAGCCGGAGGCCGGGGCCTGGACCATCCTTCCCGACCTTTACCCCATGTCCGACGGCCTGTTCCCCATGACCGCCCAGACCATGTTCGGCCTGGAGGACCTCCTGGTGGCCGAGCTCGGGGCCATCGGTGCCCGCGACATCGAGAAGCACAACCGCGCCGTCACCTTCCGCGGCGATGAAGCGTGCATGTACCGCGCCAACTTCACCCTGCGCACCGCCCTCCGCATCCTGGTGCCCGTGCACGACTTCGGGCTCCGCAACGAGGAGGACCTCTACCGCGGCATCAAGGCCATGCCCTGGGAGCGTTACATGGACGTGGACGACACCCTGTCGGTGCACTGCACGCTCCATTCCGACCGCTTCACGCACTCGCAGTTCCTCGCCCTCAAGGCCAAGGACGCCATCGTGGACCGGTTCCGCGCGCGCTTCGGCCGCCGCCCCTCGGTGGACCTGGACAACGCCACCCTGCGCATCCACCTGCACATCCGCGGGGATGAATGCCTGGTCTCCCTGGACAGCAGCGGAGGCTCGCTGCACAAGCGCGGCTACCGCGACCACACCAACCTGGCCCCCATCAACGAGGTGCTCGCCGCGGGGCTGGTGCTCCTGTCCGGCTGGGACGGCCGCAGCAACCTGGTGGACCCCATGTGCGGCAGTGGCACCCTCCTCATCGAAGCGGCCATGATCGCCGGCCGCATCCCGCCCGGCATGCATCGTCCTCGCTTCGGCTTCGAACGCTGGAAGGGCTTTCAGCCGGACACCTGGCAGACCGTCCGCTCCGAGGCCCTGGCCCGCATCGATGCGCGGAACAAGCCGCTCATCCTGGGCGGCGAGCTCAGCCCCCACGTGGCCCGCAAGGCCGAGAGCAACATCGCCAGCGCCGGACTGAAGGACCGCATCCGCATCGTCAACCGGCCCTTCCAGGAGCTGGAACCGCCTGAAGGCGGCGGCACCCTGCTCCTCAACCCGCCCTACGGCGAGCGCATGGACAAGGACGAGGACATCAACGCCGTCTACGCCATGATCGGCGACACGCTCAAGAAGCGCTGGGCCGGGTGGACCGCCTGGATGATCACCAGCAACCTGGAGGCCGCCAAGCACGTCCACCTCACCCCCAGGCCGCGCATCAAGCTCTACAACGGCGCGCTCGAATGCCGCTTCATGCGCTACGAGATGTACAGCGGGACACGGCGGACCTTCGCCCCCGATCCGCCGCGGCCCTAGGCCATGCCGGACGGCGCTCCGCGCCTTACTCGAACAGGCTTCCGGGCTTCACGCTCGGCACCCGGCCCAGGTGGCGGTAGGCCCGCTCGGTGGCCAGGCGTCCGCGCGGCGTGCGCTGCAGGTAGCCCTCCATGATCAGGAAGGGCTCGTAGACCTCCTCGATGGTGCCGGCCTCCTCGCCCACCGCCGTGGCCACCGTGTTCAGCCCCACCGGCCCGCCGCCGAACTTGTCGATGATGGCCCCCAGGATCCGGTTGTCCATTTCGTCCAGCCCGTGCGCATCCACGTTCAAGGCCTTCAGCGCGTGCTGGGCAATGGCCAGCGTGATGGTGCCGTCGCCCTGGATCTGCGCGAAGTCGCGCACCCGCCGCAGCAGCGCGTTGGCGATCCGCGGGGTGCCGCGGCTGCGCCGCGCGATCTCAACCGCCGCCTCCTCGGCGATCGGCACGTTCAGCAGGCCCGCGCTCCGCTTCACGATGCCCGTCAGGGTGGGCGCGTCGTAGTAGTCCAGCCGGCTGTTGATGCCGAAGCGCGCCCGCAGCGGGGCCGTCAGCAGGCCGCTCCGCGTGGTGGCCCCCACCAGCGTAAAGGGGTTCAGCGCGATCTGCACCGTGCGCGCGTTCGGCCCCGCATCGATCACCAGGTCGATCCGGTAGTCCTCCATCGCGCTGTACAGGTACTCCTCGATCACCGGCGTCAACCGGTGGATCTCGTCGATGAAGAGCACATCGTGCGGCTCCAGGTTCGTCAGCAGCCCCGCCAGGTCGGCCGGCTTGTCCAGCACAGGGCCGCTGGTGATCCGGATGCCCACCCCCATCTCCGCCGCGATGATGTTGGCCAGCGTGGTCTTGCCCAGCCCCGGCGGGCCATGCAGCAGCACATGGTCCAGGGCCTCGCCCCGCTGCCGCGCCGCCTGTACGAACACCTTCAGGTTGTCCGTCACCGCCCGCTGACCGGCGAACTCGCCGAACTGCCGGGGGCGCAGCACCTGCTCCAGCTCCTTGTCGCTGGCGGCGCGCTGCTCCTGCCGGGGGTCGAAGGACGCGGGCATGGGGCGAAGGTAGATCGGCGGGGCGGGCACATGGTTCCATGCCGCAGTGGACGAGGCGGGCACATTTGCCCAAGTGCGCATCCCGCTGGGGCGGGACAAGTCGTGCTCATGTGCGCATGTGCCTGAACGCCAAGGGCCGCCCCGCGATCGCGAAGCGGCCCCTGACCCATGTTGTCCACAAGCCTATCGCGCCACCTTCACCGCCTTCTTCACCACGAAGCTGTCGTCGAGGTACAGCGTCACATGGTAGGTGCCGGGCGCCAGATCCGTGGTGGTCCAGTCGTGGGTGTAGGCACCGGCCTCCCGCACGGCCTCCTCCAGCACCTCCAGCCGCTTGCCACTGGCATCGCTCACCTCCAGCCGCGTGCGGCCCGGCGTGGCCACCGTGTAGCGCAGCTGCGTGTGGTCCGCCACAGGGTTGGGCACGATGAAAAGATCGGTGCGCAGGGCCTCTCCTGCACCTGCGTTCGCATCGCCGAAGCCTTGGCGAAGGCGTGCCCCCGCCCCTGCCCCTGGGCTCATGCTGCGCCCATCCGTGCTGCCGTGGGCCGCGCAGCAGCTCGCCAGGTCCTGCTGCACGGCCGCCAGTTGGTCCTGCAAGGTGCTGATGGTGGTCTGCTGCTCCTTGAAGGCCGCCACGAGCAACGGGATCATCGCCGTGTAATTGATGCCCTCCACATCCATTTCCGGATGCACCACATTGCCGAGGCTGTCCAGCTCAGCGGGGACTTTCGTGCTGCTCACGACGGCCGGGATCACCTGCGCCACTTCCTGCGCCATGAAGCCGTATTGCTGTCCGCTCGGGAGATACAATCGCGGATACTGAGCGCTTTGGTAGGTGTACGTCCGTGGCGCCAGCTGTCCCAGCAGATCGGCCGCATCCGGTCCTTCGATGTCCTCCACATTGGTCTTGATGTCGGCGTCCGAGAAGATGAAGGTCCCGTTGTTCCACATGCTGCCGGTGACCTGAACGCGGCCAGCGAAGTAGCCCGCCCAATGATTGGTGAGCGTATCGCCCACCTGGCCATACACCGCGATGTTGGTGCTTGAGGTCGCCCCATCCACCCGACTCCACACCCCATGGTTCGTGGAGCTGCTGCCTGTGCTGTACACGTAGGTCCGAACGCCGATGTTGTTCTGGCTTGACCCGGTGCCTTGAACATAGGTCTCCACGCCGCGGTTCGTCGCCGAGGTGCCTGTTCCGTAAGCCTCGAACTGTCCACCCCAGTTCTCTGCACTGGCGGCATTGTCCGTAGCGCGCGAGAAGACACCTCTGTTCTCATCGACCACGCCACCGGAGGCTACTGATGCATCAAGCGACAACGCCCTGTTCTGACCCACCTCACCGGAAGGATTCGCGAAACCCTCCATCCCATAGTTGTCCACAGAAGTGACCCCACTTGGCGTGAATGCGGTGCCTTGGATCCCAACGTTCCGATCTTCTCCGTTGGCCGCCTCGGCACGCACACCGATACAAGAGGCACCTGCACCATTTGTTCCCGTTGGGATCTCCGTGCGCACGAAAATACCTCGGTTGGACAAGCCGGAATGCGGGGTGTTCTCAATGACGTTGAGCTTCGTTCCACCCGCCGGGCTGTTCGTGCCGATCCCGACGTTATCCTCTCCATCCGGGCAGTCCGGGTCCGACGCGCCCACCGCCGTCCACAGGTGGTTGGGGTTCGGATTGGCGCCCATGGTCCATTCGCAATTATCCGGTAGCGCCGCGATGTTCTGCCAGCCCAGCACCCCATCTTCGTTCACCACCACATACTTGTCCGCGGTGTCCATCACCGCCTCGTTCGGCAACTGGCGGATCCGCACCCGACCGTCAACCACGTCCACCCGCTCTTCGGGTTCAGTGATGGTCGGGTCGGACAGATTGGCCGCGTAGAAGTCACCGATGCCCACATTCACCTCATCCGGCGTCACCGGACACAGCCGCATGCCTTCCAAACCTTCTTCGCTGTAGGCCCCGGAAGCGCTGGAGCTGCTGTAGCCGCTGGTGAACAGGAAGCGCAAGCGGTCCGGGCCGTACCAGGTGGCCGGGTTGTCGCTCCAGTGGATCACCATGTCCGTCTTGTCGCTGGCGTTCGCCTTCTGCCCCACGTAGCTGTGGTCGCTGTTGCCCGTGAGCGTCATGCCCACGTTCATCCAGGGCCGGTCGCTGCTGGTCTGGGCGTTGTTGGTGGCCGCCGCCAGATGCAGCAGGCTGTACGGCCCGTTGGCCCCGCTCAGGAAGTTGGCGATGTCCGGGCTCAGCAACATCCACCCGTTCGCCGTCTTGGCCCCAAAGCTGGAGTTCACCACGTAGCTCTCCGTCGGGTTCAGTTCCACCCGTTGGATGCTATCCGTCCAGAACTCGATCTCATGGTTGCCGTTGTGGCGCACTTCCAGGGGCATGGTGGTGGAGCCGTTCCAGCCGGAATAATCACCAGGTCCACCCAAATTTCCAAGCGTAGTCGCTTGCGCTCCGACGCGCTGCGCCGTAAGCAAGCACACACCGCACAAGGCATGTGCAAGAAATACCTTCGTTCTCATGTCCTTTCGTTTATCAGCTGTTTCCGAAAGGACCGGGGTGATGCTCCCTAATCCGCTACAACGAACTTTCTTACTTCCAACCTTCCCGCAGTTTCCAAGCGCATGATGTAGGCGCCGCGTGGCCATGTACGCACATCCACCGCCCAATGACCGTTCAGCGCCCTGCCCTGCGCTATGGCACGCCCCAGCGCATCCAGCACCTGGTATTCCACACCGGTGCGACCGGCAATGAACAGCTGGTCGCTCGCCGGGTTCGGGAACAGGATCCCGCTTTCCTCCTGCACCTCTTCCACGTCCTGTCCTAGATCACAACCGTCCGGGTTTGGCGATACGCACACAGCATCGATCAGCGTATAGCCCCTGGGATACCAGGGGAACACGGAATCCGGATCAGCGAAGTGTACCGTATCGGTAAGCGCGTTGCTGAAGAAATTGCCCATCATCAGGTAGGTGTAAGCGCTGTCGGCCACGAAACTGCCGCTCACCAAGGTCCAGCCCACGGTATCGGCCAGTACCTGGGTACGTAACACATGAGCCGTGTTCAACGGTGCCGGGTAAGCATCGCCTTGGTACCAATGACGATCGTACGTGGTGAAGAGCATGCCGATGTTATTACTGGCCAGCCAGATCTGCGGGTATTGCGCGTTGCCACCAAAACCCGCATTGGCCCTGAAGCTGCAGTAGTAGGTCTGCCCTACCACCAAGGGTTCCAACAAAGGCACCATGGCCCATTCTCGCTGCTGCTCCACACCGCTTTGATAGTAGGTATAGAGTCCGATGCACGATCCACCCTCGAAAGGTTCTTGGTAGGTGAATGCATTCATCGGTAATCCATTCGCACCGCCATTGTTACAGGCCTGCAATCGGTCGAAGTGAAGGTAGGCACTGTACCAATCCTCAAGGCCACCCGGGCCCAAGGTGGTAACACAGGTATCCGTCTCTTCGAACCCCGCATTCGGAATCAGGTTCTGGGTGTGCGCAGTATTGGTTGTGCAGAACACCGCCGCCATAAGCGCCACCGCATGCATGAAACCATGCTTCGTGTAGGCCGTGTAGGTGGTGTTCATCGCGTTCGTTGTTCGTATCGGCCGGGAGCATCATCCCGGTCCTCTTCCGCTCCGTTCAAGCCCTTGTCCGTCGCGGGTTGCGGCAAGGCTCCGCTGGTAGACCGTGTCTGCACGGCCTGGTGCTGCCTGGTGGGCTCTGCGGGTGCACCCTATCTTTGTGCTAGCTCCTGTTCATCTTCTTTCGCGAGTTGGTGGGACATGAGTGACCAAAGCCCTCGGTGTTCACGCGCCGGGGGCTTCTTCGTGGGGGGTAGTGGCCAGGCCAGCTACCTTCATCGTTCGGGGTTGTGTCGGCCTGTCCGGCCACAGGCCTCCAGCCTCCAGCCGCCAGCATCCGGCCACAAGCCGTTCGCTTGCGGCGCACGCCGACATCGGCGATCCGTCCGGTTCGCATCCACGTATGCGCGTGTTCAAAGCAGGCATGACAGGTCGAATATAGTCGACAGTGAGCGGGTTGGTGCCCTCGGTTGAAAACTTCACGTGGGCTTTACAGGGGGGGACGCAACTGAAGGGATCTCCTTCAATCGTCTTCGCGAGCAAGGCTCTGCAGGCGAAGCGAACTCCCCGATAGAGATCGGATCACTGGCCAGGGAGATCGCCACGCCGGCCCTGCGGGACCGGCTCGCGATGACGGATAGGAAGGAGATCGCCACGCATCCCTTCGGGCTGCTCGTGATGACGTTGAGGATGGAGATCGCCACACCGGCCCTGCGGGACCGGCTCGCGATGACGGTTAGGATGGGCTCCGCGTCCTCTGCTCCTCTGCGTGAGTTTGTGGACACCGCTGCCCTCAGGCCGGCTCATCGGGCTCCCGAGTCCCTCCACTCCGTTGGCCTCGCCGAAGACCCTGTCGAAGGCGTATTTCCTGGCTCTTGGCTCTTCCTCCTTGCTCCTTCCTCCTTCGCCAGCCTCCCTCACCGCCGCAGGTCCTCCATCACCTCGCGGGTGAAGAGCCGCAGGCCCAGCTGGTAGATCGGCGCCGTCAGCTGCTCGTCCAGGCCCTTGCTGCGGGCCACCAGGCGGTAGCCCCAGCCCAGCTGGAAGGCGGCGTAGCGCCAGAACCGGTACTGCACCGTCATCAGCGGCTCGTACACCCACAGCGTGGTGCGTTGCAGCGGCTGGCGGTCGCCGGCCAGGTCCTCGAACATCAGGGACCCGCGCCCCACCCCCACCTGCACAGGGATCGCCATGGACCAACGGCGGCGCTGCAGGAAGGTGTAGCTGAAGTAGGGGGCCACGTAGCCCAGGCGAAGTCGCGTCGGCACCACCCGCTCGGCACCCGCCTCCCACACGGCCCTGTCCTGCTCCACCTGCGTCAGCAGGAACTGATAGCCCAGCCCGTAGCGCAGGCGCCCGCCGTGCTCCAGCCCCACGCGCACACCCGCCACGGTCACCCCCCGGTTGCTGATGAAGGAGCCCCGCGTGTCCACCCCCAGGTTCCAGCGCGGCCGCAGGTGCAGGAAGTGGCCCAGGCTGTCCAGCAGCTGCGCCGGTGCGGCCAGGGGCAGGAGCAGGAGCAAAGGCAGGATCCGCGCGCGCATCGGGGCAAAAAAGCGGAATGTCCGCCACCAAAGGTGCGGACATTCCCAAGCGATCACCGGCCGGATCAGCCGTGCTCCTCCTCCTCGCCGTGCTCCAGCGGCACGGTCTGCGGCACGAAGTCCTCCGCCTTGCCCGGCTTGCTGTAGTCGTAGGGCCAGCGGTGCACGGTGGGGATGGCGCCGGGCCAGTTGCCGTGGATGTGCTCCACCGGCGTGGTCCACTCCAGGCTGTTGCCCTTCCACGGGTTCTGCACCGCCTTGGGGCCGCGGAACACGCTGTAGAAGAAGTTGTAGAGGAAGAGGATCTGCGCCAGCGCGCCCAGGATGGCGAAGATGGTCACAAGCACGTTGAGGTCCACCACGCCGTTGAACATCGGGAACTCCGTGTAGCTGTAGTAGCGGCGCGGGGCCCCGGCCAGGCCGATGAAGTGCATGGGGAAGAACACCCCGAAGGCAGCCACGAAGGTGAGCCAGAAGTGCGCGTAGCCCAGCTTGGTGTTCATCATCCTCCCGTACATCTTGGGGAACCAGTGGTAGACGCCGGCGAACATGCCGAAGATGGCGCTCATGCCCATCACGATGTGGAAGTGCGCCACCACGAAGTAGGTGTCGTGCACGTTGATGTCCAGCGCGCTGTCGGCCAGGATGATGCCCGTGAGGCCGCCCGCGATGAAGGTGGCCACCAGGCCGATGCTGAACAGCATGGCCGGGCTCATCACCAGGTTGCCGCGCCACAGGGTGGTGAGGTAGTTGAACACCTTCACCGCGCTGGGGATGGCGATCAGCAGGGTGGTGAACACGAACACCGAGCCCAGGAAGGGGTTCATGCCCGTGATGAACATGTGGTGGCCCCACACGATGAAGCTCAGGAAGCCGATCGCCAGGATGGACCCGATCATCGCGCGGTAGCCGAAGATGGGCTTGCGCGCATTGGTGGCGATCACCTCCGAGGTGATGCCCAACGCCGGCAGCAGCACGATGTACACCTCCGGGTGACCCAGGAACCAGAACAGGTGCTGGAACAGGATCGGGCTTCCGCCCACGTGGTCCAGCGCCTCACCGGCCACGTGGATCTCGCTGAGGTAGAAGCTGGTGCCCAGGCTGCGGTCCATCAGCAGCAGCAGCGCCGCGCTCAGCAGCACCGGGAAGCTCAGGATGCCCACCACCGCGGTCACGAAGAAGGCCCAGATGGTCAGCGGCAGACGGGTCATCTTCATGCCCTTGGTGCGCAGGTTCAGCACGGTCACCACGTAGTTGAGGCTGCCCAACAGCGAGCTGGCGATGAAGATGGCCATGCTCACCAGCCACAGCGTCATGCCCGCGCCCGATCCGGGGATCGCCTGCGGCAGGGCGCTCAGCGGGGGGTACACCGTCCATCCCGAGCTGGCCGGACCGCCCTCCACGAACAAGGAGGCCAGCATCAGCACACTGCTCAGGAAGAAGAACCAGTAGCTCAGCATGTTCAGGAAGCCGCTGGCCATGTCCCGCGCGCCCACCTGCAGGGGGATCAGCAGGTTGCTGAAGGTGCCGCTCAGGCCGCCCGTGAGCACGAAGAACACCATGATGGTGCCGTGGATGGTCACCAGGCCCAGGTACATGTTGGGGTCCAGCACGCCGTTCGGCGCCCACTTCTCGCCCAGGAAGAAACTGGTGAAGGCGAAGCTCTCGCCCGGCCAGGCCAGCTGCAGGCGGAAGATGACCGACATGATCACCGCCACCACTGCCATGATGATGGCCGTGATCAGGAACTGCTTGCTGATCATCTTGTGGTCCTGCGAGAAGACGTACTTCGACACGAAGCTCTCCTCGTGGTGATGATGCGCGTGGTGCGCGTGCCCGGCGTGGGCGTGGGGGGCGGTGGCTACGGATCCCATGGTTCGTCGGGTCGTCGGTTCAGGGCTTCAGGGCGGCGGTGGCGGAGGCCGGGGCGGCGGTGCTGTCCGCCGGGGCGGCCGTGCTGTCGGCAGGGGCCGCAGCGGCGGGGGCAGCGGGGGCGGCCGCCATCGGCGGGGCTTGGAAGGGCTTCTTGCGCGCCTCGGCGTACCAGGCGTCGTAGGTGCCCTGATCCTCCACCACCAGCGGCATCTGCATGTTGTAGTGGCTGGCGCCGCAGATCTTGTTGCACAGCAGGATGAAGTCGAAGGTCTCGTCCTTCATCACCAGGCGCATGCTGTCGGTGCTGATCGTGGGCACCATCTTGAAGGTCGTCGTCATGCCCGGCACTGCGTTCATCTGGGCCCGCATGTGCGGGATGTAGGCGCTGTGGATCACGTCGCGGCTGCGGATCAACAGGTTCACCTCCTTGCGCAGCGGCAGGTGGAACTCCTTGATCACCACGTCATCGGCCCCGTGGGCGTACACGCTGGCGTCGCCCTTCTCGGCGATGTCCTGCTCCATCATCGTGCGCAGGTTCACGATGCGGCCGGCCTGGCGTTCGATCTTGGCGATCGCCGCATGGAACTCGGCCACCTTCGCATCCGGCAGGATGGCGTGCTGCAGGGTGGAGTCGATCTCGGCCTTGTCCGCCGCCAGCTCCGCCAACCGCTTGGCGATGCTCTCCTTGGTGACGATGCCCAGCGGGTTGTCCCCGTTGATCAGGCGGAAATCCGTGGCGCCCAGGATGCCGTCCTCCCCGGGGTAGCGGGCGGTCCAGTCGAACTGCTTGGCGTAAAGCTCCACCTGCAGCGCGTCGGGCGAGGCCGGACCGGTGATGTCCTGCCAGGTGCGCAGACCGAAGATGATGATCACCGCCAGGAAGGCCGCCGGCACGATCGTCCAGATCAGCTCCAGCTTGTTGTTGTGCGCGTAGTAGTAGGCCTTGCGGTCGGCTCGGTAGGCGTACTTGCCGGCGAACCAGAACAGCAGGGTGTTGGTGATGAAGAAGACGATGAAGAGGATCAACCAGTTGAAGTTCAGCAGGGCGTCCAGCGCCACGCCGTGCTCACTGGCGGCCACCGGCAGCATCTTGTCGCCATAGGCCCACATCAGCCAGAGGAAGAAGGCGTAATACGCCAGCATGAACACGTACCACAGGTTGGCGTTCATCCGGTTGTCGGCCGGGGAGATGTCCTCCTCCCGTTTGCCGCGCAGCTTGGAGGTCAGTTCATAGACCCGCGCCAGCTGGGCCACCGCCAGGATGGCCAGCACCAGGACCAGGAGGATCAGCAGCTTCGTCATCGTTCGCCTATTGGAATACCCTCAGGGGCGGGTGTTTGTTCGTCAGATGGAATGGTGCACGGCCTCTTCCAGGTAGGGATGCTGTACGGGGGCCAGCGGCGCCTTGGTGAGGGTGGTGAGCACGGTGTGGATCAGCAGGCCCAGGAAGGCCAGGAACATGCCCACCTCCAGCAGGCCGACCCCGTGGAAGTGGTGGCCGAGTGCGCCGGGCATCACGATCTGGATCACGTCCAGCCAGTGGCCGATGAAGATCACCGCGCCCACGCCGATCAGGAAACGCGGGTTGCGCTTCGCATCACGGCTCATCAGCAGCACCATGGGCACCGCGAAGTTGATGAAGAACATGGTCCACAGCAGCCCGGGGTGGTGATCGATCCGCGATTGGAACCAGGTGACCTCCTCGGGGATGTTGGCGTACCAGATGAGCATGAACTGGCTGAACCACAGGTAGCTCCACAGGAAGCTGATGGCGAAGACCCACTTGCCCATGTCGTGGATGTGGCTGTTGTTCACCTGGGGCAGGTAGCCCTTGCGGCGCAGGTACAGCACCAGCACCACCGCGGTGATCATGGCGCTCACCCACATGCCGCTGAACACGTACCAGCCGAACAGGGTGCTGAACCAGTGCGCATCGATGCTCATCAGCCAGTCCCACGCCAGGATGCTGCTGAACACCGCGAAGAGCACGAGGAACAGGGCCCCGCGGCGGTACATCAGCAGGTGGCGCTTCACCAGGGCCTCGCCGCTCAGTTCGTCCAGTGCCAGGCTCTGCTTGCGGAACCAGCGGGCGAACAGGATGAAGGTGGCCATGTAGGCGATGGCGCGCACCCAGAAGAAGGGCAGGTTCAGGAAGGAACTCTTGCCGGCGATCAACGCGTCGTAGTGCTCGGCGTTCGTCGGGTCGGTCACGCGCGGGTCCATCCAGTGCCAGATGTGATGCAGACCAAGACTTCCGGCGGCCAGGCACAGCAGCACCACGCCCGCCCCGATCGGTAAAAAGCCCAGGATGCCCTCGTACACCCGCTTCACCATCACGCTCCACGCGGTCTCGGTGGCGTTCTGCAGGGCGTAGAAGAACAGGGTGCCCAGGGCGATGCCGAAGAAGAAGAAGCCGTTGACGAAGAGGCTCGCCCAGGTGCGCTGGTGGTGGTCGGTGTGGTCACCGAGGATGCCGATGACGGCGGCCACGGCGCCGATGACCATCAACGCCATGCTGATGGTGCGGGCCCGTTTGCTGAAGGTGAAGTTCATCGCTGATCCGTGTTCGTCCGGGTTCACTTGGCGGCGGTGGCGGTGCTGTCGGCGGCGGGCGTCGGCGTGTCGCGCGTGAGCTTGCCGCCGTTCTGCAGGAACTGCACGTAGCGCGTCACCTGCCAGCGCTCCTCCTTGTTCAGCTGACCGGCATGGCTGCCCATGGCCACGTTCTTGCCATACACCAGGCTGTGGAAGATCTTGCCTTCGGGCAGGTCCTTCAGTGCGGCGGTGTAGCTGGGCGGCTGCGGGTAGTTGCCGTTCTTCACCACGCTGCCATCGCCCTCGCCCTTGGCGCCATGGCAGTGCTGGCAGAACTTGTCGTACACCACCTTGCCCTGGTCCACCACGGCCTGCGTCATGGGCAGGGGGCACTTCAGCTCCAGGCCGGCCTGCTCATACCCCTCGGGCGTGCCCGGATACGGATACGGGAAGTTGAACGCCGCCTTGGCGGGGTCCATGCTGAAGGGCACCGTGCCGGCCACCGGCAGACGGGCGCTCTGGGTGGAGCGCTGGGCCTCGGCCTTCTCATTGCCCACGTAATAGGGGTCCTGGCCGGGGTCCACATAGGCCTCCACGGCCGGGCTGCGGTACATGTCGGGCATGTACTCGATGCCGGGGCTGTTGGGGTCGCCTCCGCACGACGGCAGCAGGGCCGCGGCGAGCAGGGCGGGAACGAGGGTGATCGGGTGCGGCTTGCGCATGGCTCAGCGTTCGCGTTCGTTGATCTCCAGGGCCGGCGTGCCGCGCAGCAGGTCCACGATGGCCTCGGCACCCAGGTGGTTGTCCTCCGAGCGCACCTCCATGATGAACTTGTCGTCGGTGCTCCGCGGGTCGGGGTTGCGCGCCGGCATGCCCGGCAGCGTCTTGTTGCGGATCAAGTAGGTGATGGCCATGCCGTGCGCGGCACAGAACACGGTGAACTCGAAGGCCACCGGGATGAAGGCCGGCAGGTTCTGATACAGGGTGAAGCTCGGCTTGCCCCCGATGTTCATGGGCCAGTCGTGGATCATGAAGTACCAGAAGCCCAGCATGGCCAGGCTCGTGCCCGTGATGCCGTACATGAAGGCGGCGATGCCCAGACGGGTCCGCTTCACGCCGATGATCGGGTCCAATCCGTGGATGGGGAAGGGGCTGAACACGTCGCGCACCTTGACGCCGGCGCTCACCAGCGTGCGCGCGGCGCCCTTCAGCACCTCGGGGTCATCGTAGACCGCGTATACGACCTTGTTGGCCATGGGCTCAGTGATGGTGATGTTGGGCCTGCTGCTTGTAGCTCTCGCCGCTGAGCTTCAGGATGCTCTTCAGCTCGTTGAGGGCCAGCACCGGGAAGAAGCGGGCGAACAGCAGGTACAGGGTGAAGAAGATGCCCAGCGTGCCCACGAAGATGCCCACGTCCACCCAGGTGGGGTGGAACATGTTCCAGGCGCTGGGCAGGTAGTCGCGGTGCAGGCTGGTGACGATGATCACGAAGCGCTCGAACCACATGCCGATGTTCACCACGATGCTCATGAAGAAGGTGAACGTGAGGTTGGTGCGCAGCTTCTTGAACCAGAACACCTGCGGGCTCACCACGTTGCAGGTCATCATGGCCCAGTAGCTCCACCAGTAGGGGCCGGTGGCGCGGTTGATGAAGGCGTAGCTCTCGTACTCCACCCCGCTGTACCAGCTGATGAACAGCTCGGTGATGTACGCCACGCCCACGATGGAGCCCGTGACGATGATCACGATGTTCATGTACTCGATGTGCTTGATGGTGATGTAGCTCTCGAGCTTCATCACCTTGCGCATCACCAGCAGCAGGGTCTGCACCATGGCGAAGCCGCTGAACACGGCGCCGCTCACGAAGTAGGGCGGGAAGATGGTGGTGTGCCAGCCGGGGATCACCGAGGTGGCGAAGTCGAAGCTCACCACCGAGTGCACCGAGAACACCAGCGGGGTGGCGATGCCGGCCAGCACCAGGCTCACCTCCTCGAAGCGCGTCCACGCCTTGGCGTTGCCGGTCCAGCCGAAGCTCAGGATGCCGTAGGCCTTCTTCATGCCCGGGCTCTTCACCTTGTCGCGGATGGTGGCGAAGTCGGGGATCAGGCCGATGTACCAGAACACGAGCGACACCGTGAAGTAGGTGCTGATGGCGAACACGTCCCACAGCAGGGGGCTGTTGAAGTTCACCCAGAGGGATCCGAAGGTGTTGGGCAACGGCAGCACCCAGTAGGCCATCCACACCCGGCCCATGTGGATCACCGGGAAGGTGACCGCCATGATCACGGCGAAGATGGTCATGGCCTCCGCCGACCGGTTCACCGCCATGCGCCAGCGCTGGCGGAACAGCAGCAGCACGGCGCTGATGAGGGTGCCGGCGTGGCCGATGCCCACCCACCACACGAAGTTGGTGATGTCCCAGGCCCAGTCCACCGTCTTGTTCAGACCCCACACCCCGATGCCCGTGCCGATGAGGTACAGGATGCAGCCGATGCCGTACAGGGCGATCAGGCTGCTGATGGTGATGAGGACGTACCAGGCGCGCGGGGCCTTGTTCTCGATGGGCGCCACGATATCGTTGGTGATATCGTGATAGGTCTTGTGGCCCAGGATGAGCGGCTCACGGATCGCGGATTCGGAATGCATGGGGTCCGGTCTGTTTTCCTTAGGCGTGATGGGCTTCGGCGGTCTCCTCTGTATTGCGCACCCGGGCCAGGTAGCTGACGTTCGGCTTCACGCCGATCTCCTCCAGCGCCATGTACGCGCGCTCCTCGCCATGCAGCTTCGCCACGCGGCTCTTGGTGTCGTTGAGGTCGCCGAACACGATGGCGCCCGTGCCGCAGGCGGCGCTGCAGGCGGTCTCCACCGCGCCGTCGGCCACCGGGGTCCCGGCCTTCTTCGCCTCCAGCTTGCCGGCCTGGATGCGCTGCACGCACAGGCTGCACTTCTCGATCACCCCGCGGCTGCGCACCACCACGTCCGGGTTCAGCACCATGCGGCCCAGCTCGCTCCACGCGGGGTTCACATCGGCGAACTTGTCGGTGACGTAGTTGAACCAGTTGAAGCGGCGCACCTTGTAGGGGCAGTTGTTGGCGCAGTACCGCGTGCCGATGCAGCGGTTGTAGGCCATCTGGTTGAGGCCCTCGTTGCTGTGCGTGGTCGCCGCCACCGGGCACACCGTCTCGCACGGTGCGTGGTTGCAGTGCTGGCACATCATCGGCATGAACACCACGCGCGGGTTGTCGCTGGGCACCTCCATGTCCAGGTACATGTCGATCTTGCCCAGGCCCTCCTCCTTCGCGCGCTCCTTGGTCATGTCGGAGCTGAAGTAGCGGTCGATGCGCAGCCAGTGCATCTCGCGGCTGCGGCGCACCTCGTCCTTGCCCACCACCGGCACGTTGTTCTCGCTGGTGCAGGCCGTCACGCAGGCCCCGCAACCCGTGCAGGTGTTCAGGTCGATGCTCAGGCCCCAGCGGTGGCCCACGCCCTCCACGGGGTGCTCCTCCCACAGGTCGAACTCCTTCACCGGCAGGCGGTCGCGCGCGTCGATGGCGCCGTCCTCGTTCACGTCCTCATGCACCGCCAGCTCGTGCTGGTGGTTGTACGTGCCCTTGGGGTCGTGCTTGCTCCAGGTCGCCAGGGTGGTCTCCTTCACCACGCTATGGCGGTCCATGTGGGTGAGGTGCGTCTGCGTGATGGCGATCGGGTGCGTGGTGCCCGTCGGGGTCACCGTCACATTGCCCACGGCCATGCTGGCGGTGCCGTTCACCAGGCTCACGAACGGCCAGGCATTGCGGCCCACCGGGGTGGCGCCGCCGTCATCGTTGGGCAAACAGGCGGCCTTGCCCACCTTCTCGCCGTTGGCACCACGGCCGTAGCCCACCGCGATGGCGATGGTGCCGGCCTTCTGGCCCGGGGCGGGCACCACGGGAAGCTGAAGCTCCACGCCGTTGGCGGCCACCGTCACCACGCTCGCGGGGCTTTCCTGGCCCAGGTAGGTCTGCAGGCCCAGGCGCTTCACGTCGCTCGGGGCCATCAGCACGTAGTTGTCCCATGTGACCTTGCTGAGCGGGTCGGGCAGCTCCTGCAGCCACGGGTTGTTGGCGTGGCGACCGTCGCCGATGCCTTCCTTGGTGTAGAGGACGAGCTCCCACTCTCCACCGGCGCCGGCGTTCTTCTTCGCCATGGCCGCCGCAGCGGCGGCGTCGGCCGCGAACGGCACCGGGGCGTTCGGGTTCGTGTACGCCTCGTACACGCCGTCGTGCAGGCTCGTCTGCCACACGGTGGCGAACGGCGATGCGGTGGCCGCATCGGCCCGGGCGGCCAGTGCGCCCTGCCAGGTGGCCTTGATGAGGTCGTGGTAGCTGCCCGTGCCTCCGGACCAGCGCACCAGGCTCTCCTGCCACTGCCGGGTGTCGAACAGCGGGCTGATCACCGGTTGGCTCAGCGCGTAGCGGCCCACCTTGGGCATGTGGTCGTCCCAGGTCTCCAGGTAGTGGTGGTCCGGGCACACCCACTGGCACAGGCTCGCGGTCTCGTCCGCATGGGTGCTCATGCACACCGTCAGGGCCACCTTCTCCAGGCCCGTTTTGAACTCGGCGGCATTGGGCAGGCTGTAGGCCGGGTTGGTGCCGGCGATCAGCAGGGCGCCCACCTGGCCGGCGTTCATGTCCTTCACCAACTGGGCCACCGCAGCGTCATCGCCCTGGAAGAACCAGGTGTGGTTGGCCAGGTCGATGGTGCTGCCATAGGCGCCCAGGAGGTCGTTGATGCGGTTGACCACCACCTGCACGGCCTCGTCGTTGCTGCCACAGAGCAGCAGGGCCTTGCCCTTGGCCGCCCAGAGGGCATCGGCCGCAGCAGCGAGCTGCGGATGTTCCATCCCGCCTCCGGCGGCAGGGGCTCCGGCCTTGCGGGCCACGGCATCGTGCAGCGCGATCACGGCGGCGGCCACTTCGCTCGGCTTGATGGCCACGCGCTCATCCGCATTGGCGCCCGTGATGCTCATGCGCGTCTCGAACTGCCAGTGCCTGCTCATGGACCCGTCCTCGGGACGGCGGCGGCTGGCGTACTGCCAGGCGTGCTCGGTGGTGCTGCCCCAGCTGCTCAGGAAGTCGCAGTCCACGGACACCAGCACATCGGCCTTGGTGAGGTCGTAGGACGGCATCACCCGGAGGCCGAAGCTCTTCAGGTTGGCGCCGGTCACGCCGGCGTAGCTGATGCTGTCCATCTGCACGTGGTCCACCTGGGCCCCGCCGGTGGCGGGCTGGCCCTCGGCGGCGGGCTGGGCGCCGTAGCGGCTGCGCAACTGGGCGATGGCGGCCTTGGCGCTGGGGCTGATCACCGTGGGCGTGAGCACCACGATGCGCTTTCCGCCGGTGCTGAGCTCGGCCAGCTTGCCGCTGATGGCCTTGTCGGCATCAGCCCAGGATAGGTCTTCCCAAGTACGGGCACTATCGCTCAATTCGTTCCTACGCGGGCCCTGCAGCCGCTCGCCGTCGTACAGCGACAGCACCGAGCTGTTGATGCGGGCGTTGATCGTGCCCTTGCCCAGCTTCGGGTTGCGGTTGATGCCGTGGCGCGGGTTGCCCATGATGTGGATGGGGCGGCCTTCGCGCGTCTTCACCAGGATGCTGGCGTAGTCCTGGCCGTCGTAGTAGGTGCTGGCGTACCAGGTGGGCACGCCGGGCACGATCTCCTCCGGCTTGTTGACGTAGGGGATGCTCTTGATCACCGGCGTCTCGCAGGCCGCCAGGCTGGCGGCGCCCAGGCCGAAGCCCAGGAACTTGAGGAAGTCGCGGCGGCCCGTGGTGGCTCCCGTCAGTCCCTTGTCCGCCAGCATCTCATCGATGGGCAGCGGAGCCTGGAACTCGTTCTCCCGGCCTTGGATCGCTTCGGAGGCCTGGTCCAGTTGGGCCAGGTCCTGCCAGTAACGCTTGGTGCTCGACATGCGGCGCGGCGGTGTTCTTAGTAGTGGCACTTGGCGCATTCCCAGCCGCCAAGCTCCTTCACGGTGATCTTCTCGTCCTCCAGGTACTCCTTCAGCTCGCGGTGGCCCAACTTCTCGTTCTTCTCCAGGCGGGCCATCACCTCATCGTAGTAGCCGTTGCCGGCCATCTTCACCTCCTTCTCGTTGTGGCACTGGATGCACCAGCCCATCGTCAGGGGGGCCCACTGTTCGGCCACGTCCATCTTCTCGTCGATGGGGCCATGGCACTCCTGGCATTCGAGCTTGCCCACCGCCACGTGCTGCGCGTGGTTGAAGTACGCGTGGTCCGGCAGGTTGTGCACCTTCACCCATTCGATGGGCTTCGGCGTGCCGGTGTAGGCCTTGCCATCCCACCCCGTGGCGTCGTGGATCTTCTTGATCTCCGCAGTGCTCCAGGGATTGCGCTGCGATTCGCCGACGGCCTGGTGGCAGTTCATGCACACGTTGGCCGTGGGGATGCCGGCATGCTTGCTCTTCTCGGCGCTGTTGTGGCAGTAGACACAGTTGATGGCCAGGTTGCCCTTGTCGGCCTTGCCGGCATGCAGCGTGTGGTCGAAGCGGATGGGCTGTTCGGGCTTGTAGTGCTCCACGGTGTCGCCGCCATACACCCCGATGGTGAGGGCCCAATCCCAGGCCGACACGATGCCCCAGGTGAGCAGCAGCAGGCCGAGCACCGAGGCGAAGGTCTTGTTGTGCCAGGCCCAATCCTTGAAGGACTGCCAAGCGGTGCGGTCCGGTGCTGGCCCCTGGCCCTCGGTCTCACGCACCGCATTGGTGAGGCTCTTGCGCACGCCGCCGAGGCTCAATGCGACCACCAGCAGCAGCAGGCCGATCACCAGCATCCACGGCCAGAACGGGACGTCCTGCGGTTCGCCCGCTGGAACCGGCTCCTTGCCGGGAGGCGGCGCGGGCGGCGCGTAGTTGTCCGCGTAGTAGAGCACCGCATCGATCTCCTCGTTGGAGAGCGCCATGGGGGTCATGACGCTCTTGTTCCACTTGGTGAAGAGCTCGTTGGCGTAAGCGTTGCCGCTCTTGATGACGTCGGTGCTGTTGCGCACCCACGCATAGATGTCGCCCTTGCCTTCCCACCGGGCGCGCGCATCCTTCAGCGCAGGGCCGGTCATATCCTTGTCCGGCTTATGGCAGCTGGCGCAATTGCCTTTGAAGACCTTTTCACCGGTGGCGTACAACGCAGCGTCCGCCGGCTGGGCCATCAAAGGCGCAACGGCAAGGGAGAGAGCAAGGACGAACAGTGCGTGGAACAGCCCGGGCGATCGGAGGGAGAACCTGGATGGACGCGGCATTCCGGACGTTTTAGGAAGGGGGACCCCCTTTTTGGACCGGCGCAAAAATAAACGGCGAAGCGTACGTGGGACAGGAGCGTGATGGGGATGCGAACACCGGTATGCTATTTAGGATCGTTCTAAACACGGGAACGCCGCGTCGGGCGCCGACTACCTTCGCAGCGCCATGCGCGTACACCACCTCCTTCCCCTCCTGGTGCTGCTCCACGCCGCCGCTCTCCGCGGTCAATCGGACGCGGACAGCAGTGCGGTGCGCTGGCTTGGTGACGCGCGCGCGCTGGAGTTCATGGCGGCCTATCCCACCCTGGACCGCGTGATCGAAGGGTATCGGGTGCAGATCCACCTGGGCAGCAAGACCGATGCGGTGAAGGTGCGGCAGGCGTTCCTGCAGCGCCACCCCGACGTGCCGGCCTACCTGAGCTACCTGGCGCCCAACTTCCGCATCCGGGTGGGCGACCTGCGCGACAGGGTCGAGGCGGAGCGGTTGCGACAGGAACTTCGTCCGGAGTTCCCGGGTTGCTATGTGGTGCAGGACCAGATCGAGCCACCAGCGCTCACCAAGGCCGGCGTGCCTTCCGCACCGTAGGCCGCAGTTCACATCAGATCACTACCTTGGGCACCCCTTTCGGGACCGTTCGCGGTGTTGCTGACCTCGCGTGTGCTGCGCGGGACGAAGCACCTTGCGCCCTTCCCGATCGGACCGGACCGTATGCGGAACGCAACGATCGCCTTCAGGAACGTCCTCCCGGCCCTGGCCGTCGGGATATGCGTTCCCACCTCCGCCCAGTACTTCCGCACCACGGATTATTGGAAGACACACCGCAACGAGATCACGATCGGCCTGGGCGCGTCCAACTTCCTGGGTGAACTGGGCGGCCGCGACCAGATCGGCAGTTCCTTCATCTGGGACCTGGAGGTGAGCCAGACGCGGCCCGCCTTCAGCCTGGGCTGGCGGTACTACCTGCGTGAACGCCTCAGCCTGCGCACCCAACTGGCCTACGGCGTGATGGCCGGCAACGACAACCTTACCGAGGAACCCGCGCGGAAACGGCGCAACCTATCGTTCCGATCGGACCTTTACGAACTGGCCCTGATGCTGGAGGTGCACCCCTTTCTGGAGGAACTGGGCCACCTGTACGACATCCGGGGCGTGAAGGGGCAGAAGTCCTCCCGCATCGGCCTCTACCTGTTCGGCGGTGTGGGTGGCTTCTACTTCAATCCCAGGGCCAAGTTCAACAATGCGTGGGTGGACCTGAAGCCGCTGCGCACCGAGGGCCAGGGGATGGAGGGCGGCCCCGACGAGTACAGCAACTTCAGCCTGTGCATCCCCATGGGCATCGGCATCCGCAAGCAGCTCAGCAAGGTGCTCAGCGTGGGCCTGGAGGCGCAGTACACCAAGACGTTCACGGACTACATCGACGACGTCAGCGGCAACTACTACGACAATGACCTCATCGCCGAGGCCAACGGTGGCATCGGCTCGGAATCGGGCGAACTGGCCGCCTTCCTGGCCGATCCGCAGCCCGAAGCGCTCCGCTACAGCGAAGGCGAGCAGCGCGGCGATCCCGACGACCTGGACGCCTACCTCTTCCTGCGCGCGCAGGTGCACTACAAGCTGTACAAGTACAAGACGCGCAGCAAGAAGTACCGCACGCGCCTGCGCCGCCAGAAGATCGTGTTCTGAGCCCGGTCCGGCCCGACAGGCCGGATCCGAGCACTTCCCTGCCGTCCAGCTCCAAGGCGAACGCCGTGTTCCGCGCGGCACCTCGAACATCGAAGCCACCGCATGGATCCCGCTCACGAGCTTTCCATGGGATACTGGTAACCCATCGGATACTGAGGCTGCGCCGCGATCGCACCTCCAACAACCTTGAACAAGGTCGGCACATCGCGGCGGCGGTCGATCATCGTTGTACCGGATCGAAGACCCGGTTCTCGGTAGGTAGAGGGTTCAGCGACGAAAGCCGTTCTCGCGGACGTCTGGAACAGTCACTGTGGTGAGGCGGTCGGAGCCTGCGGGCGGCGACCGAAAACATGTATGGCCATACATACTTCCGGTACCGGCGCTGCGAGGGTGCTCGGTCCGTAGCAACCCGCGCGCAATGTCGAGCACGACGCTGGTCAGGCAGCCTTGGACCCCGCCACATCCAGCAAGCCATCACATTGACCAAGAGCGGTCGGCAGGAAATAATAACACCCTCAGATACAAGGGAATAGAGTGACCTTGGTCGATATAGGCCCACGGCCGAAGTATGCATGGCCATACATACTTCCCGAACCCAAGCGTCGCGGAGGCCCCGGCGGTCGATGACCACCATCGCCCCTGATCGCGTCACCGCCTGAACGCGACGGGGCCGCCCAATGGGCGGCCCCGCGGCCATCGGTGCGGTGCACCGGTCAGTCGTTCAGCGTCTGCTTCACCTCCACGAGCTCGAAGGCTTCGATGTGGTCGCCCACCTTGATGTCGTTGAACTTCTCCACGTTGAGGCCGCACTCGTAGCCGTGGGTCACCTCCTTCACGTCGTCCTTGAACCGCTTGAGGCTGCCGAGGTCGCCGGTGTACACCACGATGCCGTCGCGGATCACGCGCACCTTGTTGGTGCGCTTGAGCTTGCCGTCGAGCACGAAGCAGCCGGCCACCGTACCCACCTTGCTGATCTTGAAGGTCTCGCGGACCTCGGCGGTGCCCACCACCTTCTCCACCTCCTTGGGCGCGAGCATGCCCTCCATGGCCTGCTTGATCTCCTCGATGGCGTCGTAGATGATGGAGTACATGCGGATGTCGATCTCCTCGGTCTCGGCCAGCTTGCGTGCGCCGGGGGTGGGCCGCACCTGGAAGCCGATGATGATGGCGTCCGAGGCGGTGGCCAGCAGCACATCGCTCTCGGCGATGGGGCCCACGGCCTTGTGGATCACGTTCACCTTGATCTTCTCGGTGCTGAGCTTGAGCAGCGAGTCGGTGAGCGCCTCCACCGAGCCGTCCACATCGCCCTTCACGATGATGTTGAGCTCCTTGAAGTCGCCGATGGCGAGGCGGCGGCCGATCTCGTCCAGGGTGATGTGCTTGTGCGTGCGGATGCCTTGTTCACGCTGCAGCTGCTGCCGCCGCGTGGCGATCTGGCGGGCCTCGCGCTCATCCTCCAGCACATAGAAATGATCGCCCGCATTGGGCGCGCCGTCCAGGCCCAGGATGGAGACCGGGGTGGAGGGGCCCGCATCGTTGACGGCCTGCCCGCGTTCGTTGAACATGTTGCGCACGCGCCCACTGAACTGACCGGCCAGCAGCACGTCGCCTTTCCGCAGGGTGCCGCCTTCCACCAGGATGGTGGTGACATAGCCGCGGCCCTGCTCCAGGGTGCTCTCGATCACCACGCCCATGGCGCGTTTGGCGGGGTCGGCCTTCAGGTCCAGCATCTCGGCCTCCAGCAGGACCTTGTCCAGGAGGTTCTCGATGCCGATGCCCTTCTTGGCGCTGATCTCCTGGCTCTGGAACTTGCCGCCCCACTCCTCCACCAGGATGTTCATCTGGCTGAGCTCCTCGCGGATCTTGTCGGGGTTGGCCCCCTCCTTGTCGATCTTGTTGAGGGCGAAGACCATCGGCACGCCGGCGGCCTGCGCGTGGTTGATGGCCTCCCGCGTCTGCGGCATCACGCTGTCGTCCGCCGAGATCACGATGATGGCGATGTCCGTCACCTGGGCGCCGCGGGCGCGCATGGCCGTGAAGGCCTCGTGGCCCGGGGTGTCCAGGAAGGTGATGTGCTTGCCGTTCTTGAGCTGCACACTGTAGGCCCCGATGTGCTGGGTGATGCCCCCGGCCTCACCGGCCACCACGTTGGCATTGCGCACGTAGTCCAGCAGGGAGGTCTTGCCGTGGTCCACGTGGCCCATCACGGTGACGATGGGCGGACGTGGCACCATGCGGCGCTCATCGTCGGCCTCCATGGGGATGTTCTCCTGCACCTCGGCGCCCACGAACTCCACCTTGAAGCCGTACTCGTCGGCGATCACGGACAGCGTCTCCGCGTCGAGGCGCTGGTTGATGCTCACCATGAGGCCCAGGCTGAAGCAGGCCTTGATGATGTCGGTGACGGGCACGCCCATCATGGAGGCCAGTTCGCTGGCGGTGACGAACTCGGTGACCTTGAGGGTCTTGCCGGCCAGCTCGCGGGCGGCCTGCTCTTCCTCGAAGCGCTGGAAGCGCTCGGCGCGCTTGTCGCGGCGGATCTTCGCGCCCTTGCTCTTGCCGCCGGTGAGGCGCGCGAGGGTCTCGCTCACCTTCTTCTTCACGGCGTTCTCGTCGAGCTCGCCGGGACGGCCGCCGGGGCGGCTGGCGGCATCGCGCTGCTCCTGCTGCACGGCCCTGTCCACGTTCACCGGACCGGGCTTCACGATGCGCTTGCGGCGCCCGCGTTCGCCACCCTGGTCGCCGCGGTCGGCCGGCTTGCGTTCCTTCTCCACCGGCAGCTCGATCTTGCCCACGGTCTTGGGGCCGGTGAGCTTCTCGGCCCGCGCACGGATGAGCTCCGGTTCGGCGGGGGCGGCCGGCGTCGGCGGGGCCACCGGTGCGGGCGGCGCGGCGGGAGGCGCGGCAGGGGGCGGCTCGGGTGCCGGGGCCGCTTCAGCGGTGCTGCGCGAGGCGGGCGTCTTCTTGCGCGCGGTCAGGTCGATCTTGTCCAGCACCTTCACCGAAGGCTTCTCCACCCGGGCCTTGATGGTCTCGGCGGCGGGCTTCACCTCCGGTGCGGCGGCGGGCTCAGCAGCCGCGGGCGTCGGGGCCGGCGCGGGCTCCTCCGCCACCGGTCGGGCGGCCGGCTTCTCGGGCGCGAGACTGATCGTCTCCCGCTCCTGACGCAGTTGCACGGTGGCCTTGCTCTGCTCCTTGATGGCCTTGTCCGTACCGAACTCGGCCAACAGCAGGTCGTAGAGGTCCCCGGCGATCTTGGTGTTGGGGTTGCTCTCCACCTTGTGGCCCTTCTTCTCCAGGAACTCCACCACGGTGTGGAGCCCGAGGTTGAACTCGCGGGCCACCTTGCTCAACCGCACACCTTTGTCAGCTGCTTCGCTCATTCAGTTCGCGTTGTCCGTTCTCCGTGCGGTCCCCCGGCTCAGCTCTCCAGCTCGGCCTTCAGGATCCGCACCACTTCATTGATCGTTTCCTCCTCCAGGTCGGTGCGCTTCACCAGCTCATCCACCGGGATGTCCAGCACACTGCGCGCCGTGTCGCAACCGATGGTCTTCAGTTCGTCGATGATCCAGTGCTCGATCTCGTCGGCGAACTCCTCCAGGTCCACATCGTCGGTCACCTCATCGGTCTCGCGGTACACATCGATCTCGTAACCGGTGAGGCGGCTGGCGAGCTTGATGTTGTGGCCGCCCTTGCCGATGGCGAGGGCCACCTGATCGGGCTTCATGTACACCTCGGCGCGCTTGTGCTCCACGTCGAGCTTGATGTTGCCGATCTTGGCCGGGCTCAGCGCCCGCTGGATCAACAGCTGCTCGTTGCTGGTGAAGTTGATCACGTCGATGTTCTCGTTGCGCAGCTCGCGCACGATGCCGTGGATGCGGCTTCCCTTCATGCCCACGCAGGCGCCCACCGGATCGATGCGGTCGTCGTAGCTCTCCACGGCCACCTTGGCCCGTTCACCCGGCTCGCGCACGATGCGCTTGATGGTGATGAGGCCGTCGGCCACCTCGGGCACCTCCTGCTCGAACAGCTTGGCCAGGAATTCCGGCGCCGTGCGGCTCAGGATCACCACCGGCGTGTTGTTGCGCATCTCCACCTTCCACACTACCGCCCGCACGCTGTCGCCCTTCTTGAAGAAGTCGCTCTTGATCTGCTGGTCCTTGGGCAGGATGAGCTCGTTGCCCTCATCGTCCAAGATGAGCGTCTCGCGCTTCCACACCTGGTACACCTCGCCGGTCATGATCTCGCCCACCCGCTCCTTGTACTTGTTGTACAGGTGGTCCTTCTCGAGCTCCAGGATGCGGCTCTGCAGGTTCTGCTTCAGGCTGAGGATGTTGCGGCGGCCGAAGTCGGCGATCTTCACCTCCTGGCTCACCTCCTCGCCCACCTCGAAGTCGGGCTCGATCTTGCGGGCCTCGCTGAGCTCGATCTCCAGGTTGTCGTCCTCGCTCATGCCGTCCTCCACGATCACGCGGTTGAGCCAGATCTCCAGGTCGCCCTTGTCGGGGTTGATGATGATGTCCACGTTGGCCTCCTCGCCGAAACGTTTCTTCACCACACCCCTGAACACATCCTCCAGGATGCCCATCATGGTCACCCGGTCGATGTTCTTGATGTCCTTGAATTCCCCGAAGGATTCGATGAGGTTCACGGTGCTCATGGCACGGTCATTTGAACTTTAGGCTGGCTTGTGTGGATCGGATGTCGGCGAAAGGCAGTGCAAGCACATCGTCGTCCAGCTTGTCGGGCCGGCCCTTCACCTTGCTCGGGAGCAGCGGCCGCAGGTGCAGGCGGGTGGCCTCCACCGCCTCCAGCCGCCCCTCGAGGGCACGGCCGTCGGCGAGCTTCACCACCACCAGGCGGCCGGTGTGCTTGGCGTACTGGGCGGGCACCTTGAAGGGGCGGCCCATGCCGGGGCTGCCCACCTGAAGCTCCAGGTCGTGCCCCTGGGCGTCCAGGTCGTCGCGCAGGGCGCGGTTCAGCGCCACCAGCTGCTCCAGGGTGATGGCCTGGGGGTCGTCCACCTCCACCACCACCTTGTCGCCGGGGCGCACCTCCACGTCCACCAGGAAATGACCGGTGCCCGCCAGATGGCGCTCCACCAATTCCCGCATGTGGCCTTCGGTGATCATTGTGCCTGACCGCCGGGGAACAAAAAAGAGGGGCGGTCCCCTCTTCCTCGCTCAACCGACTGACGGTGCAAATGTACGCAACAGCGCCGAACGGCCAAGCGGATCAGTCGAAGGCCTGCATGTCGCACAACCGGCGATAGTGCCCCCCGGAGGCATGCAGCACGGCGTGCGTGCCCCGCTCCACGATGGCGCCGTCCACCACCACGCAGATCTCGTCGCAGTGCTGGATGGTGCTCAACCGATGCGCGATCACCAGGCTGGTGCGCCCCTCCATCATCCGGAAGAGCGCGTCCTGCACCAGCCGTTCGCTCTCGGTGTCCAGCGCGCTGGTGGCCTCGTCCAGGATCAGGATCGGCGGGTTCTTCAGCACGGCCCGGGCGATGGCCAGGCGCTGTTTCTGCCCGCCGCTCAGGCGATTGCCCATGTCGCCGATGCCGGTCTGATACCCGTTCTCCAAGCGCAGGATGAAGTCGTGCGCGTTCGCGATCCGGGCCGCGCGCTCGATCTCGGCCGTGGCCACCCCGGGCTGCCCGAAGGCGATGTTGTTGGCCACCGTGTCGTTGAACAGGATGCTGTCCTGGGTCACGATGCCCATCAGGGCCCGCAGGTCCTTGAGCTTCAGGTCCCGCACATCGTGGCCGTCGATCAGCACACGACCACCGGTGACGTCGTAGAACCGCGGCAGCAGACCGGCGAGCGTGCTCTTGCCTCCTCCGCTGGTGCCCACCAGCGCCACGCTGCGGCCCTTGGGCAGCACCAGGTCCACGGTGCGCAGCACGGGCCGCTCGTCGTAGGCGAACTGCACGCCCTCGAACACCACGCGGTCGGTGAAGGCGGCGATGGGCCTGGCATCGGGGCGCTCCTTCACGCTGTTCTCCACGGCCAGCAGTTCGAAGATGCGCTCGGCACTGGCCCCCCCCTTGCGGATCCAGTAGTAGCCCGTGGTGAAGCTCTTGGCGGGCGCCAGCAGCTGGCTGAAGAGGATGATGTAGCCGATGAAGGCGCCCCCGCTCAGGCTGGGGTCCTGCCCGATGACCAGGCTGCCGCCCAGATACACCAGCGTCACCATCACCAAGGCCCCCAGGAACTCGCTCAACGGCGAGGCCATGTCGCGCCGCCGCAGCGTGAACACGTTCAGTTTGTTGAGCATCTCGTTCTCGCGCCGGAACCGCCGCCGCATCTGCTCCTCGCCGTTGAAGGCCTTCACCACCCGCATGCCGGTGAGGGTCTCCTCCACGGTGCTCAACAGGTCGGCGGCCTTCTGCTGCGCCCGGAGGCCTTCCTTGCGCAGGCTCTTGCCGATGCGGCCGATCAACAGCCCGCTCAGTGGCAGCAGCAGCAGGGCGATGAGCGTGAGCTTCCACGAAATGCCGATCATCAGCGCCAGGGACAGCGTGATGGTGATCGGCTCGCGGAACACCATCTCGATGTAGTTCATGATGCTGAACTCCACCTCCTGCACATCGTTGGTGATGCGCGCGATGGTGTTCCCCTTGCGTTCACCGGTATGGAAGCGCATGGGCAGGTCCAGGATCTTGTCGTACACCTCGTTGCGCAGGTCACGCACCGCCCGGTTGCGCAGGATGCCGATGGCCCAGAGCGCGAAATACCGGAAGAGGTTCTTCAGCAGGAAGCACAGGGCCACCACCACGCAGATGAAGACCAGCCCGCCCATCTGGCCGTGCTCCAGGATGTAGGCCGCCATCCGCCAGTTGAAGAGCTCAGGCAGGCGCTTGAGGCCCTCCAGGCTGAGGTCCACCACGGGCCGGGCGGTGGGCGGCGGCGCCTGGCCGAAGAGCAGGTTGAGGAAGGGGATGAAGACCAGCAGCGAGCCCAGGTGGAACACGGTGCTCGCCAGGTTGAACACCACGTTGAGCACCGCGTAACCCCGGTAGGGCCGCGCGTAGCGCAGGACGCGGAAGAAGTTGCGCATGCCGTGCATCCCCGCTTCCACAGGGCGGGGCCAAAGGTAGCCGCCCACGCCGCGGCGGCCCGGTATCTTCGCCGCCGATGGACAGCATCCGACAGAACAAGGTGAACAGCCTGCTGCAGGAGGAGCTCGCCGGGGTGTTCCAGACCGAGGGACAGCGCCTCCTGCCCGGCAGCCTCATCACTGTGAGCGCCGTGCGCGTGAGCCCCGACCTGGGCGTGGCCAAGGCCTACCTCAGCCTGTTCCCCGTGAAGGACAAGCAGGCCGCGCTCGACCGCATCCGCGACGAGGCCCACCACCTACGGGGGCTCCTGGGCCGCCGCATCGGCAAGCAGATGCGCGTGGTGCCCGAACTGCTCTTCTACATCGACGACTCCCTCGACCGGGCGGAGGCGATCGACAAGCTGCTGAAGAAATGACGAAGCTTCAGGTCTCAAGCGTCAAGCCCAAAGCCGGTCACAACCGTTCACAGGGTACTTGTGCGGTGCGCTTTGGGCTTGGGCGGTTGAGCTTGAGCCTTGAGAATTGACCATGCAATACGACCCCGTCAAGCGCCAGCTCGGCTCCGTCTTCAACCGCTCGCCCTTCCTGCGCAAGCTGTTCTACGGCCTGCTGGACCTGCTGCTGCTGCGCGCCTGGCATGTGCACAAGGAGCTCAAGGCCTGGGCCCGGGACAAGCGCGACAAGGCCCTCCACATCTACGATGCCGGCGCGGGCTACGGCCAGTACAGCTACTGGATCAGCGGGCGGCTGCCCCAAGCGCGCATCACCGCCATCGATGTCAAGGAGGAACAGGTGGCGGACTGCAAAGGCTTCTTCCAGGCCATCGGCCGCCCGCAGGTGACGTTCCAGGTGGGCGACGTGACGCGCTTCCAGCAGCCCGGGGCCTTCGACCTGGTGGTGTGCGTGGACGTGATGGAGCACATCCTGGAGGATGAGGCGGCACTGCGCTGCTACAGCAGCTCGCTGAAACCCGGCGGCATGCTCGTCATCAGCACGCCGAGCGACCAGGGCGGCAGCGATGTGCACGACGAGGGCGAGGGCTCCTTCATCGAGGAGCACGTGCGCGACGGCTACAACATCGACGACCTGAAGGCGAAGTGCCTGCGCAACGGCTTCAGCAGGGTGGAGGCGCGCTACAGCTACGGCACCCCGGGCAAGATCAGCTGGCGCCTCAGCATGAAGTGGCCGCTGCTGCTGCTCAACACCAGCAAGCTCTTCTTCCTCATCCTGCCCGCGTACTACCTCATCACCTACCCGGTCGCCTACGTGCTCAACTGGCTTGATGTGTCCATGAAGCACGCCACGGGCACGGGGTTGATCGTAAGGGCTTGGAGGTGAAGTAGGCGTTCAGTCCGCCGGATCAGGTTCCGGAATGGAAGTCGCCCCCTGCTTGGACCTCCTCCCCTTCGGCAGGATGCGATAGGCCACCACCGCGATCAGTTGCTGCGTCCACAGTGGTGAGAGCTGTCCGTCCGTATGGTCCTTGATGTCGGCAAGCCCTCGGTAAAAGCGAATGCCGACGTTCCATCGTTCAGCGATCGTTGTCGTGAGCTTGGCCGCGAGCCCGATGTCGAAGGCGCGCAAGCCGAGTTCCCGCGTCTCTGTCACCGTGGTGGAGCCAGGCACGAACATGAGGTCGCGGATGAAGCGGCCCTTCTGCGCGGCCAGATAACCGCATTGAAAGCCCGCGCCAAGCTGTAGGCGCCATGCATCAACCTCCACCAGCATGGGCAGCGACACATAGCCCAACCTACGCTCCGCCGAATTGGGCATGAACTCGCCGATCCAATACTCATCCCGACCGCTGATGCAGGTCCAATGGATGCCCGTCGCGAAATGCAGCGGCCCACTTAGGACGTGGCGAACCTGGAGACCGGCCGACCAACTAGTGCCGAAGAAGATCTTCTGAGACTCGCCGCGACCGGTAGCCGGCATGAGATCGGTGGGCAGTCGACCAAGACCCGCCCCGCCGAACACGGAAAGCTGCCACTGACCAAGCACCGCCGCCGGGAGCAGGGTCAGGCATATGAGGATGGGTTTCATGACCTTGGGGAGCTGCGCCCTTCGAAGTTATGCGGCGAACGATCTTCACGCCGTGAACCTGCCCCTCCTTTTCGCCCGTCGGTATCTGCTGGCCTCCCGCAAGGCGGCCGGGCGGCGCACCAACGCGATCAATCTGATCACCTGGATCAGCATCGTGGTGGTGGCGGTGGTCACCGGGGCCATGGTGGTGGTGCTCAGCACACTGAACGGCATCAACCAGCTCGTGGACTCCATCTACAGCCCCTTCGACCAGGACCTCACCATCACGCCGGCCCGTGGGAAGACGCTGTGGCGCGACAGCCTGGACGTGGAGGCGCTGCGCACGGCCGCAGGGGCCGAACGGGCCAGCTGGGTGATCGAGGAGAACGTGCTGCTGCAGTGCAACGGCCAGCAGGCGGTGGCCACCCTGAAGGCCGTGGAACCGCAGTACCTGGCCATGAGCGGCATGGAACGCCACCTGTTCAGCGGCGAACCCGTGCTGGAAGGGGTGCAGGGACCTTCGGCGCTGCTGGGGCTCGGCCTGAAGATGGACCTCGGTGTGCCCCTGGACGACGGCATCCTGACACCGCTGCGCATCAGCGCCCCGGTGCGCGGTCGCAAGCTCAGCACCTACCAGCGGCGCGCCTTCGAACAGGCCGATGTGGCCGTGAGCGGCACCTTCAGCATCAACATGGAGTTCGACACGCGCTACGTGCTGCTGCCCCTTGACCTCGGCGCCACCCTGCTCCACTACGAACGGGAGGCCAGCGCGATGGAACTGCAACTGCCCGATGGGGCGGACACCGATCGTGCGGCCGACGCGCTGCGCCACGCGCTGGGCGACCGGTATGTGGTGCGCACCCGGAACCAGAAGAACGCGCTGATGTACAGCACCAACGCCAGCGAGAAGTGGTTCACCTTCGTGGTGCTGAGCTTCATCGGCCTCATCGGCGCGTTCAACATCATCGCCTCGCTGACGATGATGATGATCGACAAGCAGGGCGACATGCGGACCCTGATGGCCCTGGGCGCGGATGACCGGCTGGTGCGGCGCGTGTTCCTGATCGAAGGCCTGCTGATCGTGGGCGTCGGCGCCGTGGCGGGACTTGCACTGGGGTTGGGGCTCTGCTGGGCCCAGCAACGGTTCGGGCTGCTCACCCTCAGCGGCTCGGTGGTGGACAGCTATCCGGTGCAGGTGCTGCCAGGGGACCTGCTGCTCGTGATCGGTGCCGTGTCCGTGATCGGACTGTTGACCACCTGGCTGCCGCTGCGCGCGCTGAGCCGCCGCTTCCTCTACGCCACCGCCGCCAGAGCGTAGGTCGCCTTCACCTCGTCCAGGATGGCCTCGATGATGGCGGGATCGCGCTCGGTGCACAGGCGCAGGCGCACCTCCTTCACGTTGGGCAGACCCTTCAGGTAGTTGCCATAGTGGCGCCGCATCTCCACCACGCCCTCCCATGGGCCCTTCCAGGCCAGTGAACTGCGCAGGTGCTGGCGTGCGGCCTCCACACGGTCGGCCACGGTGGGCGGGGTGCGGTGCGTGCCTGTGGCCATGTAGTGCTTGATCTCGTTGAAGATCCACGGGTGGCCGATGCTCGCGCGGCCGATCATCACACCGTCCACACCGTAGCGGGCGCGGTTCTCCACGGCCTTCTCCGGTGTGTCCACATCGCCGTTGCCGAAGATGGGGATGTGCATGCGCGGGTTGTTCTTCACTTCACCGATGAGCGTCCAGTCGGCCGGGCCCTTGTACAGCTGGGCGCGCGTGCGGCCGTGGATGCTGAGCGCGGCGATGCCCACATCCTGCAGGCGTTCGGCCACCTCGAGGATGTTCCTGCTCTTGTCGTCCCAGCCCAGGCGCGTCTTCACGGTCACGGGCAGCTTCACGGCCTTCACCACCTTCTCGGTGAGGCGCACCATTTTATCCACATCGAGCAGCAGGCAGGCGCCGGCGCCCTTGCTCACCACCTTGTGCACGGGGCAGCCATAGTTGATGTCGATCAGGTCGGGACCGGCGGCCTCGGCAATGCGCGCGGCCTCCTCCATGGCGTCCTCGCTGCCCCCGAACAGCTGGATGCCGATGGGGCGCTCGGCCTCGAAGATGTCGAGCTTCTTCAGCCCCTTGGCGGCTTTGCGGATGAGGCCCTCGCTGCTGATGAACTCGGTGTACATCAGGTCGGCCCCGTGCTGCTTGCACAGCGCACGGAAGGGCGGGTCGCTGACGTCCTCCATGGGGGCCAGCAACAACGGGAACTCCGGCAGCTCGATGGAGCCGATGCGGGGCATGAGCGAAAGGCCGGCAAAGGTACGGGATGGCCACGCCCACGCCCGGTTCACTACTTTTGCGCCCCCATCCGGAGAGATGGCCGAGTGGTTGAAGGCGCGCGCCTGGAAAGTGCGTATACCTTAACAGGGTATCGGGGGTTCGAATCCCTCTCTCTCCGCCAAGCCGCCCCGCGAAAGCGGGGCGTGTTCGTTCCGGGAAGCGTGGTGAGCTTGCTCACCAAAGCGGACCGGAATGAACACCTGCCCGCGCAGCGGGCATGGCTTGTAGCCTCCCCCTCCGGGAAGGCGCGTCTCGCGCAATCCCTCTCTCTCCGCCGATCAGCCTCGCGAAAGCGGGGCCTGTTGTTCCTGGGTGCGTGCGAGCTCGTTCGCGAACGCGACCGGGAACAACAAGCCGGGCCGCGAAGCGGAGCCGGGCTGATCGAAGCCCTCCCCCCTCCGGGAAAGCGCGTCTCGCGCAATCCCTCACTCCGAGAGGCAAAGTCCTATTGTTCAGGCGGCCACGGTTCTCCTTCCTCCAATTCCCGCTTGTCACCTCTGCGGTACCAGCGCAAGAGACACCGTGAAACGCGACCAAGGAAAGTCGTTCCGATGTAAACCATCGCGACACCGAAGAGCGCGAGCAATATGATGTACAGAGCTCCCATCGATCGAACGCTCAACTGACTTCAGTCATAGCACTACATCGGTGCAAGCACACCGTTCCTACCCCACGCTCACCTCCCCGCACAGCGGGCGCTGGAACCGTTCGCGCACCAGGTCGTCGCTGAGGCCCTGGCCCAGCAGGAACATGAGCTTGGTGACGGCCGCCTCCACCGTCATGTCATGGGCGCTGAGCATGCCCATGTCCACAAAGGCCCGGCTGGTCTGGTAGCGGCCCTGCTCCACCCGGCCGCCCACGCATTGGGTGGCGTTCACCAGCAGCACACCCCGCTCCGTGGCATCGCGCAGGGCATCGAGGAAGGCCTCGTCGGTGGGGCCGTTGCCGCTGCCGAAGGTGGTGAGCACCACGGCGCGCAGGTCAGGCGTGGCGAGGGCATGGCGCACCCAGTCCGGACGGATGCCGGGGAAGAGCCGCAGCACGCCCACGCGATCGTCCACCGTGGTGTGCACCTTCAGCGGACCGGTCCGCAGGGGCAGCACGGCGTTGCGATCGTAGCGGATGTGCACGCCCGCCTCGGCCAGGCGTGGGTAGTTGGGGCTGCGGAAGGCCTCGAACCGCTCGGCATGCACCTTCACGGTGCGGTTGCCGCGGTACAGGCTGTATTCGAAGTACACCGCCACTTCGGGCACGATGGGCCGGTCGTTCCCGGTGGCCGCGGCGATCTCGATGGCGGTGATCAGGTTCTCCTTCGCATCGGTGCGGATGGTGCCGATGGGCAGCTGCGAGCCGGTGAGCACCACCGGCTTGGCCAGGCCTTCGAGCAGGAAGCTGAGCGCACTGGCCGTGTAGGCCATGGTGTCGCTGCCGTGCAGCACCACGAAGCCGTCGTAGCTGTCGTAGTGCGTACCGATGATCGTCGCCACACGCACCCAGTCGGCCGGGCGCATGTCGCTGCTGTCGATGGGCTTCTCGAAGGCCACGGAACCGAGCTTCACGCCCACGCGCTCCAGCTCGGGCACCTGCTCCTCCAGGTGCTCCAGGTCCATGGGGCGCAGAGCGCCCGTGCGCGGGTCGGCCCACATGCCGATGGTGCCTCCGGTGTAGATGATCAGGACGGAACGCTGGGTCATGGGCACGGTGAATTCAACCACAGAATAACACAGATGGACACAGATGAACGCTTGGTCGCGCACTGCCGGAGGGACCGGCCGCTCTCGAACTGCTTTCGAGCATATCAGTGTGCATCCGTGTCCATCAGTGGTTCAACCCGAACAAGGCCTCCGCATTGGCCGTGGTGATGCGTGCGATCTCCTCCACGGTGCGGCCCGTGGCCTTCGCCAGCTCGGCGGCCACCAGCGGGATGTAGCTGCTCTCGTTGCGCTTGCCGCGGTGCGGCACGGGCGCGAGGTAGGGCGCGTCGGTCTCGAGGACACAGCGGTCCGGACCCAGCTCGGCCATCACCTGGGCGAGGCCGCTCTTCGGGTAGGTGATCACCCCGCCGATGCCCAAGAGGAACCCGTCCAGTGCGAGGATCCTGCGCCCCTCCTCCACCGTGCCCCCGAAGCAGTGGAACACGCCGCGCAGGTGCTCATCCTTCTCCTCCTCCACGATGGCGATGGTCTCGGCGAAGCTGTTGCGGCAGTGGATCACGATGGGCAGGTGCAGCTCCTTCGCCCACCGGATGTGCTGGCGGAACACCTCCCGCTGCTCCACAAGCCAGGTCTTGTCCCAGTAGAGGTCGATGCCGATCTCGCCTACTGCGCAGTACCGGCCCGTGCGCAGCTCGCGCTCCATCACGGCCATCACCTCCGCGTTGTGCTCACCCACGGAACAGGGGTGCAGGCCCATCATCGGGAAGCAGTGGTCGGGATGCGCCGCCGCCAGGGCGTTCATGCCATCGATGCTCTCCCGATCGATGTTGGGCAGGAAGAACCTGTCCACACCGGCGGCGATGGCGCGCGCGAGCATGGCCTCACGATCACCGTCGAACTGCTTGTGGTAAAGGTGGGCGTGGGTGTCGACGAACATCGGGGCGAAGTAAGGGCATCCCGCCTTGGCGGGACAGGTCGTGGGCCGGTGCGACCCACATCAGGTCCCAAACGGTCGGCAGGCACAGCGCACGCAGCACAGGAGCCTACCTTTCGGGCCGCTCTGCGGGCGCATGAAGATCCTCGTCCTCCGCTTCTCCTCCATCGGCGATATCGTGCTCACCAGCCCGGTGCTGCGCTGCCTGAAGCAGCAGGCACCGGATGCGGAGGTGCACGTGGCCACCAAGAGCGCCTTCGCCGATCTGCTGCGCTTCAACCCGCATGTGGACCAGGTGCACGAACTGGGGGACGACCTCGGCGCACTGATCCGTCAGCTGAAGGCCGAACGCTTCGACCGGGTGATCGACCTGCACCACAACCTGCGCACCGCACGGATCAAGCGGGCCCTGGGCGCGCCGGCCCGCAGCTTCAACAAGCTGAACGTGGAGAAGTGGCTGCTGGTGAACCTGCGCATCGACCGCATGCCCCGCGCGCACATCGTGGACCGCTACCTGGACACGGTGGCCGACCTGGGCGTGACGAACGATGGCCGCGGGCTTGAGCTGATCATCCCCCCGGATCGTGAGGTGCCCCCAGAGGCCCTGCCCGAGACGCATCGCGCCGGCTATACGGCGCTGGCCATCGGCGCGGCACATGCCACCAAACGACTGCCCCCCCACAAGCTCATCGCGCTGGCCAAGGCCATCGAAGGGCCCATCGTGCTCATCGGTTCCGCGCAGGACAACCCGGTGGCCCGGGCCATCGGTGACGCCATCGGTGCCCGGGTTTACGATGCCACGGGCCGCTACGACCTGCTGGGCAGCGCTTCGCTGATCCGCAGGGCGCGCACCGTGATCGCGCACGACAGCGGGGCCATGCACATCGCCTGCGCGCTCGGCAGGCCGGTGGTGAGCGTGTGGGGCAGCACCGTGCCCGCCTTCGGCATGGGACCCTACCAGCCTGTGCATCCGCAGCAGGCCCATGTGGTGGAGGTCGCGGGGCTCGGTTGCCGGCCCTGCAGCAAACTTGGTTTCGGCCACTGCCCCAAGGGCCACTTCCACTGCATGGAGAAGCAGGACGTGCAGCGCATCGCCCAACTGGCCGCCTCGTGAGCTGGGACATCTACATCCAGGACCTTCCTCCCGTGCGCACAGCGAACGAGATCCCGGAGGATTTCAGGCCGCGTCCGATCGGCGCGCGCGAGGAGCTCGCCCTTCGGATCCGCACGGTCTTCCCCATGGCCGATCCGCAGGACAACGACTGGTTCTTCGTGAAGGCCCCGGGCTTGGACCTCAGCCTTCAGCTGCACATGGAGAACGCGATGCAGGTGCGATACATCCTGGTGCACGTGCACGGGGGCGAGCACAGCGCCGCCGGCGTGGCGGCCCTGCTGCGCGAGCTGGGGCTGCGCGCGATGGACACCGCCACGGGCGACCTGTTCGACGCGGCCACGCTCGAGGACGGGCTCTAACGGCCGCTGCGCAGCTCCCGAAAAGGCACGAAGGACCTCCGGCCATCGGAGGTCCTTCGCACGTGAGGTCGGCTGCTTCAGGCGCCCGCGGGCGGCGCGGAAGGCGGAACGGGCGGCGGCACCACGTTGGCCACGGGCTTGGTGCTCTTCAGGTAGCTGAAGATCGCGTGGATGTCCTCCTCCTTCAGGTTCTGCAGGTTCTGCCACGGCATGGGGGGCAGCAGGGGGCGCGAGCCTTCAAGCCCCTTGTACAGGCCCTTGGTGATGGCGCGCTTGAACTGCTCCTCCGTCCAGGTGCCGATGCCGCTGTCGTCACTGGTGAGGTTGGCGGCGAAGCTGGTGCCCCACGGGCCCACAGCGGCCGTGAGGTCCATCGACAGCAGCGCCCAGCCGGCGTTGTCCTTCGGCAGCGGGGGCAGCTGCGTGCCGGCCGGATGGCCGCTCAGCAGGCGGTCGGGGTCGGGGTAGGGACCCTGCGGACCCATGAGCTTCGGGCTATGGCAGTCGTGGCAACCCATGATCTCCACCAGGTACTTGCCTCGCTCGACCAACTCGGCCTCCGGGGGCTCTGTGGGTGCTGCGGGCGCCGGCTCAGGGGCAGGTGCGGGGTTGGAACAGGCGGCGACGAGGGCGACGAGGGCCACGAACGTCGCGGCGGTCAGCCATGAACGGGAATTCTCCATTTGTCCGGTGGGTGTTGGTGAACGATGAATGCGCGGAATGGGGGAGCCATTCGTTCCTCCGCACCGCTGCGCATGGGACGCACAGCCCCACCCGGATGTTACTCGAAGAGCGCCTTCAGCTCGGTGGCGTCACCCGGCTTCATCTTGCCACTGAGGATGAGCCGCAACTGCCTCCGCCGAAGCGCTCCATCATACCGCTTCTGCTGCTCCTCGTTGCCGGGCACCGCCTCGGGCACCGCCGTGGGCTGGCCGGCCTGGTCCACCGCCACGAAGGTGTAGATGGCGCTGTTGCACTTGATCCTCGATCCGTTCATCTGGTCCTCCACCCACACATCGGCCCACACCTCCATGCTGGTGCCGAAGGCCCGGCTCACATTGGCGCGGATGGTCACCAGGTCGCCCAGCTTGATCGGCCGGTCGAAGCTCACATGGTTGACCGCCACCGTGACCACCACGCGCTTGCAATGCCGGTGGGCGCTGATGGCGCAGGCGATGTCCAGCCATTGCAGCAGGCGCCCGCCAAAGAGGTTGCCCAGGGTGTTCGTGTCATTGGGCAGGACGAAGTGCGTGGTCTCGGCCAGGCTCTCGTCCACCGGCTTGCTGCCGAGCGGGTTCATGGGCGGTCGAAGAAGAGGACACGACCGTCGTCCGTGCCGGTGACGAACTGCGCATCGGTGAACAGGCAGGGCGCCCGATGGTGCTGGTCCTTGTTCTCGGGGAACGACAGCTTCTGCACCACGGTGCCCGACGCATCGCGGAACTCGACCGCGCCCTTCTCCACCGCCTTGGCGACGATGTCACCGGAACGCGCCTCCAGTTGCTGGTAGAACCGGTCGAAGGTGCTGTTCTTCATGTCCAGCCCCATGGCCTTCACCGCACGTGGGTCCGGGATCCAGGTATGGCCCTGGAGGGTCTTGTCGACCTTGCCGCTCTTCACATCCCACACCTCGCGTTTGCCGCTGTGCCCGATGAGCACCACGAATTCACCGTTGGCGTTGAACGAGGCGTGATACACCGTGGTGCTGCCGTCCTCCGCATAGGGAAAGGACTGCACCCGCTTGCCGCTCTCGATGTCCCACAGCTCGGCGCCCTTGTCCGTGCCCACGAGGATGCGATCGCCTTTGGGCGCCAAGGCCAGGCAGGTCACTTCGCACTTGGCCAGCTTGATGGTGCGGGCCGAGGGCTCCTTCACCACTTGGGCGGACATGGGCAGGCCGGCGGCCAGCAGAAGGGGGAACAACAGGGTGCGCATCAGGAGGGGTCGATCAGGTGATGATGCTGGCGCAGCCAGTCCAGGGCGCTGTCCTTGTCGGGGAACATCTGGATGGGCCGCGTGGGCTTGTGGTGCCGCACGAACACATTGGCCGCCAGCTGGTGGCTGAAGTCGCGCACGATGATGGCATCCGCGGCCACATAGACGTTGCTCTCCGGACTGCTCGCGTAGGCCCGTGCTTCGTTGGACATCGTGGTGCCCTCGCCCACGCTCACCAGCAGCAGCACCTTCCGGCCCTTCCGCTCACCCTCCAGGGCCTCGAACATGTGGCGCACCTCCTCCACCTGCACGGTCCGCCCATCGCGGAAATGCACATGCGCGATGTCCCCGTCGAGCAGGTCGATGGTGCAGGCTTCGAGCTCCAGGCGGGCCATGGTCCGGGGACGGGGGCGGCAAATGTAGTGCGGTGCCCAGTGGCCCCGACACCGGTCAGTGCACGAGCAGCCAGGCGCCCTCCACCACCCCTTGTTTCAGTTCCGCCACAGCCTCCACCGCCGCCGCCCGGTCGGTGTAGCTGGCCACGGCCACGCGGTACAGTCCGCCATGCACGTCGATGACACGGGCTTGGAATCCGCGTTGCGCCATGTCGGCGATGAAGCGGCCCGCATTGTCCTCGATGCTGAAGCAGCCGCCGATCACGTGGTAGCGCGCTTCCGGCACCAGGGGCACGGCCACGTGCGTGGAGTCGATCGCGGCCACCGGAGCCTCGCCGAGCCGCACGGGAACCAGGCCATGGCCTTCCCCCAGAAGAGGAAGGGGCACCACACCAACGCCATCGGGCACCGGGACGTGGAAGGCCGTGTCGACCTCGGTGTCCATAGGCCGCTCGATGGCGCGCTTCACGTAGCGCGCCGGTTCACCGCCCCAGGGCAGCACGGCGCTCAACTGCGGCGCATCCCAGGTGTGGCGCACCAGGTAGCCCGCACCCAGCAGGAACACGAGGCCCGCCACGGCGGCGGCGGCCCAGATCATCGGGTGGCGGCCATCCTCGGGCACCACCTCCGTACGGGTCATCGGACGCACCACGGCGCTGGCGGGTGCGGCCTGCTTGCGCGGCACGGGAACGGCCGCCACCGGCCGCAGACCGTAGGCGTCGCGCAGGTAGTTCACCCGTCGGTCGGGATCGAACTGCAGGTTGCCCTCGGCGTCGGTGAAGAAGGTGCCGATGCGCGGCAGTTCGAGCCGGCGGTCACGGGCGATCCGCTCCCGCCAGCCATCGACCTCCTCCCCGATCCGGCCCGAGGCCGCATCGAAACCCGCTCCGGTGCGGCGCGCCAGCTGATCGGCCAGCAGCCCGTCGTTGCGCACCAGGTGCCGGTTGAAGCTGAGCTCCCGTGCGGGTGGATGCACCAGGCGGTGCGCTTCGTCCAACCGGGCTGGGCGGTAATGGGCCAGGAAGCCGCCGAAGCGCGGCACGATCACGCAGTCGTGATGATGCAGCAGGTCGTGGATGTCGCGCTCGATGGCCATGGCGGCCGGCCAAATTACGATGCGGCGGCGCGTCGCCTGGCCTCCGCCAGATCGGTCTCCGTGTCCACGCAGAAGCTGTCGTGGTCCGTCAGGGCCACGGTGATGCGGAACCCGTTCTCCAACCAGCGCAACTGCTCCAGTCGCTCGGCCCGTTCCAAGGGGCTCGGCGGCAGCGCCACCAATCGCTCCAGCACCTCGCTCCGGTATCCGTACACCCCCACGTGCTTCAGGAAGGGGAAGGCCCGATGCCGTGGACCGGAGACCTCATCGCGCAGAAAAGGGATGGCCGCCCGGCTGAAGTACAAGGCGTTCAGGTCCTGGTCCACCACCAAGTGGGCCTCGCCGGGATCGTCCAGCTCCCGGTCATCGGTCACCGCTTTGGCCAGAGTGGCCACCTGGACGCCGGGGCGCTCGAGCGTGGCGCACACCAGGTCCAGCTGGGCCGGGTCCAGAAAGGGCTCGTCGCCCTGGATGTTCACCACCGCATCGTACCGGTCGCGACCCACCTTCGCCAAGGCCTCATAACACCGGTCCGTCCCGCTGGGATGGTCCGCCGAGGTCATCACGACCTCGGTGTTCAGACCGCGCACATGCCCGGCCACCCGTTCGTCATCGGTGGCCACCACCACGGCGGCCAGCCCGGTGGAGCGGCGGGCCTGTTCGATCACACGCGCCACCATGCTGCGCCCGCCGATGTCCAGAAGCACCTTGCCCGGCAGGCGGCTGCTTCCGTAGCGCGCAGGGATGACGCCCAGGATGCGCACGGCCTAGATGCTGCGGCTGAACTGCAGCTGGAAGCTGCGCGGTGCCTCCACGCTCAAGGGACGGATGGCGTAGGTGAGGTTGGTGAGGTTGTTCACCACCATGGAGACCCGGTTGTTCGCACCCACCCGGACCCCCACCCGCGCGTCCAGGACCGTGTCGCCGCTGCGGCGCGTGGCCATCCATTCGCCCACGCCGGTCCGCAGCGCGGTGAGCTCCACGGCGCTCTCGTCCAGGTCCACGAACACCTTGTCGATGTTGCGCACATGGCTGTTGTAGCGCACGCTGAAGCCGGCGTTGAGCCGCCGCCATTCGGCCTGCACATCGACGCGCAACAGATGCTCCACGCGGAACTTCAGCAGGTCGTCGCTGGCATCATAGCTGGTGTTGCGGTAGGTGGAGGGCGGGTAGCCCTGGATCACGGGCTGCGCGTACACCTCGTCCGGAGTGGTGGTGATGGGCTTCGACCAGGTGTAGCCGGCCAGCACCATGAGGTCCACGGCACCGACCTTGCCCTTGCCGGCCAGCTCCAGCTCCACCCCGCTCACCCGCGCGTTGCCGGTGTTCACCGACTTGAAGCCCAGTCCGGCGAAGTTGGTGAAGGTGGGCACGGCCCACTGCCCGAAGGTGAACTCGATGTAGCGGCTGTACTCCTGCTGGAAGTACACCGCGTCGAAATAGCCTGTGAAGCCGCCGATGCGGAAGCCCTGCTTGATGCCGGCCTCGGCGTTCCAGCTCTCCTCCGGCTCCAGGTCGGGATTGGGGTAGATGTTGAGCTGGCCCACGTTGGTGCGGATGAAGCGCTCGCCGATGGTGGGGAAGCGGAAGCCCTGCCCATAGCTGGCCCGCACGAAGGTGCCCTTCAGCACCCGGTAGGTGCCCCCCGCACGGAACACAGGCACGGCCTGCTGGTCCTCGTTCACCGAGAAGCTCTCGTAGCGCACACCTGCGCTCAACGCCAGCCGTTCCTTGATCAGCTTCTTGTCCACCTGGAGGTAGGCGGCGGTGTTGGTGGCGGTGTTCTCATCATCGCCATCGGGGTTTCCGCTGTACAACAGGGCCACCGAGCGGGTGCGCTGCGCCACGATGCCGCCGGTGAGCACCGTCTCGCCCCAGATGTCCACGCGCTGCTGGGCCTGATACTCCCCGTAGAGGAAGTGGCTGGCGTTGCTCTGGTTCCCGCTGTTGTCGAACTTCTGGTTGAAGTAGCGGCCGCGCAGGCTGTGGCGCGTCTGCTTGTCGCTCAGGTAGTTCACGTAGGGGTCCACGTAGTACTGCATCCCCTGCGTGTTGGTCACCGTGCCGTTCTCCGCGCGGTAGATGTTGTCGCCCGCATCATCCCAAATGAACACGCTGGTGTTATCCGCCCGGATGGCGTTGGCGTTGACGCCGTAGTTGAGGCCTTTGACCTTCTTGTGCCGGTAGCGCACCCCGCCGTTCACCCGCACGCGGTGGTCGTAGCCTGCGGGCGTGCTGTACTTGGGGTCGTCGCGGTTCAGCGTGTCCTTGCCCACCGATTCGGGGCCCAGGAACCCTTCGTCCCACACCAGGTTGCCGCCGAGCACCACATCCCATTGGCCGAACCGCTGGCTGTGGAAGAAGTTGGTGCCTCCGAGGAACGCCGGGCGGTCGGTGCGCGGCCGCGCCTCCTTGTTCCGCGGGGTGTCATACACGCCGGCGAACGCGTTCACCCGGGTCATGGGCTCTTCGCGGGGATACGCGGTGCGCACGTTGATGACCCCGCTGAGCGCGGCACTGCCGTAGAGCACGCTGCTGGCGCCCTTGATCACCTCGATCTGCTCCACGTTCTCGGTGGGCACGATGCTCCAGGAGGTGCGGCCGATGTCGCCGCTCAGCACGGGCAGGTCGTCCACCAGCACCATCACCCGGCTGCCGGCCCCGTAGCTGAAGCCGCTGCCGGCGCGGATCTGCGGGTCCTCGTCGATGATCACCACGCCGGGGACCTGCCCCAGCACCTCGTTCACGTTGGTGATGTTCTTGTTCTGGATCACCTCGGGGCGCAGCACGCTGAGGCTCTGGCTCACCTCCCCCACGCGCTGTTCGAACTTGCCCGCGGTCACCACCACCATGTCCAATTGCGTGGCCGAGGCGCGCATGGCCACGTCCAGACGGGTCTCCTGCCCTCCCACAAGGACCACGCTGCGGGTCTCATTGGCATAGCCGAGCAGGGTGAAGGTGATGGACCGCTCCCCGGCGTCCAGGGACAGGCGGTAATCGCCGTTGGCGTCGGTGGCGGTGCCCTTTCCGGGCCCGGCGAGCACGTTCACACCGATCAGGCCGATGCCCGAAGCGGTGTCGGTGATGCGGCCCTGCAGGACGGCCTGCTCTTGGGCCTGCATGCCGGCCCCGAGCAGCAGGGCAAGGCAGGCGAAGGGGTTCCTCATGGGTCTGGTGGCGGGTCGAAAGTAGCCAAACCCACCGGCCCGCCCCCGCGGGCACATCGCCGCTCCTCCACGATCGGGTGTGCGGTTATCTTGGGCGGGACCACCATGACGTCAAGCCCGTCAGCCCCGGCCGTGGACGACCGCACCTGGGTGCACCGCATCGCCCTGGGCCTGTTGAAGGGCATCGGCCCGGTGAACGCCCGCAACCTGGTGGCCTACTGCGGCGGGGTGGATGCCCTGTTCACCGACCCCAAGGTGCGCCGCTCCCTGGAGAAGGTCCCGGGCATCGGGCCCAAGCTGGCCGCCAGCGTCACCGACCGCGCAGTGCTCCCCGCTGCGGAACGGGAACTGGCCTATGTGAGAAAGCACGGGTTGCGGCCGCTCTTTTACCTCGATGCCGATTTCCCCAAAAGGCTGTCACAGGCCGAGGACGCCCCGGTGCTGCTGTACGTGCGCGGTCCCGCCGACCTGGACGCCACGCGCATGGTGAGCATCGTGGGCACCCGCACCCCTACCGAACACGGCAAGCGCTTCTGCGCCGAGCTGGTCGAAGGCCTTCGCGCGGTGAACGCCACCATCGTCAGCGGCCTGGCCTACGGGATCGACATCGTGGCCCACCGGACCGCCCTCAAGCAGGGCCTGCCCACCGTGGCCTGTGTGGCGCATGGCCTGGACAAGCTTTATCCCGCCGAGCATGCCGCCACCGCCCGTGAGCTTGCCGCCCACGGGGCCGTGGTCAGCGAGCTGCCCAGCGGCTCGCCCTTCGCGCCCGGCAACTTCCCCGCCCGCAACCGCATCATCGCCGGGCTCAGTGATTGCACCGTGGTGGTGGAGAGCGGCCCCAAGGGCGGCAGCCTCATCACCGCCGACATCGCCGACAGCTACGACCGCGAGGTGATGGCGGTGCCCGGGAGGCCCGGCGATGCCCGCAGCGAGGGATGCAACCGGCTCATCCAGCAGCACAAGGCCGCCCTGATCACCAGCGCGGCCGACCTGCTCACCCGGATGGACTGGAACGCGAAGGCGCCCAAGCGGAAGGCGCCCGCCCAGCAAGCCCTCTTCGCGGTCCTGGGCCCCGAGGAGCAACAGCTCGTGGAGCTGCTTCGCGCCGGTGGCCGGGTGGGCATCGATGACCTGTGCCTGCGCAGTCGGCTCCACCCCGGCAAGGCGGCCACCCTGCTCCTGAACCTGGAGTTCAGCGGCGTGGTGCGAAGCCTGCCGGGCAAGCTCTACGAGCTGCACTAGGACCGCTGTTGCGGGTGCGTGCCCCCCATCTACCTTTGCCGCGCTTTTCCCAACCGGAAGCACAACCAAACATCCCCAGATGGCAAAGTCGAACAAGGCGGTGGACGCCTTCATGGCCGAGGTGAAGAAGCGCAACGGCAACGAGCCGGAGTTCCTCCAGGCGGTGCATGAGGTGGCCGAAATGGTGATCCCCTTCATCGAGGCCAACCCCAAGTACAAGGGCAAGATGCTCCTGGAGCGCATGGTGGAGCCCGAGCGCGTGATCATGTTCCGGGTACCCTGGGTGGACGACAAGGGCCAGACCCAGGTGAACCGCGGCTACCGCATCGAGTTCAACAGCGCCATCGGCCCCTACAAGGGCGGCCTGCGCTTCCACCCCAGCGTCAACCTCAGCATCCTGAAGTTCCTGGGCTTCGAGCAGACCTTCAAGAACAGCCTCACCACCCTGCCCATGGGCGGTGGCAAGGGCGGCAGCGACTTCGACCCCAAGGGCAAGAGCGACGGCGAGGTGATGCGCTTCTGCCAGAGCTTCATGACCGAGCTATGGCGCCACATCGGCCAGTTCACCGACGTGCCTGCCGGCGACATCGGCGTGGGCGGCCGTGAGATCGGCTTCATGTACGGCCAGGACAAGCGCCTGCGCAACGAGTTCACCGGCGTGTTCACCGGCAAGGGCATCACCTGGGGCGGTTCGCTGATCCGTCCCGAGGCCACCGGCTACGGCTGCGTGTACTTCGCCGAGGAGATGATGAAGCACAACAAGACCGGCTTCAAGGGCAAGACCGTGGCGGTGAGCGGCAGCGGCAACGTGGCCCAGTACGCCATCCAGAAGGCCACCCAGCTGGGCGCCAAGGTGGTGACCGCCAGCGACAGCGACGGCAGCATCTACGATCCCGCCGGCATCAACGCCGAGAAGCTCGCCTTCCTCATGGAGCTGAAGAACGTGAAGCGCGGCCGCATCGAGGAGTACGCCAAGAAGTTCAAGGGCGTCACCTACAAGAAGGGCGCGCGCGTGTGGGACGTGGTGGCCAAGTGCGACGTGGCCCTGCCCTGCGCCACGCAGAACGAGCTCGACGGCAAGAACGCGAAAGACCTGGTGAAGAAGGGCGTGAAATATGTGGCCGAAGGCGCCAACATGCCCACCACCCCGGAAGGCATCGAGGTGTTCCATGCCGCGGGTGTGGCCTTCGCCCCCGGCAAGGCCAGCAACGCCGGTGGCGTGGCCACCAGCGGCCTGGAAATGAGCCAGAACAGCCTGCGCCTGAGCTGGACCCGCGAGGAGGTGGACCAGCGCCTGCACAGCATCATGAAGAACATCCACGCCGCCTGCGTGAAGCACGGCAAGGAGGGCAAGGGCATTAACTACGTGAAGGGCGCCAACATCGCCGGCTTCGTGAAAGTGGCCGATGCGATGCTGGACCAGGGCGTGGTGTAAGTAGCGACCGCACACCAACAGGAAGCCCCGGCCATTGGTCGGGGCTTCTTCATTCGGCCGCCACACGGCCGCCTGCGGCGCGGGATCCCCATCCTCCCCGACTTCGGTCATGTCCGCTGCGGACCGATCGACGCACCTTCGCTCCATGACCCGCACACGCCTTCACACGGCCATCACCGCACTGCTCCTGGCGCCCATCCTCTGCGCCCAGGGTCCATCGGCGAATCCGCAGTTGAGCGCTGCCCTGCCCCAGTGGGCACAGCTGATGTACGCGCCCGATCCCGACCCCGGCGCGGTGCAGGCGGCCTACGAGGCTTATTACGCCACGCACCCCTTCGAAAAGAACACGCACACCCAGTTCTACAAGCGGTGGAAACGGGAGCTCGGGCACGCGCTGGTCCCCATCGATCCCGCACAACGCGCCACCTACACCCAGGACCTGCGCCGCTACCTGGATGCTTCGGACGCGTTGCGCGCCGGCCGTGCCGCGAACTGGAGCTGCATCGGGCCCTTTGACTGGGACCACGGCGCTGCCGCCAAGAGCTACGCCTGCGGGGCGGCACACGTGTACACCGTGGAGCAGAGCCTCGCCAACGGCAACCTGCTCTATGCGGGCACGGCCAACGCCGGCGTGTGGAAGACCACCGACAAGGGCCTCAGCTGGACCAACGTCACCAAAAGCCTCATGATCGGCACGGTGCTCAGCGTGGAGCTGGACCACACCACGCAGAACACCGCCTACTTCGGTGCCGAGGGCGACCTGTGGAAGACCACCGATGGCGGTGCCAACTGGACCTCCATCGGCGACGCCACCTTCCAGGCCGCGGACCACGAGATCCGCGACATCGTGCTGCACCCCACGAACGCCCAGGTGCTCTTCGTATGCAGCAGCGCCGGGCTCTATCGAAGCACCAACGGCGGCACCAGCTTCACCCAGGTGCAGACCGGCATCTGGCAGGAGCTGGAGTTCAAGCCCGGCGACCCGAACACGGTGTACGCCATCAAACGGACCGGCGACCGCACCGAGTTCTGGCGCAGCACGAACAACGGGGTAAGCTTCACCCAGGTGGGCACCAACTGGCCCCTGCCCGCAGCGCCCGATGAACAGGGGCGTACGGAGATCGCTGTCAGCGCCGCCGCACCGAACACCGTCTACGCCCTCTGCACCGGCGTGGCCGACGGCGGCAGCGGGCTCTATGGCATCTACAAAAGCACGGATAGCGGCAGCACATGGACCTTTCAGTGCTGTGGCTCAGGCCCGGGCGGTGTGCCCTCCCCCACCAACCTCAACCTCATGGGCTGGGACGACGCCGGACAGGACGACGGCGGCCAGTACTACTACGACCTCGCCCTCGATGTGGACCCGGCCAATGCCAACAAGCTGCAGGTGGGCGCCGTCAACCGCTGGGTGAGCACCGATGGAGGGATCACCTTCACCTGCCCGGCCAAGTGGAGCCACAGCGACAAGGTGGACTACGTGCACGCCGACATCCACGACGTCCGCTTCTACGGCACCGACCTGTGGGTGGCCTGCGATGGCGGCATCTTCCACAGCACCGATGGCGGCGCCACCTTCACCCGCCGCATGAACGGCATCGCCGGCACCGACTTCTGGGGCTTCGGCCAGGGCGGCTGGACCGGCGCGCAGGTGATGCTCGGCGGCACCTACCACAACGGCACCCTGCTGAAGGACAACGCGGTATACCTGGGCGGCTGGGTGAGCACCGATGGCGGGGACAACTACCGGGGCTTCGTGCATCCGCAGTACGACCGCCGCGCCCTGAGCGATTATGGCTACAAGGTGCTCAGCGGCGACCGCACTGTGAACAACAGCAACGGGCCTTGGACGCGTGAACCCAACGCCAGCTACATCGTGGGTGAGAGCAGCGAAGTGGCGTGGCATCCCAACCTGGTGAACACCGCCTTCGTGGGCGAGGGCAACAGCCTGTGGCGCACGGACGATAACGGCAGTTCGTTCACGCAGGTGCACGACTTCGGTGCGAAGGTGACCAGCATCGAGGTGGCCTTCAGCGACCCCAACACGATCTACGTGTGCACCTACGCGGGTTGGTGGGACGTGAAAAAGGTATGGCGCAGCACCGATGGCGGATCGAACTGGACGGACATCACGCCTTCGAGCGCCCAGTTGAACGGCAACACCTGGGTCCCGTACGACATCGCCGTGAGCGGCACCGACCCCCAGACCCTCTGGCTGGTGCGCACATCGCAGTACGGCAACTATCCCGACCTGAACGGCCACGTGGTGTACCGCTCCACGAACGGCGGCACGGCGTGGACGAACATCACGGACGCGAACCTGAACGGGGAGTGGCCCACGAACATCGCGCACCAGCTGGGGAGCAATGGCGGCCTCTACCTGGGAACACGCCGGGCCGTGTACATCCGCAGCGATGCAGCGCCGGCCTGGGCCCTGTGGAACGCGGGGCTTCCGGCCAGGACCTTCAGCACGCGTCTGCTCATCCACTACCGCGAAGGCAAGGTGCGCAACGGCACCGACCGCAGCGTGTGGGAGAGCGCACTGGAAACGCCGGCCCCGCCGCTTGCCAACTTCAGCGCCAACAAACGCACGGTGACCTGCCTGGCCCCCGCCGTGCAGTTCTGGGACAACAGCGCCCTCCATGGCACCAACGCCACCTGGAGCTGGAGCTTCCCCGGCGGATCGCCCGCCACCAGCACGGCGCGCGCTCCCATCGTGTCCTACACCAACCCGGGCAGCTACGACGTCACCCTTACCGTGATGGACGGGAACGGAAGCAGCACCCGCACCATCCCCGGCTTCATCACCGTACCCACCGGTGGTGCACCGACACCGGTCACGGCCAATGCCGAGGACCAGCTGGTGACGCCCGCCGGATGGACCTTGGAGAACCCCGACGGGGTTGATACCTGGACCAACCAGGCGCTCGCCGTAGGGGCCGACGGCAACGCTACACGGGCCTGGCGCATCGACTACTACTACTACAACGCCCCCGGCCAGCAGGACCGGCTGGTGAGCCCCGTGCTTTCGCTGGCCGGCAGTGCGGGCACCCGGCTGCAGTTCCACCACGCCTACAAGCCTTACGGGGCCAGCTACACCGACGGGCTTCGCGTGGAAGTGAGCACGAACTGTGGACAAAGCTGGACCACGCTGTACTTCGAGGAAGCCCTGGCGTTGGGCACCACCACCACGGGCAGCAGCCCCTGGGCACCCACGGCGGCCAACCAATGGGAATCGCACGACATCGACCTCAGCGCTTACGACGGCCAGCAGGTGGTGCTGCGCTTCACGGGGATCAACGACTACGGCGACCGCCTCTACCTGGACAACATCGCCATCCTCAACGGCGGCCTGCGCCTGGCCGTGAAGCTCATGCTCGAGGGCCCCTACGATGCGAACACGGGCCGCATGCGCGACCTGCTGCGCACCAACGGCCTCATCCCGGCCACGGAACCGTACACGGCACTGGGCTTCACCCAGGCCGCCGATGGTGGCGGAGAGGCCCTGCAGCCCGGGGTCACGAGCACCAGCGGGGACAACGCGGTGGTGGACTGGGTGCTGGTGGAACTGCGCAACGCCGTGAACCCGGCGACCATCGTGGCCACCCGGGCGGCCCTGGTGCAGCGCGATGGGGACGTCGTCGCCGAGGACGGCGTGTCACCGGTGGCCCTGCTCGCCGCGCCCGGCAGCTACCAGGTGGCCGTGCGACACCGCAACCACTTGGGCGCCATGACGGCCACGGCCCTTCCCCTCGGTGGCACCATCACGGCCATCGACCTCACCACCTCCGGCACACCCACCTGGGGCACCGACGCGCGCAAGTCCGTGAACGGAGTGCAGGTGCTGTGGACCGGCAACGTGAAGCCTGACGCGACCCTCCGCTACGCCGGCGCGAACAACGACCGCGACCCCATCCTGGTGGCCGTGGGTGGCACGGTGCCCACCGCCACGCTGGCCGGCTACCGAATCGAAGACACCAACCTGGACGGGGTGGTGAGGTACGCCGGCAGCGCCAACGACCGCGACATGGTGCTGGTGAACATCGGCGGTGCGGTGCCCACGGCCACGCGGGCGCAACAACTGCCGTAACGAAAAGCCCTGCTCAGCAGAACTCCTCGTAGGCCATCTGCAGGTTGTCCGCGATCATCTCCGCGGTGCGGCCCTCGATGTGGTGGCGCTCCAGAAAGTGCACCAGCTTGCCGTCCTTGAACAGCGCCATGCTGGGGCTGCTGGGCGGATAGGGCAGGAAGTGCTTGCGCGCCTGCATGGTGGCATCGGTATCCACACCGGCGAACACGGTGACGAGCTTCCCGGGCCGCTTGGCGCCACGCAGGCTCATCTTCACGCCGGGGCGTGCGGCACCGGCGGCACAGCCGCACACGCTGTTCACCACGCAGAGCACGGTGCCGGGCTGGGCCAGCGCCTTGTCCACTTGATCGGGGGTCTTGAGCTCCTCGAAGCCGACGCTCGTGAGGTCGGTCTTCATGGGGGCGACGAGTTCGGGAGGGTACATGGTCGTTCGGGTTGGGCGTGCCGCCGGGGGAGCCACATTTGCGGTCCCCGACGGCGGTACAAAAGTAACGGGTCCGTCAAGGGGCCCATGCCCACCTCCCACCCCGTGCCATCCACAGCCCGCATCCAGGGTTGGTTCGAGGGGCTGCCCGCTCCGTGGCGCGAACAGGCCCTGCGCCTGCGCGACCTGCTGCTGGAGGCCTCTCCCCAGATGGCGGAGACCTGGAAGTACGGCATCCCCTTCTATGAACACCGGCGCTGGATGTGCTACCTGAGCCTGCAGAAAAAAGGCCTCGTGCTCGGCTTCGTGGAGGGTGTGCATCTGGGCGACCCCGAGGGCCTCTTCGCCCCCACGGACCACGCGCAGATCAGGCATTACCTGCCGCCGCCCGCCCCGGCCCCGCTGCCCGAGGGCGCCCTGCGCCGCCTGATCCAGCAGGCCGTCGACCTCAACGAGCGCTTGGTGCACGAGAAGCTGGGCAAGGCCCGCCGGAAGCGGCGCAGCCGGGGCGGGCGCTGAGGGCGGAGCAGGATGGGCACGACCTGTCCCGCCTCAGCGGGATGGGCACATGCACCAAGGGCCGCCCCGCGTAACGCGAAGCGGCCCCTGACCCATCTTGTGCACAAGCCTATCGAGCCACCTTCACCGCCTTCTTCACCACGAAGCTGTCGTTGAGGTACAGCGTGACGTGGTAGGTGCCGGGCGCGAGATCCGTGGTGGTCCAGTCGTGGGTGTAGGCACCGGCCTCCCGCACGGCCTCCTCCAGCACCTCCAGCCGCTTGCCGCCGGCATCGCTCACCTCCAGCCGCGTGCGGCCCGGCGTGGCCACCGTGTACCGCAGCTGCGTGTGGTCCGCCACCGGGTTGGGTACGATGAACAGGTCGGTGCGCAGGGCCTCTCCCGCACCTGCTCCGGGGCTCATGGAGCGCTGATCCGTGCTTCCGTGGGCCGCACAGCAGGTGGCGAGGTCCTGTTGAACTGTAGCTAGCTGGTCCTGCAAGGTGCTGATGGTGGCCTGCTGCTCCTGCATGGCGGCCACGAGCAGCGGAATGAACCCGATGTAGTTCACCGTCTTCACGGACTCATCAGCCACGACAGTGTTCCCGAGCGAGTCCGATCGGCCCAGATAGGTGGTCTCTCGCACCAGATCGGGCAGCACTTGCTCCACCTCCTGGGCGATGAACCCCCTTTGAAGCCCACCCGGAAGATCCAACGCAGGATGGGCCACTGTGTCGAACAGATAGGTGGTCGGACGCAGTTGATCGATCAAGCCCATCGCACCGGTGATGTCCTGCACATCGGTCTTCAGGTCGGCATCAGAGCCCCACTGCATCAACGTGCAGAAGGCCAGGCCGGTGATGTTCACATGTCCGTCGAAATACCCGGCCCAAGTGCCACCCCCATCGTCCATGGTACGGCCATAAACCCCAACAATTGTGGGATCGTCATCCTCCCTGCATGCAATGCCGCTTACACCGATATACTCGGCGTTCAGCAAGGGCGCCATGACCTCACAGCCCAGCTCGGGAAGTGCCAGACCTTGCACACCGATCTGGTAGGTGGCCTTGCTCCCCAGCGCCCGTCCATCAGAGCCGATCCGTAAACCACCACCGCGAGCCCACCCGATCACCCCTGTGGTGAACTCTGCTTCATCATCCGCGAGGAACTCACCTGCATAGGCCGTGTAGCTCGCTCCGTTGGTCTGCGCGCTCACGCCCCGTGAGCGCACGGTCGGGCCTGCGACATCGGCGCGGATGCCGTAGTTGATGGCGTTCCCGTCAGCTGTCACTTCCACGCTCAACCCACGGTTGGAGCTGGTTCCATTGGCCACCTCCACCTGCACGCCACGCACATCATTGTCCGCAGCCTCGTTCTCGATGTGAGCGCCGATGCCGATGTCCTGCGTGTATACCTCCAGCTTGGCCTGTGCGGTGCTGGTGGAAAGATCCACGCCGACGCCGACGCTCTCGAACCGATCGGGACAGTCCGGATCCACTGCACCCACCGCTGTGTACACATGGTTCGGCGCGGTGGTGTTCATCTGCCATTCGCAGTCGCCCACCAGACCCGAGATGTCCTTCCAGTAAAGCCGGCCATCGTCCGGGTCAACCATCACCGCGCGGGTCAGTGCCGCATTCTCGTAGGAGGTGGTCAGGTAGTTGGGCAGCGGGTCCATGAAGTTGCGCAACCGAATGGTGCGATCGGCCAGGTCCACCCGTTCATCCGGCAGCAGGGCGATGGTGGTCCAATCCCCTGCTCCGAAGTAGCCCTCGTTCAAGGACAGGGCGGGTTGCAACCGGGCGATCTCAAGGCCGATGTCACTGTTGGCGATCGTGCTGGCGCCATTATCTCCGGTGTAGATGAATCGGAAAGGAGCCGTCGGACCAAGGGAGCCCGTGGCGCGCGACCAGATGATCCCACTGTTCAGGCCATCGAGCAGGCCGCCGTAGAACAAAGACTCACCGCGCGTGGCCAGAAAGCCCTCGCCGATCATGGGCCGATAGCCAAGCTCCAGGGTGGAGTTGTTCTCGGCATGCACACGAGCGGCTGGGAAGCGGTAAACTCCGGGGCTGTTGGCGAAGTCGCCGACCCCCAGGAACCCGGTCAGGTCCAAGTTGGGATATCCGTTGATCGTCTGAAGGGTCACATCCTGCGAGAGAAGCATCCTGAGAACCGCCGTCGTATAGAACTCGATCGGCTGGTTAACTCTCGTCTCGATCCGGAGGGGCACTGTGCTCCCCACATCGGCGCCCAGCCACTCCGTGGCGTTAATAACGTTTCCACCAGGTATCCTGTTCCAATCCTGTGCGTTGGTCCTCTGTGCGATGAACATGAGCAAGCACAGGAAAACATGAGTTCTTCGTTTCATGTTAGTTGGGTTTGTGCGCGAGGCAGTTGGTCTACGGTAGTACGAACTTGCGTATGAACGTCCTGTCCCTGGCCTCCACCAACAACACATACAAACCTGGACTACTAGGGAATTCCATCTCCACGACCCCGTCGAGATCTTCAATTTGGGAACAGGTCCGTCCTGTACCGTCGTGCAGTGTTGCTTTCAACCGCTCCCTCGCGGTCACTCGGAAGCTTGAAGGCAGTAATTCAATGACCGGCTCAGTTGTGTACATCTCACCCAACCCCAAACCATGGCAATCGGCATCCACGGGCAGAACTTCCACCTCGTCGTACAGGTAGTATGCGATATCCGTCGATGTGCTCCCTAGTGGGTAACCGGAGGTCAACGCATCGGTAAAGAAGTTGCCCAATACGACATACATGTAGGCACTATCCGCAACGATGGTCCCTTCGACCAATGTCCAACCCAGGGTGTCCTCCACGGGGGTCAGGGTGCGCAGGTGGGCGAAGTTCCTGAACCCGAAGAGCGGACCGCTGGTCCCGGTCCAGGCATTGGACGTGGTGGTCAACAGTATGCCCACATTGTCACATACGCCTCCTTCATACATCCAGTAGTTCCCACCATGGGCGGGATTGGTCCTGAATCGAAGTTGGTAGGCGCAACCCGGTACAAGCGGTTCCAGCAACTGAGCGCCAACATATTCCCGGTACTCCGCTGCATATCCGTCATAGGCGTAGGCCCCTATGTAGGACCCTCCGGTCGAAGGCTGTTGATAGCTCCATCCGTTCTGAGGCACCGACACCAAGCTGTCGTTCCCTCCCGCATCACCAGCGCAAATGCTGAAATGCTCAGGGCTGTTCGTCCAGCTATACCAATGCAATGGCCGGGAGCCGATGTTAAAGCAGCATTGCCAGCTACAACTGTCCTCAGGTAGTTCAAAGCTGGGGTTCGGCACGAGGTTCTGGCCGATACCGGACAGGGATGCGCATCCCCCCACAATTGCGATCAATGTCCGTTCCATGTGTCTCACAAGCTACGCGCATCGCTGCTGAAACCGTCCTTAGATCGGCGGAAATAGTTTTCAACCGATCGCGTTGCTCCGACCCGCACGGTGCCAAGCAAATACCTAAGCTGCACCATGTGCATTGCCCTCATGTCCTTTCGTGTTTTCGATTCATCGAATGGACAAGAACGATGCTCGCTATTCGGCCAATACGAACTTGTGCGTTTCCACCCGGCTGCGATGCGCCATGCGCAGCACGTAGGTACCTCGCGCCCAAGACCCCACCTCCAGCACCCAGCGATCGCTGGTGACCCGGCCCTGCCAAAGCAACCGACCCACAAAATCCAACACCTGTGCTTCAGCCCCCGCCCGTTGGCCCACGACCAGGTGGTCTTGCGCAGGATTAGGGAACAATGCCGGGCCTGCGGCCTGCGCCTCACCCACCCCTTGTCCTAGATCGCAACCATCCGGGCTGGCTGAGACACAGACTGCATCCACCAGAGTGTATGCCCGGGGCAACCAGTACCAAGGAATGCCCTCTGGAGAAAACTGCAGCGTATCCGTCAAGGCATTGCTGAAGAACTGCCCGATCATCACGTACTGGTAGGCACTGTCGGCCACGAAGCTGCCGCTCACCAAGGTCCAACCCACCGTATCCGCGAGGATCTGCGGATACAGAACGTGCGCATGGTCGGGCGGCACCGGGTAGGGATCACCCCAAACCCACGGGCGGTCCTGCATGCTAAAGAGCATGCCCACCTTGTCGTTGGCCAACCAGATCTGCGGATACTGGGCATTGCCGCCGAAGGCCGCATTTGCCCGGAAGCTGCAGTAGTAGGTCTGCCCCACCACCAAGGGTTCCAGCAAAGGAGCCATGATCCATTCGCGATACTCGGATGAACCATTCTGATGGTAGGTGAGCATGCCTGCGCACGAGGAGCCCTCGAAAGGGTACTGGAAGGTGATGAAATTCATGGGCAAGCCGAAGGCACTACCATACGGCAAGCAGCCCTGCAAATGATCAGGGGTTCCATTGGCGCTATGCCAATGGAGCGGGCCATCCACTCCAAAGCCAGCTTCCGAGCAGGAGTCCGCCACTTCGAACCCCGAGTTGGGCACCAGGTTCTGGGCCTGCGCGGTGGAGGTGATGGAGCACAGCACCATTGCCACGGCCATGGTCGGCACCTTGCTACCCGCGGGGAACAGTGTGTTGGCGGAGTTCATCATCGTCAAGTTCGTATCGGCCGGGAGCATCGCTCCGGCCCGCCTCCTGGTTCTTCGGGTTGTCCGCGGCCATGGCGCCTTCCGCGTGCCCGCCCATAAGACCGCCTGGGCGGCGGGGGCGCTGCCCGGCGCTGCCGGGGAGGCTCCATATCTTCGCGCTGCTCTGTTTCGTTTACCTTTTAGCGAGGGTTAGGTGGAACATGAGTAACCGAGGCCCCTGGTGTTGCAAGCGCCGGGGGCTTCTTTCATTCGGGCTGGCTGTCCTGTGTCTACCTTGGTAGATTCCCGTTCGGCCGGCTTGTCGGCTTGTCGGCTTGTCGGCTTGTCGGCTTCCAGCTTCAAGCTTCCAGCCGCAGGCTGCCAGCTTCCGGCCACAAGCCGTCCACTTGCAGCGCACGCCACCAGTGGCGATCCGTGTGGTCCGCGTTCACTGGGGGTATGCTTCACGGCAGGCATGGCAGGTCGAAAATAGTCGACGACGAGCCAGGTGGTGCTGCTGGTTGAAAAATTCATGTGGGCTTCACGCCGTAGGGCAATTGCGTTCCCCACCGCTCAGGGGAGACTGCCACGGCGCCCTGCGCACCACCCACCACGCATGCGCCTCGCAGTGACGGTGCGGAGGTGATCGTGATCTGGACCGATCATTCTCAACCCGTCATCGACAATGAACTTGCCCTGCGCCCACTGCACCCACCGCTGTGTACACATGGTTCGGCGCGGTGGTGTTCATCTGCCATTCGCAGTCGCCCACCAGACCCGAGATGTCCTTCCAATAAAGCCGGCCATCGTCCGGGTCAACCATCACCGCGCGGGTCAGTGCCGCATTCTCGTAGGAGGTGGTCAGGTAGTTGGGCAGCGGGTCCATGAAGTTGCGCAGCCGGATGGTCTGGTCGGCCAGGTCAAGGCGTTCGTCGGGAAGGAGCGGGGCAATGGTGGTCCAATCTCCCACGCCAAAGTAGCCTTCGTTCAAGGAGAGGGCGGGTTGCAGCCGGGCGATCTCAAGGCCGTCGATCCCGGCCGCGGTAGTGGTGGTTCCATCCGTACCGGTGTAGATGAACCGTAAAGGGGCGGTAGGGAAACCTGGCGCCCGCTTCCGCGCCCAGGCGATCCCACCTTCCAGTCCGTTGAGCAAGCCACCATAGAACATGGACTCACCGCGCGTTGCCAGGAATCCTTCCCCGAGCATGGAGCGGTAGCCCTCCTCCGTGGAGGCTCCGTTCTCTGCGTGGACGCGCGCCGCTGGGTGCCGAAAGACCGATGGCGTGCTGCCGAAGTCCCCCACCCCCACAAATCCGGTCAGGTCCAGGTTCGGGTAGGTGTTGATGGTTTGACCGGTACGAACGGGGGAGATCCTCATTCGTTCATCGGTCTCGGTGAAGAATTCGATCGGCTGGTCAACCCGCGTTTCGATCCGGAGGGGCACTGTGCTCCCCACATCGGCGCCAAGCCATTCCGTAGCGCTGATGATGTTTCCTCCAGGTACCCGGTTCCATTCCTGTCCGTTGGTCCTCTGTGCGATGAACATGAGCAGGCACAGGAAAACATGTGTACTTCGGAACATGGTCGTTGGGTTTGTGCGCGAGGCAGTTGGTCTACGGTAGTACGAACTTGCGTATGAACGTCCTGTCCCTGGCCTCCACCAACAACACATACAAACCTGGACTACTAGGGAATTCCATCTCCACGACCCCGTCGAGATCTTCAATTTGGGAACAGGTCCGTCCTGTACCGTCGTGCAGTGTTGCTTTCAACCGCTCCCTCGCGGTCACTCGGAAGCTTGAAGGCAGTAATTCAATGACCGGCTCAGTTGTGTACATCTCACCCAACCCCAAACCATGGCAATCGGCATCCACGGGCAGAACTTCCACCTCGTCGTACAGGTAGTATGCGATATCCGTCGATGTGCTCCCTAGTGGGTAACCGGAGGTCAACGCATCGGTGAAGAAGTTGCCCAATACGACATACATGTAGGCACTATCCGCAACGATGGTCCCTTCGACCAATGTCCAACCCAGGGTGTCCTCCACGGGGGTCAGGGTGCGCAGGTGGGCGAAGTTCCTGAACCCGAAAGGCGGACCGCTGGTCCCGGTCCAGGCATTGGACGTGGTGGTCAACAGCATGCCCACATTGTCACATACGCCTCCTTCATACATCCAGTAGTTCCCACCATGAGCGGGATTGGTCCTGAATCGAAGTTGGTAGGCGCAACCCGGCACAAGGGGTTCCAGTAACTGAGCGCCAACATATTCCCGGTACTCCGCCGCATATCCGTCGTAGGCGTAGGCGCCTATGTAGGACCCTCCGGTCGAAGGCTGTTGATAGCTCCATCCGTTCTGAGGCACCGACACCAAGCTGTCGTTCCCTCCCGCATCACCAGCGCAAATGCTGAAATGATCCGGGCTGTTCGTCCAGCTATACCAATGCAATGGCCGGGAGCCGATGTTAAAGCAGCATTGCCAGCTACAACTGTCCTCAGGTAGTTCAAAGCTGGGGTTCGGCACGAGGTTCTGGCCGATACCGGACAGGGATGCGCATCCCCCCACAATTGCGATCAATGTCCGTTCCATGTGTCTCACAAGCTACGCGGATCGCTGCTGAAACCGTCCATAGATCGGCGGAAATAGTTTTCAACCGATCGCGTTGCTCCGACCCGCACGGTGCCAAGCAAATACCTAAGCTGCACCATGTGCATTGCCCTCATGTCCTTTCGTGTTTGTTGTTCACTGAAAAGACCGGAACGATACACCCTATTCGCCCAAAACGAACTTTTGGAACTCGACTCCTCTACTTGTCTCCATACGCAAGGTATAGCTGCCCCGTGCCCAATGGCAGACCCGAAGGACATGCCGTCCTTCTATTGTCCCGCCGTGCCATTGAAATGAACGACCACCCCGTCCCCATCCGCATTCCGAAGCCATAGGTTGCCGGATGGATGCCGTGCTTGAACATTGAACGCGGAGAGGTTGGTACCCGGTGGTGGATTGGTATGCCACAGACGCCCGATCTCCTCCGCGCCCCGCACCATGCTCCAGTTCTGGTTGATCCCACTGCCGACATCCGTTCGAAAGGTGCATCGGTAGGTGGGGTCGAAGAAATCGTTCACTGGCAGTTGGTCGCCGCGGACGCGGAGGGTGGCTGCCAAGCCTACCGGCAAGGTACCGATGTTCACACTGCGCGGTGCGAACGGGAACAGCGGCGGCGAGGGAGCCAGGTACTGATCGCCGAGGCCGGTCGTTTGGAACATGTTGTTGCCCTGGCCGAACGACGGTGTGCTTAGTGCGAGCACCAAGGCGAGCGGCACTGTTCGCGGAAGGAAGTTGTTCATGGCATCGACGAGTTAAGGTGTGGAGTGAACGAGGCGTATGGATCGGGCGGCGCCTCGACTACCGCCGTAAATCAGCACATAAAACCCAGTCGTCAGGTCCGCCATTGAGAGCACGACCTGCGACGCACCCCTGGGCCACTGCACCTGGCGCACCAACTGGCCTTGCCCATTATGCAGGTCGATCCAAGCGCCTGGCAACACCGGCTCGCCGGAGCGTATTGTTACAACGCTTCCGAACGCGTCCCAGGTCACCTGAGCACCCATGGCACCGTGCTCAACCACGCCCACGTTCGATCCACAGTAGGCTAGGTCTTCAGACACCCGCACGTCGTCCACGAATGCGTATGCGCCTGGAAGCCCTCCGCCGATATCCTGCACTTCAGGCCAGCTCAGAGAGTCGGCGAAAAAATTGGTGATCGCCAAGAAGCGATAGGCGGAGTCCGGCACGTAGTACCCGCTCACGTCGACCCAATTGGCCGTATCTGCCAGCACCGTATCCATGTGGATCGCCGCATCGTTCGGGTAGAGCAGCGCACCCCAATCCGTGGGGAGGTTCACGAAAAACCGTAGCCCAGGTCCTCGTGCCTTCCAAGCTGCGGAATTCGCCGAAGCCGCGACGAAGCCTCCGCAAGCCACTTTCATGGAGACACAGACAGGAACCCCTACCTGCAGTGGCTGCAGAAGTTCCGTAGCAATGATCTCTCGGTAGTCCGGATCGCCTTGAGCATAGGTAGCCAAACCCATGTACCCGTCACCATCGTAGGGTAGCTGATACCCGAATTGGTTAAGGGGTACGCCCGAGATCACCCCTGCCGAACAGGCATTGAAATAATCGCTGCTCAGGGTGTACGGACTGGTCCAGCCCTCTACTAAGGCCCACTGACCAAAGAACTCTGGACACGTCAAATACTCCTCGAACGATCCGTTGGGCACGAGGTTCTGGGCCTGCGCGGTTGAGGTGATGGAGCACAGCACCATTGCCACGGCCATGGCGAGCACTTTGCTACCCGCGGGGAACAGTGTGTTGGCGGAGTTCATCATCGTCAAGTTCGTATCGGCCGGGAGCATCGATCCGGCCCGCCTCCTGGTTCTTCGGGTTGTCCGCGGCCATGGCGCCTTCTGCGTGCCCGCCCAAAAGACCGCTTGGGTGGCGGGGGCGCTGCCCGGCGCTGCCGGGGAGGCTCCATATCTTCGCGCTGCTCTGTTTCGTTCACCTTTTAGCGAGGGTTAGGTGGAACATGAGTAACCGAGGCCCCTGGTGTTGCAAGCGCCGGGGGCTTCTTTCATTCGGGCTGGCTGTCCTGTGTCTACCTTGGTAGATTCCCGTTCGGCCGGCTTGTCGGCTTGTCGGCTTGTCGGCTTGTCGGCTTGTCGGCTTGTCGGCTTGTCGGCTTGTCGGCTTCCAGCTTCAAGCTTCCAGCCGCAGGCTGCCAGCTTCCGGCCACAAGCCGTCCACTTGCAGCGCACGCCACCAGTGGCGATCCGTGTGGTCCGCGTTCACTGGGGGTATGCTTCACGGCAGGCATGGCAGGTCGAAAATAGTCGACGACGAGCCAGGTGGTGGTGCTGGTTGAAAAATTCATGTGGGCTTCACGCCGTAGGGCAATTGCGTTCCCCACCGCTCAGGGGAGACTGCCACGGCGCCCTGCGCACCACCCACCACGCATGCGCCTCGCCGTGACGGTGCGGAGGTGATCGTGATCTGGACCGATCATTCTCAACCCGTCATCGACAATGAACTTGCCCTGCGCCCACTGCGCCTCTGCGTGTGGCACACCCAGCTCCCTGAGCTCACAACGCCCGCTTCCTCCGGAAGAAGGCCTTCATCAGGTCCGCGCACTCGGGCTCCAGCACGCCGCCGGTCACCTGGGTCTTGGGATGCATCAGGCTCGCCCCGATGCGCCGGTAGCCGGCCTTCTCATCGAACGCACCAAAGACCAGCCGCCCCAGCTGCGACCAGCGCAGAGCCCCGGCGCACATCACACAGGGCTCAAGCGTGACGTACAGCGTGCAGTCCGCGAGGTACTTGCCGCCCAGGTGCGTGGCCGCCGCGGTGATGCACTGCATTTCGGCATGGGCGGTGACGTCGTTGAGCCGCTCGGTAAGGTTGTGCGCCTTGGCGATGATGCGGTCCTGGCACACCACCACAGCGCCCACGGGCACCTCGTCCAGGCTGAAGGCGCGCTCGGCCTCGCGCAGGGCCTGGCGCATCCAATGCTCGTCGCCGCCCACCTGGATCATCGCTTCAGCACCCGCACGCGTTGGACCACCTGGCCGCGTTCGTCGCGCAGCAGCGCGACATAGGCCCCGCTCTTCACGTTCTGCAGATCGAGCGCGTGCGCATGGCCGCGCACGCTCCAGCGTCCGCAGAGCCGTCCTGCGGCATCGCGCAGCTCGAGCGTGCCGGGGCCGGCCAGCCCGGAGAGGAACACCTGGTCGTCGGCGGGCACGGGATGCACACGCGGATCGGCCACCTCCGCCGGGTCCGGCAGGCCCACCGGCGTGGAAGGTTCGCAATCCAGGTGATGCACGGCATGCGCGGCGGTGTCCACCACGATCAGCGTATCGGAGGCCAGGCCGAAGGTCCACCCGAAGTAGAAGAGCATCATCTCGTCGGTGGTGGCCTCGCCCAGCGTCACCCATTGCGGTGGATCGTTGGGGTTGTCCGGGTTCGCGGTGGTGTTGTCGTAAGTGGCCTCGCCATGCAGCACCGTGCCCGTGGGCAGGAAGATCGGCTTGCGGAACGCGTAGAGCCCCTGCCAGCGGAAATTCCACTCGGGAATGTCGATCAGCGGCACGGTGTCGTTGCCCGGCAGCACGGCGTAGGCCTTCATGCGCATGCACAGCAGGTGAGCGTGCGGGCCGATGGCCGTGATGGTGGCCGGGATGGGAACCGTGTACTGGTTGTGGAACGTCTTCACCACGTTGGGCGGGATCACCAGGGGACCGTCGATCAGCGTGGCCCCATGTTCCAGGATGGGGTCCAAGGCCATCTCACGCACGAAGCCGCCCGGCGACAGCTGCAGGTTCACGCGGGTGCTGTCCAGCGCGAAGCTGCTGCCCGCCGGATAGTGCACCTGGATCACCAGGTCGGCGTTGGCCGGCAGCGGCAGCCCCATGCCGGGTGGTGTGAAGTAGGGATCGGCCCCCGGCACCCATTCGCCCACCAGCTTGGCGCCGGACACCCCGATGCCGCCGAAGCTCGCATAGCCCGGCTCGGGATCGCCCGCATCGAGCTGGGCCGCCTGGCCGGTCTCATCGGTGAACACGAGCACGTGATGCACCACCGATGTATTGCCCGGCACCACCTCGAAGCCCGTGATGAAGCGGTCCGTGGGGTTGTTGATGGGCAGCACGAAGCAGCGGTAGTTGTCGTTGGTGGAGGGCGGCACCACGTATTCCTCCATCCGCGCGGTGATGTCCGGCTGCGCGATCACCCAGTCGCTGGCGAAGACGGGTGGCGGCGGGGCCAGGTTCGGGTCCCCTTCCGGAGCACCCCCGTTCACCCAGGCCGCGATGAGGTCCACCTCGTCCGGGGTCAACAGGCGCTCGTGCGCCAGGCTGCGGTAGTCCTCGTCGGGCGGCCAGGGCGGCATCAGGCGCAGCTGCGTGGCATCGCGGATGTCGTTGCGGTAGGGGTACGCATCCAGGTAGCTGGTGAGCGGGAAGTGGCCCGCCCCACCCTCGCGGTGGCAGGGTGCGCAGTGCGAGAACACGATGCACGCGATGTCCGCGCTCCAGGTGGGCGTGGTGATCTGCGCGGTCGCAGCAAGCGGCAGCACGAGCACAGTAGTGAGCAGGTGGCGCATGGGCTGTTGGACGCAGGGGGTTCTTGAGGGTTCGATCAGGCGGGTTCGCCCACGGCGCTGGCCAACGGTTCGTTCACGAGCAGGTCGGCGGTGCCGGGCTTGATGTCCTTGATGTTCATCTGCACGGTGGTGCGGCCGTTCCACGTGTTCTCCTCCAGGGTGTAGATGACGCTGAACGGCGCGCCGGAGCGCACCAGGTCCATGTGATGGCCCTGGCGGAAGGCGATGGCGTCCAGCTCCCGGCGTGGGTCGTTGGGGTCGGCCAGGTTCATCTTCAGGTGGTTCTCGCCCACGATGCGCGCCCGCCCCTTGTCCACCACCCCGCGGGTGAGGAAGACCGGACGCATGTTGCCGGGGCCGTAGGGGGCCATGTGGTGCAGCACACGCACGAAGCGGTCGTTGATGTCGCGCAAGGTGATCTCGGCATCCACCTCCTCCTCGGGCGTGCGCTGCTCCTCGCGCAGGGTGCCGCGCACCACCTCCTCGAAGCGCCTGCGGAAGGCCTCCAGGTTCGCCGGATCGAGCGTGAGCCCGGCCGCATAGGTGTGGCCGCCGAACTGCTCCAGCAGGTCGCTGCAGGCGCTGATGGCCTCGTAGACATCGAAGCCCTTCACGCTGCGCGCCGAGCCCGCCACCTTGCCGTTGCTCTCGGTGAGGACGATGGTGGGCCGGTAATGCACGTCGATCAAGCGCGAGGCCACGATGCCGATGACGCCCTTGTGCCAGCCGGGATCGAAGACCACGGTGCTCCAGGAGGCCTGCAGGAACTCATCGGTGGCGATGCGCTCCAACGCCTGCCGGGTGGTCTCCTTGTCCAGGCCCTGGCGCTCCACGTTGTTGCGGTCGATGCGGGCGCTCATCTGCTCGGCCTGCGCGGCATCGTGCGCCAGCAGCAGTTCCACCGCCTGCCGCCCGTGCTCGATGCGGCCCGCCGCGTTGATCCGGGGACCGAGGACAAAGACCAGGTCGGTGACCGTGAGGGCGCGTTTCACGTTGGCCATTTCCAGCATGGCCTTGATCCCGGGACGGGGATCCTTGTTCAACCGGTCCAGGCCGGCAGCGCACAGGATCCGGTTCTCCCCGGTCACCGGCACGATGTCGCAGGCGGTGCTCACCGCCACCAGGTCGAGCAGGGCCTCCAGTTCACTGAACGGGATGCCGTTGCGCGTGGCCAGGCCCTGCATGAGCTTGAAGCCGATGCCGCAGCCGCTGAGCTCCTTGTAGGGATAGGGACAGTCGTCGCGCTTGGGGTCGAGCACCGCCACGGCCGCCGGAAGCACCTCGCCGGGCCGGTGGTGGTCGCAGATGATCATGTCGATGCCCTTCTCCGCCGCATAGGCCACCTTGTCCACCGCCTTGATGCCGCAGTCCAGCGCGATGATCAGGCCCACGCCTTCGCGCGCGGCATGGTCGATGCCCTGGGTGGAGATGCCATAGCCTTCAGCGTAGCGATCGGGGATGTAGAAGGACAGCTGGCCGGTGAAGCGATGGAGGAAACTGGTGACCAGGGCCACGGCCGTGGTACCGTCCACATCGTAATCGCCATAGACCATGATGCGCTCGCCATCGCCCAGGGCCCGCTCGATGCGTTCCACGGCCCGCTGCATGTCGGCCATCAGGAAGGGATCGTGCAGCCCGCGCCGGTCGGGGCGGAAGAACGCGGAAGCCTCCGAGGGACCGGTGATGCCACGTTGCGCGAGCACCCGGGCCAGCGGTGCCGGGCAGCGGTCGTTGGTCAATGCGGCCACCGCCGCGGGGTCGGGATCGGGCTTCAGGCGCCAACGGATGTTCGCAGGTCGGCTCATGGCCTAAAGCTAATGATCCAGGCCAGGATGGGTCCGGAACGGGCAGGGCCGGTGGCGATCGCCACCGGCCCTGCCTGCCTGCGGGGGTCGCGTCAGTGCGCCACCGTGAAGCTGCGCGCTGCGCGCCGTCCGTCGGCCGCGGTCACCACCAGCGAATACGCCCCGTTCGCCAGTCCCGAAACGTTCACCACCAAGCGGTCGGTGGCGGTCACCGTGCGCGGGCTCAGCACCGAACGACCCGCGGCGTCGATCACCTGCCAGGCGGTGACGGGCTGCTCGAGCGCCACGTTCAGTTCGCCATCCGCCGGCACCGGCCAGAGGGATCCGCCGAAGGCGGCATCCAGGTCCTCCACGTTCACCAGGCCATAGAACCAGTCGTGGCTCAGCTTCACCATCTGCTCGCCCACGCTGGCGGTGGTCATCTGCTCGGGGCCCACGCCGAAGTACACCAGCTTGTAGGTAGCGGTCTGCACCCGCAGTCCGCCGATCTTGCTGGGGTTGTTGTAGCGCAGGATGGGCACGGCCGGAGCGATGGGCGTGATCTCCTCCGGATAGCTGTTGCCCTGGAACACGTTGTTGATGTTCGAGTTGGGCACCCCGCCGAACACCACATCGTTGTCCTCGAAGTTCACCGAACTGTTCGCCGTGCTGCCATCCGCCACATAGTCCGCGTACATGTAGTCCTCGTAAAAGGCCTGGGTGATGGCCGTGCCGTACGCGTTGGGGTCACCGCTCTGGTCCCAGCCGATGTCCTGGCCGGCGATCATCAGGTTGCCACCGCCATCCAGGAAGGCTTCGAGCTGGGCCACCACATCGTCCGTGAGACTGGGGAAGGTCCAGCTGACGTTGTAATAGAGGTTGTTCACGTCTCCCAGCGCACCGGCACCGGCGAAGCCCCCGAACAGCGCGCGGCTGGTCTTGGCGCGGCCGGCCTGGTTGGCGGCGGCCAGTCCGGCCATGTACAGGGGATCGTGCGGCTCGGCCTGCGGGTTGGTGATCACCAGGTCGGTGACGCCGCTGATCACGTGCATCAGCTCGAACAGGACCGGCGCGTTGGGTTCATCCACCGAGGCCACCGTGAGGGTGTAGGTGGCCACACCCGCGCTGGCGCCGGGTTGGATGTCGACGGCGATGGCCTCGGGCGTTCCGTTGGCGAAGGTCACCGTGGCGCTGCCGGTGTATGCGTTGCCCATCACGGTGAAGCCCGCGGACCAATCGGCCGGGGCATCGGTGCTGGCGAGCGTGACGGTGAACGGTCCATCCGCGCCCAGGGCGTTCGTGAACGTGGCGCCGAAGGCGGTGGATGAGCCGCTGGTCCCTGCGGCATAGGGCGTGGTCGGTCCGTCCAGGCCGCCGATCAGCAAGGTGGTGCCGCCATCGGCCATCACCTCGCGCACCTGATACACCTCGCTCTGGTCCTCGCTGATGAACGCCACCACCTCGCAGTGCGCGATGTCGAAGTCGACCGGAACGTTGTAGGTGTACGTGCGCGTCACGGTGGTGCCCGCCGTGGTGGTGGTCACCTCATCGCCCCACGTGGGCGTGATGTAGGCGCGCAGCACATGCTCGTGGTTGTAGTTGGGGATGTTGCCACCCGTGCTGGTCTGCGGGCCGATGATGTCGCTCTCCTTCAACAGCACGCTGATGAAGTCGTTGCCTGCCGGGCTGTTGTCCGTGTAGTAGGCCACCACGTTCACCGTGAGGTCGCGCGAAACGGCGTCGAAGCTGCTCTCCACGCCCAGGTTCACCGGAGAGCTGAGACCGAGGATCTCGTTCACGGCGCCTTCCCACTGGCCGCGACCCAGGTCATCCGCGCCGTTGAAGAGGTGGCGGTTGATGACACCCGCCGGGTAGCCCGCGATGGTGAAATGGGCGTCGATGTCGGTGCCTGCCTGGGTGCGGAAATCCGGCTCCCCGGTGCCCGGCGTGGCGTAGGGGCCGGCGTGCACGCCCACGATGACGACGCGGTCAGGTGCCGAAGCCTCGATGGCCGCCGCCACGGTATGCCCTTCGGGGCAGTACTGGCAATGGATGCCGGTGAAATCCTCCAGCAGGGCGGTGCGCAGCTCCGGCTGGGTGGAGACCAGCGATTGGCCGAAGGCCGACAAGGGGGCGGCCGCCAGCAAGGTGTACAGTGTTCTCATGTCCGGGGGTTTGGTATCGGTGAAGGTACCGTTCCGACCCGTTCGTCCCAGCGTCGTTGGGGTGGATGCTCGGAAGGCTGAGGCCGGAAGTAACAAGGCCCGAACGTTCGTCCGGGCCCGGTTACCTGTCGCTCCCAGCCTTCGCTCAAGCCGGCGCGCGCATCCTGCTCGTGTTCACCGATAGCCGTTGATGTAGGCGTTGGCGATGATCTCGCTCTCCCGCACCAGGCCCTGCACGATCTCACGGATGAGGTCGTTGAGCTGCTGGTCCGAGTAGCGCTGCAGATCGTGGTACACGTGCGATTTGCGCTTGCTGCTCTTGATGAAGGCTATCTTGTCCTTCTTCGTCATGGGCACCTTGTACGGGGGTGCGGGCAAAAGGATCCACCACGCCCGTCGGATCACGCCACAACCCTTGCGGGGCCTGGAAAAAGGAACGGGGCCCACCACAGGCCCCGTCCTTCTTTCACCAAAACCAGGTCCCCGGTCCGGTCCCCCGGACCAGGCGCCTATCCGATCGCGAGCCCGTTCCCGCTGGAACGCGTCTCGTAAAGTTCCCTGAGCTTGCTCATGTAGCGTGATACATCCCCGGCCAGCATCAGGCGCCGGGCCTGCTTCTTCAAGCGCTCCACGCGGTTCGTGCGGGTCTTCATGGTCGTTGGGGTTGTTGCTGGCCTCCTCATTTCCAAGCATCGTGCCAAACGAATTCGCGGCCCGAACGGAACAGCCCAACGCCTTGATCATCAGTCGCTCACATCCGCAAAGCGGATCGGCTACCTTTGCCCGCATGCACAGGGGCGCCTACCTGGTGGGCATCGCGGGCGGCAGTGGCTCGGGCAAGACCAGCCTGGTGCGCGCCCTGCGCGACCGGCTCCCCAATGGCAGCCTGTGCCTCATCTCCCAGGACGACTACTACAGGCCCAAGCACGAACAGGCCCTGGATGCCAACGGCCGGGTGAACTTCGACCTGCCCACCGCCATCGACCTGGATGCGCTGGTGCGCGATGTCCAACTGCTGGTGGCCGGCGACACCCTGGTCCGGACGGAGTACACCTTCAACCAGGAGGGCCGCGAACCCCGACGCATCGAGATCGCTCCGGCCCCGGTGATCGTGGTGGAAGGCCTTTTCGTGCTCCACCATGAACCGCTCCGTGAGCTGTTCGACCTGCGCGTGTTCGTGGAGGCCCGCCTGGACACCCAGCTGCGACGGCGTTTGGAGCGCGACCGCGTGGAACGTGGCTATGGCGCCGAGGAGGTGCTCTACCAATGGGAGCACCATGTGCTGCCCGCCTACCGCAACTACCTGGAGCCCTACCGCCACCACTGCGACCTGCACGTGGTGAACGAACAAGCGTTGACCCGCTCCTTGGAGGTCCTGGGCGACCACCTGCACAAGGCCGCCGAGCGCGTGGCCCCGCTGACGCTTCAGTCCCTGTAGAGCTTCCGTTCGGCGATGTGAGCGTACACCGCCGGGTCCAGGTCAGGTCCCGGATCGCGGCCTTCCCGGATGGCCGTTCGGATGCGCGTGCTGCTCACCTCCATCACCGGCCCCTCCAGCAGCGTGATGCGAGCGTGATCGGCCAGGCCCGACAGCCCCTGTTGAAGCTCGACACCGGGCCGCGGGTACACCAGCACAGGGTGGTTCGCCAGAATGGTCTCCGGGGCCTTCCACCGATGCAACTGCGCGAGGTTGTCGCTGCCGATCACCAGCGCGAACCGATGTTCCGGCCAGCGGGTTCGGAACACCTGCAGCGTATCCGCGGTGTAGTTGGGCGGGGGCAGCCCCAGCTCGGCATCGCTGGCCTCCACGCCGCGCAGCCCCTGAACCGCCAGGCGCACCATGGCCATGCGGTCCGCATCGGCACTGATGACGCGGTCCAGTTTGAAGGGGTTGCGCGGGGTCACCACCAGCCACACGCGATCGATCCCCGGCACCTGCAGCACGCGCCGGGCGATGTGCACGTGGCCCCGGTGCGGCGGATCGAAGGTGCCGAAGAGGCAGGCGATGGTCATCGCTCCAGAAAGCTGCGGACCCGGTCCACCGCCTCCCTGCAGGCCCGGTCCAGGTCGTCGTTCACCACCACGGCATCGAACCGCGGAGCGGCCTTGAGCTCTTCGGCGGCCTTGTCCACCCGCACCTTCAAGGTCTCCGCCGTCTCCGTGCCACGCCGGGCCAGGCGCTCCGCGAGCACCTCAAGCGATGGCGGCTGGATGAAGAGGGCCAGCGCGCGTTCGCCGAACCGCGCCTTGAGGTTCAGCCCGCCCACCACGTCCACGTCGAAGACGATGTGCCGTCCTTCCGCCCACAGCCGTTCCACCTCGCTGCGCAACGTGCCGTAGTACCGGCCCGGATACACCTCCTCCCACTCCACGAAGGCGTCCTGCGCGATGCGCTCACGGAAGGCCTCCGGGCTCAGGAAGTGGTAGTCCACCCCGTCCACCTCGTTGGCGCGGCGCGGTCGGCTCGTGGCCGAGATGGAGAAGGCCAGCGTGGGCACCCGATCCAGCAGATGACGCACCAGGGTGGTCTTGCCAGCGCCAGAGGGCGCCGAGCAGATCACGCATTTGCCTTCCGCCTTCACAGCACGTTCAGGAGTTGCTCCTTGATCTTCTCCAGGTCGTCCTTCATGCGCACCACCAGCTTCTGCATGGCCGCATCGTTGGCCTTGGAGCCGATGGTGTTCATCTCGCGGCCCATCTCCTGGGCGATGAAGCCCAGCTTGCGCCCCTGCTGGTCCGGGGCGGCAAGGGTCTCCAGGAAGTAGGCGCAGTGGGCCTTCAGGCGCACCTTCTCCTCGTTGATGTCGAACTTCTCCAGGTAGTAGACCAGCTCCTGCTCGAAGCGGTTCCGGTCCACCGTGGTGCCCAGCTCCTCCACCTTGCTCCGCAACCGGTCGCGCACGCGGTCGGTTCGTCCCGCGTCCAAGGCCTCCACCTCGGCCAGCAGCGCTTCCACGCGCGCCACGGTGGACCGCAGGTCGTCCATCAGGCGGGCGCCTTCCTCGGTGCGGTAGGTGGTGAAGGCCGCCGTGGCCTGCTGGACCAGGGCCAGCAGGGCCTCCCACTCGGCCGGGTCCGTGGGCTCTTCCGTGGGCTTCTGCTGTTCGGCCTGCCGGAGCACGATGCCCAGGAGGTCGGTCGTGTGCCCCGGGGCCACCGCATCGGCCAGGGCCTTCAGCTGTTCGTATTGCGCCTTGATCGTCGGGGCGTCCAGCGCCGACCGGTCGACCGCGCGCACGGCGTCGATGTTCACGAAGAGCTCCACCTTGCCCCGCACCACCCGCTCGGCGAGCCACGCGCGCAGCTCGGCCTCCCGTTCGCGGTGCGCGGCGGGCAGCTTCATCAGCAGGTCCAGCTGCTTGCTGTTGAGCGACCGCAGCTCCACGCTCGCCTTGCGTTCGCCCACCGGGCCTTCCGCCCGGCCGAAGCCGGTCATCGATCGCAGCATCCCCTGGTTTTCGCCAAAGGTATCGGCCGCCCTCACGCGCGACGGTCCGCGCGGTTCACCAGGTGCACGCCCAGGAAGATGAGCGCCGCGCAGAGCCCGTGCACGGGCCGGATCTCCGGTGGCGCGAGCGCACCCGCCGGAGCGATGCCGCCCACCGCGTACACCCACGCGAAGGCCACCGCCATCACGGGCTGCAGGTAGATGTAGGTGCCCACCACGCCGGGGTCCACCACGCGCAGGGCCCAGGTGTTCAGCAGGTAGGCCACGAAGGTGACGCCCACCACCACGAAAGCGATGGCCCACCAGATGCCGGCACCCAACGTCGTCCAGAGCACGGTGGCCACATCTGCCACGCCGAAGGGCAGCACCAGCACCGTGCCGATGGCGAAGCTCCAGGCCATGACCGTGACGGCGGTGTAGGTGCGCATCAGCGGCTTCACCAGCACGAGGTACAGCGCGAAGGAGGCCGCGTTCACCAGGATGAAGCCGTCGCCCGCCAGCGTGGCCCCCACATCGGCGCCCCCGGCCCCCAGCACCAGCAGCACGGTGGCCCCAGTGGCGCCCAGGGCGATGCCCACGGCCTTGCCCCAGGTGACCCGTTCGCCGATGAGCACCGCGGCGAACACCAGCACCAGGATGGGCGCGGCCACCATGATGAGGCTGGCGTGCAGCGGGCTTGTGCGCATCAGGCCATGGAAGAAGCAGAGCTGATTGAGCGCCACACCGAAGACCGCGCACAGCACCAGGCGGGGCGCATCGCTCCATGCCACGCGCTCGGGGCGCAGCAGCCGCAGCAGCCAGAACAGCGCCACCGCGCCCAGCACCCGCACCAGGATGAAGCCGGACGGACCGATGACCCCGGGCATCAAGCCCTTGGCCACCGCGTAGTTGGCCCCATAGATGAGGTTCACAGCAAAGAGGGCGAGGTGGGCGCGCGTACGGGGGGACATGGGGAGCCGCCTGCCAAGGGAGCACCTCGACCAAGGAAGCACCCCGTGCGACAAAGAGAGGACTCAGGGATGGATCGACCAACCACACACCATGCGATGGATGAGGCCACAGCCCCGACCGTTCGCTCAGCGCTTGATCATGCGCCCCTGGCCGAGCACCGCGCCTTGGCTGTTCAACACCGTAACCGCATACGCCCCTGGGACCAGGTAGCGCACATCCAGGGTGGACGCCGCGTCCGTTCGGCCGCTGACCACAAGGCGCCCGAGCGCATCGTGTACCACGTAGGGAACATCGGGCTGAGGCCGGCCACCCCGTGAAAGGGACACCGCGTCTTCAGACGGATTGGGGTGGAGCGAAAGCCCGCCTGTTCCCTGCGGATCTGTGTGCTCCGGCCCCACGCCCACGAACACCTGGCAACTGTCCACATAGCTGCCCGCCACCCACTTGGCCACGCGGTTGATGCTGTCCGGACCGGCCACCGTGAAGGAACCGCCCACGTACAAGGTGTCGCGGAACACGCCGATGGGGCCGATGTCCGGGTAGAAGTAATCCAGCGGCACCAGGCTGCACCACTGCTGGCCGTCCCAGCGCGCGATGCGGCCGGTGGGCACCCCGCCGATGCGGCCGAACAGGCCCACCACATGCAAGGTGTCCCGCAGCCACACCATGCGGGTGACGGTGGCGTTGCTGGACCCCGAGGTGCCCCCGGCCAGGTCGTCCCAGGTGCTGCCATCCCAGGTGACGATGCCGCTGCCCGGATTGTCCGGGTGGCCGTAGGGCGGGTAGTTGGCGAAGGAGCCCGCGATGTACAGCAGCCCGTCGTGTACCGCGAACTTGTTCACCGTGCTGAAGACACCGAGGAAGCCGCCGTCCACATCCACCCAGGCCGTGCCATCCCATTTGGCGATGTCCAGCCGGCCGTTGGTGCCTGCGAGCTCCCCACCGATGTAGAGTTCCCCTTGGTAGTAGGCCAGGTCGTTGATGCGGTTGATGTCGTTGGGGTTCAGCCTGGGCAGGTCGTGTACGTTATGCCAGGTACTGCCATCCCAGCGCGCCAGGCCGTTCACCTCCAGGGTGTCGTTGGCGTACTCGAACCATCCGGCCGCATAAAGTCCGTCCGGATAGGAACGCAAACTGTACACCGGGCCGCTAAGGCCGTTCTGGAGGGGTTGCCAGGATGTGCCGTCCCAACGGGCAACGAACTTCGTTTGCACGGTCCCCGAGTGATTGAAGGTTCCTGCTGCGAACAAGGCCCCTTGGTGCCTGGTGATCGCGTACACGATGCCACCGCCAAAGATGGGTGACACGCAATCCCATGCCCCGGAATGAAGACCGCAGCCCAACGGCATCATTGTCGAACCATCCCAGCGAAGGATGCCCGGACTGATGACCGAACCATCTGATGTGCGCCAGAAGTTGCCACCGATGTAGAGGGCATCCGTGGCCGTATCGGTGAACATGGATATGGCGTAGCCCTGACCGATACCCGACGCAAACTCCTGCCATAGCGATGGCTGCGCTCGCAGTGCGGGAACCGCCGTCTGAACGCAAAGCACAATGGCCCAGCGCATCACGGTCAGCGCTTGATGATCCGGACCGACAACGAGCGATCGGCTGTGCGTTGCACAATACTGTAGAGGCCGGGAGCCAGCTGATCAACCCGCAGCTCCCCTGAAGCACTTGTCCGCGTGCGTAGGACCAAGGTGCCGCGACCATCAAAGACGTCCACCACAGCCATGGATAGAGGACGCCCGGCCGTGCTGAGTAGCACACGATCGTGGGTGGGATTCGGATGGCACGTTAGTTCCTGAGGGTCGGTTGCGGTCTCCTCAGGCACACCGATGGTGATCCCCTGCAGGTTCATGCGGGCGGCGAAGCCGTGGCTGATGTCGCCCGGATCGCCGAAGGTCAAGCTGGGTTCGCACCAGGACACCCCCGGATAGGGGCAGGCGTCATCGAAGGCCACACCGCCTGAACTGCCGGCCCAATACAAGGCTTCGCCGGGCACAAGGGCCAGGTCATGCCCCCAATCACAGGCCACGGGCCGCCAACCTTTGTCGGTGAGGTAGTCTTCAATGAGCTCGAAGTACGCCCCGAAGGTGGTGGCCCACACGCGCTGGCGTTGCGCGTCGAAACAGCTCAGCAGCACCTCGGTCTGCAAGCGGCCGGCATCCGTGCGCCAGGGTTGGTTGTAGAACCCGAAGGCCGCCAGGGTGGGGTGGTCGATGTTGGGCGCCAACGATGTATCGCCGGTCTGCATGGCGATGCCCAAGGCGAACAAGGTGCCCTCCTCATCCAGCACCAGGTCGCAGAAGCGGCGGATGAGGAAGGGATGGTACTGGCGCATGTCGTACTCCAGCAGGGCGGTATGGTCGGCATCCTCGCGGATGGTGCCGCCGTGGGTGGTGGACCAGAACAACTGGCCGCTGAGGACATCGAACTCCGCGAAATACTGGTCGGTGTACTCCACCACGGCATCTTGGTAGGCGCCCGCGCCGGGGTCGCAGATGGAGAGCGCGCCGCCCACCGCCGCGCACGTGTCCACGGTCTGCACAGGCGTGGTCTCCGTGTCGTGCGTGGTGCCCATCACCACCAAGCGGTCAGTACCAGGTTGCACCGCGGCGGCCTCCAGGCGTTCCAGGCCGTGCAGGTTGGTGGTCCAGGCCAGGGCTCCCGATGTCTTGTAGGTGAGGATGAAGCCGGTGCTGTCCGCCACGCCGGGCAGCCAGAAGGCCCCCGGATCCCCTTGGGGGATGCTGCCGTCCGTGCGGCCCACGGCGATGATCCGGTCGTTGAAGCCCACGGGGTCCTGATAGTAGGCCATGTCAAAGAGCAGGTCGTCCGCTGCACCCCCGTAGAAGGTGGAGTTCAGCATGCTGAAGTCCGGGTCCAGCTTCAGGAGGAAGAGGTCGGTGCCACCGGCGTTGCTCGTTTGGTGGTAGGCCGTGCCGCCCGGGTCGCACAAGGGCAAGCCCGTGGCCACGGCCGTGCAGGTGCCGCTGGCCGTGCCCGTGGCCGTGCTGCTGGCCCCGCCGAAGTACAGGTCGCCGAACACATCCTCCGTTGCGGCCGTGAACATCTCATCGCCCTCACCGCCGAAATAGGTGCTGCGGACCAGCAAACCGCTGGTGGGATCCGCTTTGATCAACAGCCCGTCCGTTGTTCCTTTAAGCGTGTTCTGCCAGTATGATCCATCCGCAGGATCAATGTCAGGTTCGATGTCGATGTTCGAACTATTGGACCACCCACCTATGTAAAGGTGGTCATCGCTGGCGTAGTGCGCCACGATCGGTTTATCCGAGCCCGTGCCCCCGAAGTAGGTGGTGTAGATACGTCTGGCATCGAAGGCTGGGTCCCCGGGGGCATAGTCGAAGCGACCGTAGTAGATGTCCCACACGCCTTGATGGATGACCGTACCGGTGTTGGCGGGGAACACCTGGTCGATGGTGTTGCCGGCGATGAGCAGGTCACCATCGGGCGCGGCCACGGCAGCGTTGCCCCAGGAGTCGTCGCCACCCACACCGGTGGCACTGCCCAGCAGGGTGCGCCAGTCCGAAGTGGCGCCACCGCCGCCGAGTGGGGGTGGCGGGCCGATCTGGAAGATCAACGGATGGTTGTCATCGTAGGTGCCGAACTCGAAGAAGACCTGGGCGCCGCCGTTCACCAGGTCGTAGTTGGGCGACCAGCTTACCGGCACCACGCTGCCGTTGATCACCTGGTAGGCGAAGGCCTCCTCCAGCCGCAGGAAGCGCTCGCCCACATAGGCGCGCACCGCCCCCTGCCAGTCGATCGCCAGGCTGTCCTGCCCGCTGAAGAGCATCTGGATCTGGGCCGGTTCGGCACCCGGCTCCATCACGAAGGCCATCTTGGGGCCGTAGGCACCTGCATAATGCTGTATGCTGATGCGCGGATACAGGTCCTGGCGCCAGAGGGCCCCGGCGGCCGGCACACCCTCCACCCCCGCGCCCGTATGGGCCAGGTAGTAGTTGCTCAGGTCGGTGGTCTCCTTGATCACGCTCAGCACCGCGCCGGGGTCCACCCCTTCGCCTACGAAGTCCATGCGCACGCTGTACAGGGTGTCCTGGTCCCGGAAGGAGAAGGTCATGGCGGGTGTCTCATGGATCCATACCGTAACGGGATGGCCCTCTGAATAGTACAGCAGGTCGCCTACGGGATCACCATCAGTGTCGATGGTCTGGCCCATCTCCGTGCGGTACGCGACAGGCCCCAAGGTATCGCCGGTGGCATCCAGAAGCTGGGCTTGGGAGGTTGCAGCGAGGAACAGAACGCCGCACAGGAAGAAGGATCGAGGCTTCATTGTAACTGCGTGGGTTAGTGAACGAAACGACTTTCCTGACGTCCGAAGCGCCTGGTCGAAGCTAAGGTGAAAACCGATCGTTCCCACGCGGATCGATCGATCGCCAAGAAAAAGGGGTACGATCACATTTGACATCATCCGTTGATGATCAGGGCGACGCACCCGTTTCCACACCCCCTCTACCTTCGCGCCGCACCGATCAAGTCCCCACCGACCCCATGAGCCACCGCTTCGGCACCAAGGCCGTACACGCCGGCGTGGAGCCCGACCCCACCACGGGCGCCATCATGACGCCGATCTACCAGACGAGCACCTACGTGCAGGCCGCCCCCGGCGACCACAAGGGCTACGAGTACAGCCGCACGCACAACCCCACGCGCACCGCGCTGCAGCGCGCCCTGGCCGAACTGGAGAACGGCCGCCACGGCCTGTGCTTCGCCACGGGCATGGCCAGCATCGACGCGCTGATCAAGCTGCTGAAGCCGGGGGACCATGTGGTGAGCACCAACGACCTGTACGGCGGCACCTACCGCCTGTTCACCAAGATCTTCGAGGGCTTCGGCATCCGCTTCAGCTTCGTGGACATGGCCGACCCGGCCCAGGTGCAACAGGCCCTGACGCCGGCCACCCGCCTGATCTGGGTGGAGACCCCCACCAACCCGCTGCTGAAGGTGATCAACATCGCGGCCATGGCCGCGCTGGCCAAGGCGCAGGGCTGCTGGCTGGCCGTGGACAACACCTTTGCCAGCCCCGCGCTGCAGAACCCCCTCGACTTGGGCGCGGACATCGTGATGCACTCCGCCACCAAGTACCTGGGCGGCCACAGCGACGTGGTGATGGGCGCGCTGGTGGTGAACGACGACGCCCTGGCCGAGCGCCTGGCCTTCGTGCAGAACAGCAGTGGGGCCACCCCCGGCCCAATGGACTGCTTCCTGGTGCTGCGCGGCCTGAAGACCCTGCACCTGCGCATGGAGCGGCACTGCACCAACGGCGAGGCGGTGGCCCATTACCTGAAGGCGCACCCGAAGGTGGACCGCGTGTACTGGCCCGGCCTGCCGGAGCACAGCAACCACGCCGTGGCCAAGGCGCAGATGCGCGGCTTCGGCGGCATGGTGAGCTTCACCCTGAAGGGCGACCGCATGGAGGACGCCACCCGGGTGCTGTCGCGGACCAGCCTGTTCGCCCTGGCCGAATCGCTCGGCGGGGTGGAGAGCCTGATCGGGCACCCGGCGAGCATGACGCATGCGAGCATCCCCCGGGAGGAGCGCCTGCGCAACGGGCTGGCCGACACCCTGATCCGCCTGAGCGTGGGCACGGAGGACGCGGCCGACCTGATCGACGACCTGGCTCAGGCCATCGGCTGAACGGCTCCATCGAACGACCAACGAAGCGGGGCGCTGCAGCCTCTGATCGTCAGCCGGTTGTCATTCCCGGCTCGGATCCCAAGGGTCGGGGCGAAAAGCGGGGTTGTTGACCAACAGTTGGAGGGGGGTGGCCGTTTATCTTGCGCTCCCCTACTTCGGAGCCCCTTGCAATGACCCGTACGAAGCCCTTTGGACCGATCGCCCTGGCGTCGGCCCTCTTGCTGCTGCACCCCGCCCTGGCCCAACAGGACGTGCCATTCCACTGCAGCACGCACTCCCTGGAGCACCTGGCCCCCTTCCACCACAACGACCCGCATTCGTTGCAGCGCATCGCCGACGATGAGGCCGACCTGGAGGCCTTCACCCAGCAGTACGCTCAGTTGAGCGAGGCCGAGCGGGGTGGCAGCACCTACGTGCTGCCGGTGGTGTTCCACATCATCCACAACAACGGTCCGGAAAACATCAGCGATGCCCAGGTGTACGATGCGATCCGGGTGCTGAACGACGACTTCAACAAGCTGAACGCCGACTGGGACAACGTGCGGCCGGAGTTCCTGGGCATCGTGGCGGATGTGGGCATCACCTTCCGCCTGGCCCAGCTGGACCCGGACGGCAACTGCACCAGCGGCATCAACCGCATCCAGAGCATCCTCACCAACGACGGCACGCAGGACATGAAGGACCTGATCCAGTGGCCGCGGAACAAGTACCTGAACGTCTGGGTCTGCGCTTATGCCGATGGCGCTGCTGGGTACACGCTGACCCCTGGTTCGGTGAACAACCCTCAGTGGGCGGCGGCTGATGGCATCGTGCTCCTGCACAATTATACGGGCAGCATCGGCACCAGCAGCCCGGGCCGCTCGCGCACGCTCACCCACGAGGTGGGGCACTGGATCAACCTGCGCCACACCTGGGGCCCCACCAACGAACCGGGCATCGCGGCCAACTGCAACGAGGACGACAACGTGGGCGACACGCCGAACACCGAGGGATGGACCAGCTGCACCCTGGCCGGGGCGACCTGCAACAGCACCCTCGACAACGTGGAGAACTACATGGAGTATTCCTACTGCTCCAAGATGTTCACCGAAGGCCAGAAGACGCGGATGCTGGCCGCCTTGAACTCGGGGACCGCCCAGCGCAACCAGCTTTGGCAACCGTCCAACCTGGCCGCCACCGGCACCACGGGCACTGATGTGCTTTGTGCCGCGGCCTTCACCAGCGACCTGCGCGAGGTGTGCTCCGGCGGCACCGTGCAGTTCACCGATGTGAGCTACCATGGCGCCACCACATGGGAGTGGTCGTTCCCGGGCGGCACCCCGTCCACCAGCACCGACCAGAACCCGGTGGTGACCTACGGCAGCCCGGGGCTCTATCCGGTGACCCTGGTGGCCGGCAACGGCAATACGCAGGTGAGCACCCAGGTGAACAACTACGTGATGGTGATGCCGGCCGCCGGTCTGGCCGTGCCCTACAGTGAAGGCTTCGAGGCCACCACCACCCTGCCGAACGCCGACTGGGCGTTGAACGATGCGGGCGGCAATGGCGGCTTCCAGTTCGTGAGCACCACCGGGTACCAGAGCAGCAAAAGCGTGCGCCTCAACAACTACGTGAGCAGCCCGGGTGAAGTGGACGAACTGGTGAGCAACACACTGGACATGAGCAGCGCCACCGACATCGTGATCAGCTACCGCTACGCCTACGCCCAGCGGAACACGGCGAACAACGATGTGCTGAAGCTGTACGTGAGCAAGGACTGTGGGGAGAGCTGGAGCCTGCGCGACATCCTGTACGGCACCGGCGCCCTGAACACGGCCTCCCTCCAGACCAGCCCGTTCACACCATCGAACGAGTCGCAATGGGCTGAATCGGTGGTGGACAACATCAGCACGAGCTACCACGTGAGCGAGTTCCGATTCAAGTTCGAGTTCGAGAGCGACGGCGGGAACAATCTGTTCATCGATAACATCAATGTGAACGGCGCCCCGGTGGGCATGGCCGAACTGGTGACCGAGGGCAGCGAGGGCCTGCGCGTGGTGCCCAACCCGGCCGGTGCCGCCGCCGACCTGGTGATGGACCTGCGCGAGACCGGGCCGCTGCAGGTGCAGGTGATGGATCCCGTGGGCCGCTTGGTGGCCCAGCTGCCGGAGCGCATCCTGCCCGGCGGCCTCAATCGCCTCGCCCTGCCAGTGGACGGGCTGGCCAAAGGCGTCTACCTGGCGGTCATCCGCCAGAACGGGCGTACGCAGCTCACGCGCTTCACCAAGGAGTGAGCATCGCTCCATCAAGGAACACGAAGGCCCGGTCTTTCGACCGGGCCTTCGTGTGAAAGGACCGTGGGCCGGATCACTCCTTGAAGCCCACGAGGATGGCCACGCAGCCGACGTGCACCATGTCGGTGCGCGCCTTGCCCGGCACCCAGACCACCACCTTCATCTGCTGCGTGGAGGCCATGCGCAGGTCGAAGTGATGCTTGGGCTCATCGGCCAGGCTCTCGAACACGATCTTGTTGGAGGCATCCACGAGCTTCCAGTTCACCTCGCCCAGGATGGGGTGGGTGCACACCATCACGCGGTATTCCTGCCCGCTGAAGAAGGTGAGGTTCACCTCGGCCTCCTCACCGGGGGCGAGCTGGGCCGCGTTGAAGGACTCATTGAACTTGTACGGGGCCAGCTCCGGTACGCATTTGTTCTTGGCGAAGCTGCGGCACTGGGCCTGCGCGGCGGTGGTGGCCACCAGCAGGGCACCGGCCAGGGCTGCATGGGCGAGGGTCGTTCGCAAGGCGGTCATGGCGGTGCTCAGTTGATGTATGCGTTGCGGATGGTGGCGGTCTTCTCGGTGATCGCCTTGAGCTGATCGTCGGTGAGGGCCGCCGCAGGCTCGCCCCCTCCGATCACGGCCACACCGTTCTCCTGCGTCACCTCGGCGGGCGCACCGGCCGCAGGCGCCGGACCGAACAGCTCGGCCAGGGCCTTCAGATCGGCCTTGGCCCCGTTCAGGGCCTCGTCAGTGCCCGTGTAGGTGTCCATCAGGCCCAGCAGATCATCGAGGCTCAGGCGCTGCTCGGCGATGCGCGACCGCAGTTCAGGTGTGTCCTTCGTCCTGGCCACCTGTGTGGCGATGTACAGGCCTTCCACCCAGCCGCCGGCGATCATCAGCGCGCTGATGTTGTCCCGCTCGTTCTCCTTGAGGTAGGCATCCACGTTCCAGTACGTCTCGCTGATGATGCTCAGGAGCGAGTCGCGGTCGTTCATGTTCGCCTCCATCCGCTCCAGCGTGGTGTCGTTGAAGGCGTTGCTCACCCCCAGACGATCGGCCAGCTTCTTGGCGCAGCTGGTGTAGAACATGCTCTCCTGCGTCTGGTTGTTCACGCTGGCATAGCTCAGGTCGGCCCCGTAGATGCCGAGGTTCAGCGCCTGTTTGCTGGCCGCGGTGTAGCGGTCCACGTTCTTCACGTCGTTCAGGATGTCCTTGTCGTACTCGGCCCCGGCCTTCTTCAACAGGGCCGCGGTCTCCATGGGTGACGGGATGTTGTAGAAGATGTTGCGGGTCTTCCGCATCCGCTCGGCCTGCGCCGCGGAGTCCGCGCTGTCGGGCACGTTCAAGGTGTCCTGTTGGCCGCTTTCGCCGCCACCACAGGCGACCAGCACGGCCAAAGCGGCCGCAAGGGGCCACACGGTCCGGGAGGTATGATTCATGGGATCCAGTCTGCGGTAAAGGTCCATCCCGACCGGCCGCAGGTCAGTGCGCCTCCAGCCAGTTTTTCCCCACGCCCATGTCAACAACCAGCGGCACATCCAGCGCCAGGGCACCCTCCATGCGCTCCTTCACCAGCTCCTTCATCGTGGCCAGCTCGTCCACATGCGCGTCGAACACCAGTTCGTCGTGCACCTGCAGCAGCAGCCTGCTCTTCAGCCCCTGCGCCTTGATGTCGCGGTGGATGTTCACCATGGCCACCTTGATGATGTCCGCCGCCGAACCCTGCATGGGCGCGTTGATGGCGATGCGCTCGGCCTGGGCCCGCACCGTGTTGTTGGCGCTGGTGATGTCCGGCAGGTAGCGGCGCCGGCCCATCAACGTCTTGATGTAGCCGTGGGTGCGGCAGAAGCCGATCATCTCGTCCATGTAGTTGCGCACGCCGGGGAACTGCGCGAAGTAGTCGTCGATGATCTGCTTGGCCTCCGCCCGCGGGATCCCCAGGTTCTGGCTGAGGCCGAAGGCCCCCTGCCCGTAGGCGATGCCGAAGTTCACGGCCTTGGCCCGGCTGCGCTGCTCGCGCGTCACCTCCGCGATGTCCACGTTGAACACCTTGGCGGCCGTGGCCGCGTGGATGTCCAGCCCATGGCGGAAAGCCTCCTGCATGTTGCGGTCGCCGCTCATGTGGGCGATGATGCGCAGCTCGATCTGGCTGTAGTCCGCGCTGAGCAGCTGGTATTCCTCACTGCGCGGCACGAAGGCCTTGCGGATCTCGCGGCCCTTCTCCGTGCGGATCGGGATGTTCTGCAGGTTGGGGTCGTTGCTGGCCAGGCGCCCGGTGGCAGCCACGGTCTGCAGGTAGCTGGTGTGCACGCGGTGGGTCACGGGGTCGGCCGCTTCGGGCAGGGTGTCCACGTAGGTGCCCTTCAGCTTGCGCAGGCTGCGGTAGTCCAGGATCAGCGGGATCACAGGGTGCGCGTTGGTCAGCTCCTGCAGGATGTCCTCGCTGGTCTGGTACTGCCCGGTCTTCGCGGTCTTCTTCACCTTGTCGCCGCCGAGCTTCAAGGTCTCGAAGAGCACATCGCCCAGTTGCTTGGGGCTGTCGATGTTGAAGTTCACCCCGCAGGCCTGGTGGATGGCGTCCTGCAGGCGCACCAGCTCGGTGCCCAGCTCTTCGCTGAACTGTTTCAGGGCCGGGATGTCGATGCGGATGCCCTCGGTCTCCATGTCGGCGAGCACGTGCACCAGTGGCATCTCCACGTCGTTGAACAGGCCGGTCACTTCGTCCTCGGCGAGCAGCGGCTCCAGCTTCTTGGCGAGCTGCCAGGTGATGTCCGCGTCCTCTGCGGCGTATTCCTTCACCAGTTCCACCTCCACGTCGCGCATGCTCTTTTGCACCTTGCCGCGTCCTTTTTCACCGATGAGCGTGGTGATGCTCACCGGCCGGTAGCCCAGGTAGGTCTCGCTCAGGTAGTCCATGCCGTGCTTCTGCAGGTCGGGCTTCAGCAGGAAGTGCGCGACCATGGTGTCGAAGAGCGGGCCCTTCACCTCCACACCGTAGCGGGCCAGCACCCGGATGTCGTACTTGGCGTTCTGCGCCACCTTGCCGATGGCTTCGTTCTCCAGGATGGGCTTGAAGATGTCCACGATACGCTGGGCCTCGGCCTGGTCCGCGGGCACGGGCACGTAGTGGCCTTCATGGGGCTTCCAGCTGAAGGCGAGGCCCACCAGTTCGGCCACGCGCTCGTCGGTGCTGGTGGTCTCCGTATCGAAGCAGAAGCGCGGCTGCTTCTTGAGCTGGGCCGCGAGCATGTACAGGTCCTCGCTGGTGCGCGCCAGGAAGTAGCGGTGCGGCACGGTGTCGATGGTGGCCAGCTCGGTCAGCTCCACGTTGCCCTCGGCATCGACATGGCTGCCGAAGAGGTCCACCTGGCCGGGGTTGACCGCCGCCGCTTTCCCACGTTTCGCGGCCTTGGGCTCTTCCGCCGCACCGTTGGCTTCGCCGCCCAGCACCCGGTTCGCGAGGGTCTTGAACTCCAGCTCGCTGAACACCTCCAGCACCTTGTCCTTGTCCGGCGGATCCAGATGGAGCGCGTCGTGGTCCAGCTCCACGGGTGCGTCGATCAGGATGGTCGCCAGCTTCTTGCTCAGGCGGCCCTGCTCAGCGAAGGCGATGACGTTCTCCTGCTGCTTGCCTTTCAGCTTGTCGGCGTTCTCGATCACGCCCTCCAGGCTGCCGAACTGCTGCACCAGCTTGATGGCGGTCTTCTCGCCGATGCCCGGGATGCCGGGGATGTTGTCCACCGCATCGCCCATGAGGCCGAGGATGTCCTTCACCTGGTCGGTGGTCTGTAAGCCCCAGCGCTCGCAGATCTCCTTCGGGCCCAGCTTCTCGGGCGGATCACCACCGCGGCCGGGCTTGTACATGATGATCTTGTCGGTCACCAGCTGCCCGAAGTCCTTGTCCGGGGTCACCATGTAGGTGGTGTAGCCCTCAGCCTCGGCCTTCTTCGCCAGGGTGCCGATCACATCATCGGCCTCGTAGCCGTCGCTCTCCAGCACGGGGATGTTCAGCGCCTCGATGATCCGGCGGATGTAGGGCACGTTGCTGCGGATGTCATCGGGCATCTCCTCGCGGTTGGCCTTGTAGTCCAGCAGGGTCTCATGCCGTTCGGTGGGCGCGGCGGTGTCGAACACCACGGCGATGTGGGTGGGCTGCTCGCGCTTGATGAGGTCGAGCAGGGTGGTGGTGAAGCCGAAGGCCGCGCTGGTGTTGAAGCCCTTGCTGTTCACCCGGGGTGCCCGGATGAAGCTGAAGTAGGCCCGGTAGATGAGGGCGTAGGCGTCGAGGAGGAAGAGGCGCTTGTCCGCATCGGCGGTCGCAGCTCCGGACAGGGTCGCATCGGACATGCGGGCAAGATAGCCCGGCCTGCCGGTGCAGGATCGCAAGACCGCCCGACACCAAGGCGCCGTCCGGTCCGGTCCAAGCGTCTACCTTCGGTCATGCGCTGCGGCCTGCACCCCTTCACCCCCTGGGCGGTCCGCCTGGCCGGCGTGTGCGCGGTCCTGTTCACGGCCTGCCGGCACGAGGTGATGGCACCGGAGGGTGCACCGGCCGCGCAGCCGGGGGAGCCGGTGATCTTCGATCTGGCGAACGTGCCCTACTCCACCCTGAGCGCCTATCGGTTCTTCACGGGAGACCTGGCCGACCTGCAGCCCAATGCCGGCGTGCTTCCCTTCGCCCCGATCAACACCCTGTTCACGGACTACGCCCACAAGAACCGCTTCGTGTGGATGCCGGAGGGCGCCCAAGCCCACTACGTGAGCGACCATGAGCCGTTGGCCTTCGATGAAGGGGCCGTCCTGATCAAGAACTTCTGGTACGACAACACGGTGCCTGACGGGGAGCGCCGAATCATCGAGACCCGGTTGATGTTCCGCCGCAACGGGGTGTGGGAGTTCGCGAACTACGTGTGGACCCCCGATCAGATCGAAGCCCACCTCGACATGGACGGCAGCTATCTGCCCATCAGCTGGACGGACGCCGAGCATGGGACGATGAGCACGACCTACCGCATTCCCTCGGCCTCCGAGTGCTTCACCTGCCACAAGGTGAACACCGATCCGCTGCCCATCGGCCCGAAGCCGCGCAACCTGAACGCGGACATGGCCTACCCGGAGGGCACGATGAACCAGTTGGCGCGGTGGGTGCAGGAAGGCTACCTCGCGCCGGGCCTTCCTTCGGGGATCGAAGCAACGCCGGACTGGACGGAGCCGTCACTGCCGGTGGTGGACCGTGTGCGCGGTTACCTGGACATGCAATGCGCCCACTGCCACTCGGACCAGCGCCATTGCGATTACCGCCCGCTGCGGCTGGCGTTCCAGGATACCGACGACCCGGCGAACCTCGGGGTCTGCGTGCTGCCGGACGACCCGATCGATCCCTCGGTGACCCACATCGTGGCCGCCGGCGACACCACCCGCTCCATGATGCACCTGCGCTTGAGCTCCACCGATGGTGCGGTGCGCATGCCCCTTCTCGGCCGAACCCTCGTACATCGCGAGGGGCTTGCCCTGATCAACGAATGGATCGCCTCGCTCGGACCACCCTGCCCCTGAACATCACCCCGGACCACCCATGAAGCCACTGCTCCCCATCACGATCGGCCTGCTCGCCGCACTGCCGACCCTGGCACAGGACAACTGTGCGACGGCCCTGCCCATCACCGCCGGCACCTACGTGGTCTCCGCGGTCAATGGCACGCAGGTGCCCACACCCATTTGCGCCCAGAACGGCGCCGGGGCAACAGCGGGCGAGTGGTACAGCTACACGCCCACGGCCAGCTACACCGTGGCGATCAACACGGCCGTGGGGGCGCTGACCGACAGCCGGGTGCATGTGTACCTGGGCGGCTGCGGCGCCCTGGCCTGCGTGGCGGGTGACGATGATTCCGGTGTGAACAACACCGCCTTCCTCACCTTCAACGTGGCGGCCGGCTTCACCTACATCATCGCCTTCGACAATCGCTGGAGCTCCAATGGCTTCACCTTTTCGCTCACCGAATCCCCGATCGTGATCCCGGTGTTCAGCTTTTCGCCCCTGACCCTGCCGGCCGCCAGCGGCTCCGGCCAGGCCGCCGTGGACATGAACGGGGACCATCTGGACGATGTGGTGCGGGTCACCGACCTGCAGATCACCATCAACCACCAGCAGGCCGGTGGTGGACTTGTCCAGACCACCTTCCCCACCGATACGGCGGACACCACGCCCTATTGGAGCATGGCGGCCGGGGACCTGGACGGCAACGGATACAACGACCTGCTCTACGCCGGGGGATCGGCCACCTTCATGCTGGCCAACGCCGACGCCACCGCCTATATCGAGAACTCGCAGACCGAGTGGATCTTCTGCCAGCGCTCCAACTACGTGGACATCAACAACGACGGGCACCTGGACGCCTTCATCTGCCACGACGTGGAGCCCAACGTGTACTACCTGAACGACGGCCAGGGCAACCTCACCTACTATCAGGGCGGACTTGGCGACACGCCCGATGGCGGCAACTACGGCAGCATCTGGGTGGATTATGACAACGACCACGATGTGGACCTCTTCATCGCCAAGTGCCGCGGTGGTGTCGGCCCGGCCAACATCGACCAGCTGCACCGCAACAACGGGGACGGCACGTGGACCGAGGTGGCCGCGCTGATGAACCTGGCGGACAACCAGCAGAGCTGGAGCTCGGCCTGGGGCGATTACGACAACGACGGCGACATGGACCTGGTGCAGGGTGCCAGCTCCTTCACCAACGGGGGCCACAAGCTGATGCGCAATGACGGCAGCACCTTCACCAACGTGACGGTCGGCTCGGGCTTCGACGTCCACGGTGGCACCAGCATCGAGTGGATCACCCACGACTTCGACAACGACGGCTGGCTCGATGTGCTGGGCGGTGGCAAGCTGCTCCGCAACAACGGGGACATGACCTTCAGCCTGCACACGGTGACCCCGACCAACGGACCGGTGGGCGACCTGGACAACGACGGCTACCTGGATATCGTCAACGGCAGCACCGTGCACGTGAACGCCCTCACCGGCAACAACTGGCTGAAGGTGACCCTGCAGGGGACGGTGAGCAACACCAATGGCATCGGCGCCCGCGTGGAGATCATCACCGCGTCCGGCACGCAGATCCGCGACATCCGGAGCGGGGACGGGTTCCGGTACATGAGCACGCTGAACGCCCATTTCGGGCTGGGCCAGGACAGCGAAGTGGATCAGGTGACCGTATACTGGCCCAGCGGGATCGTGGATGTGATCAACGCGGTCGCGGTCAATGGTGCGGTGCATGTGATCGAGGGCCTTTCCACCGCTGTGAACGAGTCCGTGCGCCCCACCCTGTTGAACGCCTTTCCCAACCCGGCCGAGACCATCCTGTACCTGAGCTCGGAGACCCCGTTGCGCAACGCGATCGCCACCGTGCTGAATACCGCCGGCCAGCCCGTGCTGCGCACCGTCCTCCATGAGCCCACCGTGGACATCACCGGCATCGCCCCCGGGGTGTACGTGATCCAGGTGGACCAGGAAGGCAGCCTGCTGCAGGAGCGCTTCGTGAAGCGCTGAGGAGCGGTCACGAACAGGAAGGGCCCACCGGTTCGGTGGGCCCTTCCTGTTCGTGGATCCTCACCGCTCCTTCCACAGCACCTCCATCACCGTGGAGCCCACGGCGTGCAATGTGGCACGATCGATCACGTCCATGTCGTCATCGTGCGTGTGCCAGCTGGGGTGGAAGGCCCCGGTGGCTTCGTGGTACTCGATGATGTCCGCCGTGGGGATGCGCAGCAGCTCGTTGATCGGCAGGTGGTCGTCCGTGCCTACGAAGTGGCGCGTCTCCGCCACGAAACGGCCCCCATGGCCCAACGCCGCCGCGGTCCGCCACAGCTTGCGCACCACCTGCGGGGCATACTGCATGCTGATCGACTCCTGGTAGAAGCGCGCATCCTTCGCCCCGCACATGTCCAGCAGCACACCGAAGCGCGCGGTGTACCTTGCCACGTGCGGGTTCTTGGCCCAGTACTGGCTGCCAAGGGCCCAGGTGGCGATGCTGTTGGACTCCATGGTCATGGCCCCGGTGGGCTCTCCGTAGTCCTCCACATCGGTGAAGAGCAGGTCCACCCCGAGCAATGCGGTGTCCGTGGCCGTTCCGAGGTGCCGCGCGATCTCCAGCAGAATGCCCACACCGCTGCCGCCGTCATTGGCACCGAGGATGGGCTCGTTGCGGCGCTCCTCGTCCTTGTCGGCGAAAGGACGCGTGTCGTAGTGCGCCAGCAGCAGGATGCGCTCGCGGGCGCTGGGACGCCAGCTGCCGATGATGTTGCGCAGCGGCAGGGGGTTGCCGTTGAACGCCGTCACCGTGCCGCGCTGTTCGGTGACGCTCGCCCCCGACGCCTTCAGCCGGGCCACGATCCAGTCCCCACAGGCCGCATGCGCCGGGGTACCGGGCACACGCGGCCCGAAGGCCACCTGCTGCGCCACGAAGGCGTACGCGCTGTCGGCGTTGAACGGTGGTGCCGGCGGCAGCTGCACAGGCACCGGCTTCGGCACCTCCTGCTTCGGCGGACCGTCCGGCGTGCAGGCCTGCACGGCGAACGCCAGCGCCAGCCAGGACCACCTGCGAAGGGGGATCATGCGCGCTCCCATGTGGTGCCTTCCTTGGTGTCCTTCAACACGATGCCGATGGCCGCCAGCCGGTCGCGAATGGCATCGCCCGTGGCGAAGTCCTTCCGGGCCTTGGCCTCGGCGCGCAGGCGGATGAACTCCTGCACGAGGGCGTCCAACGCATCGTCGCCCCCGCTCGCGGCCGCGGTCTCCTCCCGGATGCCGAGCACATCGCGCACCAGGACCTGCATCATGGCCTGAAGCCTCGCGATGGATGAGGCGGTGAGCTTCAGCTTCCCGTCGTTCACCGAATTGATGATGCGCACGGCCTCGAACAGTTCGGCGATCATCACCGGCGTGTTGAGGTCATCGTTCATGGCCGCATGGCAGCGCTGCTCCAAGGCCATGATGTCGGCCTCGTCCGTGTCGGCGGCCTTCAGCTTCGGCAGCAGCGCCATGGCCTTCATCAGTCGCTCCAGTCCCTTTTCCGAGGCCTGCATGGCGGCGTTGCTGAAGTCCAGCGTGCTGGCGTAATGGCACTGCAGCATGAAGAAGCGCACCGTCATGGCGCTGTAGCCCTTCTCCAGCAGCTTGTGGTCGCCGGTGAGCAGCTCCTCCGGCGTGAAGCCGTTGCCCTCGCTCTTGGCCATCTTCCGTCCGTTCACGGTGAGCATGTTGCCATGCATCCAGTAGCGCACGGGGGCATGCCCATCAGCGGCCACGCTCTGCGCGATCTCGCACTCGTGGTGCGGGAACTTCAGGTCCATGCCGCCGCCGTGGATGTCGAAGGTGAGGCCCAGGTACTTGGTGCTCATGGCGCTGCACTCCAGGTGCCAGCCGGGGAAGCCCTCCCCCCAGGGGCTGGGCCATTTCATCAGGTGCGTGGGGTCGGCCTTCTTCCAAATGGCGAAGTCGAGTGGGCTGCGCTTCTCGTCCATGCCCTCGGTGTCGCGCGTGTTCGCCAGCAGTTCGTCGATCCTCCGGCCGCTCAGTTCGCCGTAGGCGTGCTTCTCCGCGAACCGGGGCACATCGAAGTACACGCTGCCGTTGGCCTCGTAGGCGTAGCCGCTGCCGATGATGCGCTTCACCATCTCGATCTGCTCGATGAGGTGACCGGTGGCGGTGGGCTCGATGCTGGGCGGCAGGATGTTGAAGAGCCGCATCACATCGTGGAAGCCATTGGTGTACTTCTGCACGATCTCCATGGGCTCCAGCCGTTCCAGCCGGGCGCGCTTGGCGATCTTGTCCTCCCCCTCGTCCACATCCCCCACCAGATGGCCCACATCGGTGATGTTGCGCACGTACCGCACCGTGTAGCCGATGAAGGTCAGCCAGCGGTACAGCACATCGAAGGTGAGGAAGCTGCGCACGTTGCCCAGGTGCACATCGCTGTACACCGTGGGTCCGCACACATAGAGGCCCACATGCGGCGGGCGCAACGGCACGAACTCCTCCTTGCGGCGGGTGAGCGTGTTGGTCAGGAAGAACGGACCTTTCTTGGCGTCGGACATGGTCGGCGGAGCGGCCACGAAGGTAGCCAGCCCACTGCCGCGGCTATTGCAGGTCGTCGTCGGTGATGACCCCATCGCCGGCATAGCGCCCGTCCTGGTACATCTCGATGCGCACCAGCTTCCCGTTCGCATCGTAGCGGTACCGCTTGCCGTCGTAGAGCCGGCCGGCCTTGAACATGCCCACTTGGGACAGGCGCAACTGCCTGTCATACAATGTGTTGTATCCGTTCTCGCGGAAGGTCACCGCGTTGGGGCGCTCCTCGGCGCCCACGGCAGGGGCCACCTTGCCGACCGGCTCAGGGGCCACGGCGGCGTCGCGGTGCACCGGCTTGATGTACTTGCTGTTGGCGGCATTGATGACGCCCCCATCGAACTCGGCCACCTGCTGCAGGTCGCCGTTGGCGTAGTACCGCTTCAAGGTCCCATCCTCCCTGCCCTGCTCGATGTTCACCGACACGGCCAGCTGTCCGTTCTCGTGGTAGTACTTCTGCTGGCCGTCCCGTGTGCCGTACTGATCGAAGACGAACTCCTGGGCCAGTTCGCCGTTGGGATGCCATCGCTTGAACGCACCGGTGTTGCGGTCCAGGTCCCAGTTGCCCTGCTCCTCGGCCTTGCCGCTGGGGAAATAGGTCTTGTAGGGGCCCTTTGGCCGGCCCAGGTGGTAGGTGATCTCGCTCATCACCTTGCCGTTGGGCCAGTAGCGCACCCAGGTCCCGGTGCGCTTGCCGTTCAGGTAGCTGCCCTCCTCGATCAGCTGGCCGTCCGTGTATCCGGAGCGCCCCTCCTGCGGGGCCAGCAGCCGCCAGGGCCCTGTGCGCCGGCCCTGCGCGTCGACCTGATTGATGGCGGTCGTGGCCGGCCCGTTGGCCTGCGCGCGACCCACTGCGGAAGGGATCGCGCAGAGGACCAGGACAATGAGGATCAGGGCACGGAACATGGCGGGGCCCGTTCGGGACGCCCGCTATACGCCGCTGATGGTCCGGGGGTTTCGATCGCCTCCTCAGCCCACGCGCCCCTTGAGGTTGGCCATCATGTCGTCCACCATGGCCTTCAGGTCGTAGTGCGGTTTCCAGCCCCAATCGGCGCGGGCGGCGCTGTCGTCGATGCTGCGGGGCCAGCTGTCGGCGATGGCCTGCCGATGGTCCGGGGCATAGGCCATGGTGAAGCCCGGGATATGCCGGCGCACCTCGGCGGCGATCTGTTCGGGGTTGAAGCTGAAGCCGGCCAGGTTGTAGCTGGTGCGCACCTTCACCTGCTCCGCCGGGGCCTCCATGAGGTCGATGGTGGCGCGGATGGCGTCGGGCATGTACATCATCGGCAGGGTGCTCTCCGGGCCGAGGAAGCTGGTGTAGGTGCCGTGCTTGATGGCCTCGTGGAAGATGTGCACCGCATAGTCCGTGGTGCCGCCACCGGGCGCGCTCTTCCAGCCGATGAGGCCGGGGTAGCGGATGCTCCGCACGTCCACCCCGTAGCGCTGGTGGTAGTACTGGCACCAGCCCTCGCCGGCCAGCTTGCTGATGCCGTACACCGTGGTGGGCTCGGTCACCGTGCGCTGGGGCGTGCCGTCCTTGGGTGTGGTGGGCCCGAACACGGCGATGCTGCTGGGCCAGTACACCCGTCTCAACTTGCCCTCGCGCGCCAGTTCGAGCACGATGAAGAGGCCCTCCATGTTCAGCTTCCAGGCGAAGGCGGGGTCCTTCTCGGCGGTTGCGCTCAGCAGGGCGGCGAGGAGGTAGACCTCCGTGATGCCGTGCTTGTCGATGATGCGCTCGATGCCGCGGCGGTCCATGGCGTCCACCATGGCGAAGGGGCCGTCCTGCTTTACTTGTGGCTCCTTGATGTCGGAGGCCACCACGTTCTCACTGCCGAAGCGGGCCCGCAGGCCTTCAACCAGCTCGGTGCCGATCTGGCCCGAACTGCCGATCACCAGGATCCTCTTGGACATGCGTGCCCGCTGGAATTGGAGTTGGACGGCGAATCTAGTCGTGTTCGCGCTCCCGGTCGATGCCAGCGGCCGTACCCCGCCCACGGGGGTGTCCCAGCGCCATACCACCTGTGGACCGCAGGGGGCGAACGCGAACGAGCATCCTTCGTGTGAAGGATGCCCGTTGCGCGATCACCCGTGGTCCTAGGACTTCTCGCAGGTGCAGGTGCCCCCGTAAATAGCTGCCTGGTCTTCGCACGCCCGCTGATTGGAATCGCGGACGTCCTTGTTCCCACACGCTTTGCCTTCGTAGGTGGTCGTTCCGTTGTTCACGACCCTGCAGGTCTCGCACCTCCTGCAGGAGGCCAGGGAGGCCGTCAATACCGCCACTGCGGCGATCAGCTTGAACGTGTTCATGGTAAAGGTCCGGTGTTGGTGTTGTGGGCAAGCTAGGGGATCCACCTTGAACCCCGATCAGCGGATGGCGCACGCCCTGCGATCGTCCTTCCCAGGCGGCACGCCCATTCACACTGTCCCCGCCCACCCGTCCGCCGGGCCCGTGGACGCGCCAGCGGGTCTGGTGCGACGGGCGGGTCCGTACTTTCGCGGTACCGTCGCGCCCGAAGGCCCGGCGCACGTCCCGTGGATCCGCACCGCCTCCGCAACCTGCACCGTCCGGATGTCCTCCGCGCCCGCCTGGAGCACGAACGTGCGCCACGCACCACCCTCTCCTTCTATCGCTACGTGAGGCTGGCGGAGGTGGAGGACCTCCGCAACGACCTCTACATGGAATGGGAGGCCCTGGGCGTGCTGGGCCGCGTGTACATCGCCCCGGAAGGCATCAACGCACAGGTGAGCGTGCCCACGACCGACCTGGAGCGGTTCCGCACAGCGCTGGATGCACGCCCGGCGTTCGCGCACGTGCCGTGGAAGATCGCGGTCGAAGATGACGGCAGGAGTTTCCTGAAGCTGATCGTGCGGGTGAAGAAGAAGATCGTGGCCGACGGTCTGGTCGACGATGCCTTCGATGTGACCAACGTCGGCGAGCACCTGGATGCCGCCACCTTCAACCGGAAGATGGAGGAAGGCGCCCTGGTGATCGACATGCGCAACAACTACGAGTGCCTCATCGGGCATTTCGAGGGCGCCTACCTTCCCAAGGCCGACAACTTCCGCGGGGCCCTCGAGGAGGTGGTGGAGATGCTGCGCCAGCAGGATCCGCCAACGCCGAACGATGGCACCCGTACCGTCAACCCACTGGGTCGACCCGCTACGGAGCCCGAGATCCTGTTGTACTGCACCGGCGGCATCCGCTGCGAGAAGGCCAGTGCCTACCTCAAGCATCAAGGCTTCACCAAGGTGAGCCAATTGCACGGCGGCATCATCGACTACGCGCGCCAGCTGAAGGCCGAAGGCCTGAAAAGCAAGTACCTCGGCCAGAACTTCGTGTTCGACGAGCGGCTGGCCGAGCGCATCACAGACGATGTGGTGAGCACCTGCATGCAGTGCGGCACCCCCAGCGACCGCATCACCAACTGCCACGAGGCCACCTGCAACCTGCTGCTGGTGCAATGTGAAGCGTGCGCAACGAAATACGCCGACTGCTGCTCCCCCAGCTGCCGCGAGATCCACCAGCTGCCGATCGAAGCTCAGCGCGCCTGGCGCAAGGGCCGCAGTACCCGCAGCACGAAGACCAAGGCCATCAACGACCCCGAAGGCCTGCGCCGCCGCATCCGCGAAGAGGAGGAGCTGCTCGCGCTGAACGGCACGCTGCATCCGGAGTTGAGCAAGATCAGCTCCAACGCCACGCAAGCTTCCTAACGTCGCATCCATGAACTCAGGCGACTGGTCGTTAGTGAATGGTGAATGGGCAGCCGCCCGCTCTGCCATTCACCATTGACCATTCGCCATTCACCCGCATTCAGCACATGCCCATCTACCACAGCCTCGGCAAGATCCCGCACAAGCGGCACACCGTGTTCAAGAACGGCAAGGACCGCATCTACTACGAGCAGCTCTTCGGCACCATCGGCTTCGATGGCATGAGCTCCCTGCTCTACCACATCCACCGCCCCACGCAGGTGAAGGCCCTCGGCAAGCCCAAGGACCTCACGCCCAAGATCGCCGTGGAGAAGAACATGCGCTCCCTGCGCCTGCACGGCTTCAAGGCCAGGCCCGAGAAGGACCACCTCGTAGCGCGCAAGCCCATCCTGGTGAACAGCGACGTGGCCATCGTGCTCGCCGCCCCGCAGGCGAAGAGCGTGGACTACTTCTACAAGAACACCGACTGCGACGAGGTCATCTTCATCCACAAGGGCAGCGGCACGCTCCGCACCTTCCTCGGCAACATCGATTTCAAGTACGGCGACTACCTGGTGATCCCCCGCGGGATGATCTACACCCTGGAGTTCAAGGACAGTGACAACCGACTCTTCATCGTGGAGAGCCACCGGCCGGTGTACACGCCGAAGCGCTACCGCAACTGGTTCGGCCAGCTGCTGGAGCACTCGCCCTACTGCGAGCGCGACATCCGCCGCCCGAAGAAGCTGGAGACCATCGACAAGAAGGGCGACTTCGTCATCAAGGTGAAGAAGCAGGGCCTGCTGCACGAGCTCGTCTACGCCACGCACCCCTTCGACGTGGTGGGCTGGGACGGCTACAACTACCCCTACGCCTTCAGCATCCACGACTTCGAGCCCCTTACCGGCCGCGTGCACCAGCCGCCTCCCGTGCACCAGACCTTCGAGACGGACGCCTTCGTGATCTGCAGCTTCGTGCCCCGCCTGTACGACTACCACCCGCAGGCCATCCCCGCACCTTACAACCACAGCAACATCGACGCGGACGAGGTGCTCTACTACGTGGACGGTGAGTTCATGAGCCGCAACGACATCGGTCCCGGCCACATCAGTTTGCACCCCGCCGGCATCCCCCACGGCCCGCACCCCGGCGCCATGGAGCGCAGCATCGGCCAGAAGGAGACCAACGAGCTTGCCGTGATGGTGGACACCTTCCGACCGTTGATGGTGACGGAGGAGGCGCTGAAGATCGACGATGGGAAGTATTGGAAGAGCTGGTTGGAGTGAATTGTTAGGGCGTGCCCCTCGCAAAGCCTCGGGTCGCGCTCTTCCGTCCAAGTCCTCGCCGGATTACCGGTTCCGGGCTTTCCCGTTCGATTGCTCACGCGAAATGCACAGATCTAGATTTGAAGGGCATGACCTCTTATTCTGATGCAGCAGACCTGCCCGAACTCGACCCGACGAACACAGAGTTCAACCAGGCGCTTGACTTCGTCAGGCATACCAATCGACTTGTCTATCTAACTGGTAAGGCCGGCACAGGTAAGACAACCTTCCTGAAGCATCTCAAAGCCACATCGAAGAAGAATGTTGTGATACTCGCCCCAACGGGCGTTGCTGCAATCAACGCAGGAGGAGAGACTATTCACTCGTTCTTTCAGATCCGTCCGAGCCTGTACGTGCCTAACGACCCACGCCTACGAGAAAAGCCTCGAGAAGGCGACACGGATCAGTCTACCATCTACGACCACTTTCGGTATCGCAGCGAGAAGCAAGAGATCCTACGTGGATTGGATCTGTTGGTCATTGATGAGGTTTCGATGGTCCGTTGTGACTTACTGGATGTTGTCGATCGGCTCCTGCGAGTATTCCGGGGCAGGCGGGATATACCCTTCGGTGGAGTACAAACGGTGTTGATCGGGGATGCGTTCCAATTGCCGCCAGTGGCGAAGCAAGAGGATTGGAATGTCCTCGGACAGTTCTATTCCAGCCCCTTCTTCTTTAGCTCCGAGGTGCTTAAGGCACACAAGCCCATCTATATCGAGTTGAAGAAGATCTATCGGCAGAAGGAGGAGGATTTCATTACGCTACTCAACCGAGTGCGCGTGAGCGAGGTCAGCCAACCTGAAATGATTGCTCTCAACGCCCGCTTAGATCCATCGTTTGAGCCCGAGCCTAGCGAGGGTTATATCACCTTAGGAACACATAACGCCCAAGTTGATGCGATCAATGAGGCGAAACTTGTGGCCATTGAAACTCCGCTCTTCGAATTCAAAGCCGATATCCAAGGAGACTTCCCAGAGAGATCCTATCCAACAGACTCGACGCTTCGCCTCAAAGTAGGAGCACAGGTCATGTTCCTGAGGAACAACAAGGATGCAGGCGTCTACAACGGCAGCATTGGCCGCATTACCGAACTTGATGACAATCGTGTGGTGGTCGTCATGCCAGATGAGAAGGTTCTCGTCGCTCAAAAATATGTATGGCGGAACATCAGGTACACATGGGATAAGGAAGCTCATCGTGTAAGGGAAGAGGAGCTTGGAACGTTCACGCAGTATCCGTTGCGCCTTGCTTGGGCCATCACCGTCCACAAGAGCCAAGGGCTCACGTTCGAGAAGGTCATCGCGGATATCGGTTCCGCCTTTGCCTCGGGGCAGGTCTATGTGGCGCTAAGTCGTTGCACCTCGTTCAACGGCTTGGTACTGAAGAGCCGAATTGATCGCTCGGCCATCAAAACGGATCGGGATGTGATCCAGTTCGCAGAACAGGAAACGCCTGCGACGCTCATTGTCGAAGAACTGAACTCTGGCAGAGCAGATAGCTTCTATCGGTCAGCACGTGATGCCTTTAGATCCGGGCGACTCGCGGAGGCTTACGAGCACTTGCTGACTGCCCTGAAGTATCGGAACGATGTAAGTACGGATCTGTTCAAGCGGTACTTCCAAGTGCACACGAAGCGACTCACTTCATGGTCCGTTCGATACCATAACGTCGATATTCGTCTACAGGAGAGCTTGGCTCAAGCGCTCGTGCTTACGGATAGTTTGAACGAACAGCTTGACGCGAATGAGGAACTGAATCAGGAGATTGAAGAGCTGACGAGTCTGAATACTGACCTAAAGGCCAGACTTGCGAAAACCGAGGCTCTGCTCTGGGCGTCTGAGGGGAGAGAGCAGGAACAGCAGTCCCTGCTGGGCATCCTAAGGTCCAAGGTGAAAAGGCTGGACGACAACTTGACCTCAACTCAGGTACAAGTGACCGTTCATGAGAAAGACGGTAGGGAGAAGTCCAGGAAGATCGCCGAGCAGGAACAGGAAATTCAAAGGCTGAGGAGCCTTTCGTGGTGGGACAAGTTGCGAGGAGCGAGATAGCCGAGCATCTACCTACCTTCGCTACATGCATTTGAACGAGCAGACATTGGTGCAACTGAGAACCTATTTCGCGGGTCAGCCCGTGAAGCAGGCTTTCCTGTTCGGTTTCTTCGCACGCGGCGCAGCCGATGACCGCAGCGACGTGGACATCCTCGTGGAACTGGACCACACCCGTCCGATCGGTTTGCACTTCATCCAAATGGGCCTCGATCTGGAAGCCTTGCTTTCCCGGTCCGTGGACCTGGTGACGACCAAAGGCCTGAGCCCGCACGTGAAGCCTTACGTGGACCGCGACAAGCAACTGATCCATGCGCGCGGCTGAGGCTGACCGTGCCCGTATTCCAGCCCGATCGGCCTAACTTCGGGGCATGTCCACGGCAGACTTCTTCCTCAAGGTCAATTCCCTGCCTGCTGATCTGCGCAAGGAGTTGATGGACTTCTTGGAGTTCCTGCTTCAACGGAAGAAGCAGCCAACTGAGTCACCCCGGCGCGGCGGTGTACCAGGTTTGGCCAAGGGCCGTATCGTGGGCGCCGACGACTTCGACGCGCCCTTGGACGAATAGCTTTGCTGAACGCATCGCTTGCGCTGTACCTTAGCACTATGTCCAGCGCAGACCTCTTCGTGAAGCTGAACTCCCTGCCAGAGGATCTGAGGAAGCAGGTGCTCGACTACATCGAGTTCCTGCTAACACGAAGGCAGCGGCCTGAGCCGCCCAAGAAGAAGCGTGTGGCGGGGCTGATGAAAGGCCAGATCCACATGGCGGACGACTTCGATGCGCCGCTGGACGACTTCAAGGAGTACATGGAATGAGCGTGTTGCTCGACACGCATGTGCTGCTCTGGTTCCAGTCGTTGGATAAGCGCCTGTCCCGCGAGTTGCGCGAGCGCATTGAAACAGCCGACGAGGATTTCTACATCAGCCACGTGACCTTCTGGGAGATCGCGATCAAGACCTCGATCGGCAAGCTTACCCTGGACCGTGATCTGGCATCCACCTACCGCTTGGTCCATGAAGCCGGGTTTCTCGTCCTTCCGCTCCGTGAAGAGCATTTCCTAGCTGCTTCGCCGCTACCCCTCCACCACCGCGATCCCTTCGACCGGATGCTGATCGCCCAGGCGAAAACCGAGGGCATGCACCTGCTCACGGCGGATCCGCATTTCGCAGCTTATGGGGTGCCGGTGATCGCTGCCTGACCGGTATTCGCCTGACGAACTGAAACGGAACGCCCTGACCCGGTGATCCCCCTGCGACCCCTTCAGGGTCGAATGCCTCCTTGGTGGAACGAGTGCAAATGGCTGCGACCCCTCCGGGGTCGAATGCCTGACCCCTATGTCTTGGTGTCCTACGCGGCGCATTGCCGACGTGAGACATCCGCCTGACCCCGAAGGGGTCACAGCCATTAGAAGAATGCCCCCATGCCACCACGACCCCGGAGGGGTCGCAGGCGGTGTTCCGCGTGAGGGATGGAAGCGACAGCCCGCCGCAGGGTTGGGCGAGCAGCGCACGGAGCGAGGAGGCCCGAGGCACGAGGGACCCCGCAGCCCGATGCGATGCCGTACAACGCAAGGTGGCTACAGCGAACAGCCCGGCCCGAGGCGCACTCGGCCGAGGGGCACGCCTTCTGACCAGCATTCCACACGATACCTGTGGCTCCTTACAGATCTCACTCCCTGGCCAGCACCCGCAATCGCTCCATCAACACCGCCGTCCGCTCCGTGGCGATCTGCGGCGAGAGATGTCCGGCGATGGCTTCGCGGGCTGCGGGATCCTTCAACAAGGCTTGGGCCTCGCGCCTTAGGTAGTCACGGATCTCTGCCGGAGCTGTGGCCACTTCCTCTTCCAACCGCAAGCGGGCATCAAGGATGAACACGATGTCCTCGAGATCCTTGCTGGTGCGCAGGTCCCGGCCACGGCCTTTGTGCGCCTCGAACTTGGTGCCCAGGAAGTAGGGTACGGTGAGCACGGCCAGCCTGCTCCCATCGGGCAGGGCCATGCGCACTGCATGCCGCATACCCGGCAGGTACCAGCGGTTGGTCGGCATCAGCGCAGGCACATCGGTGGGCATGATGTCCACCGTGACACCATGAAAGCGGTAGCGGCAGTTGACCATTTCCTCCGGCGTATGGTGGAAGCCGAGTTGCGCGAGGCGCTGCTCCAGTTGCGCATAGGCCGCATAGCCCGCCACTTCGATCACCAGGTCGATGTCCGACGTTGGGCGCGGCGTATCAGCGCCGGGATCGTCGGCGTAGAGGCTGACCACCGCCCCGCCCACGAAGACCACTTGATCGCGCAGGTCCTTCAAGCCCTCGGCCACGAACTGCAGGGCCTGGACGTTCACGGCGTCGCGCATCACTTCAGGCGTTTGGCGAGCTCCTTCTCGGCTTCGGCACGTTCGCGGGTGCGGCCGGTGCGCAGCGCATCGGCGAGCGCGAGCAGTTCATGCAGCGCGGGGTCGGCAAGTGCAGCGGCAGGGGCACCGGGGTACAGCGGCGCTATGGCTTGACCCTGTCGATCGCCCTTGGCATACGGCCACACGTAGGCTTCGTCCGTAAGGAACTTCGCGCGCAGCGGCGGGGCCGCGTGCGCCGTGGGCACACCCCGCACCACCCCGCCGGGCCGTACCGGGAACACATAGGGCAGCCCGTGCTTGAGGAACTCCAGCAGCGCAGCGCGCGCCACGTGGCGCTTGGTGCCATCCACCAGCCCGGCCATGGCCGAACGCTTCAGTGAATTGCTGACCTCGGCAGGGCTCAGGTGCAGCGCCTGCGCCAGGTCGATGCCGCGCCACTCGCTGTTGCCCACGGCCACGATCTTGAGCAACAGCGCCACATCCTGCGGCCGCATTCCCTTGTGCGCATCCATGATTTGTGATTCATGAATCGCAAATCTAACCGATCTGGCGGACCTCGCAAGCCGGCACGCCCTGCTGACCAACATCAACTTCCACCCCCGAAAAAGCCCGAACTTCGCGGAACCTGAATCCGAACGACCATGTCCACCGGTTTGAAAGACGTCGATTACGGCCTGGAGAAGATCATGAAGGAGGCCGAGGACTTCCTTCCCCTCTGGGGCACGGACTACGTGGAGCTCTACGTGGGCAACGCCAAGCAGAGCGCGCACTACTACAAGACCGCCTGGGGCTTCCAGAGCGTGGCCTACGCCGGCCTGGAGACGGGCGTAAAGGACCGCACCAGCTACGTGCTGCAGCAGGACAAGATCCGCCTGGTGCTCACCACCCCGATGACGCCCGAGAGCCCGATCAACGACCACATCCGCAAGCACGGCGACGGCGTGAAGGTGATCGCCCTGTGGGTGCCCGACGCGAAGAAGGCCTGGGAGGAGACCACCAAGCGCGGCGCCAAGAGCTTCATGGAGCCCGTGCGCGAGGAGGATGAGCACGGCTACGTGGTGCGCAGCGGCATCCACACCTACGGGGAGACGGTGCACATCTTCGTGGAGCGCAACGAGTACAAGGGGCCCTTCATGCCCGGCTACAAGGCGTGGAAGAGCCACTACAACCCGCCGCCCACCGGCCTGAAGTTCATCGACCACATGGTGGGCAACGTGGGCTGGGGCGAGATGAACAAATGGGTGGAGTTCTACGCCAAGGTGATGGGCTTCGCGCAGCTGGTGAGCTTCGACGACAAGGACATCAGCACCGAGTACACCGCGCTGATGAGCAAGGTGATGAGCAACGGCAACGGCCGCATCAAGTTCCCGATCAACGAGCCGGCCGAGGGCAAGAAGAAGAGCCAGATCGAGGAGTACATCGAGTTCTACAACGGCGCGGGCGTGCAGCACATCGCGGTGGCCACCAACAACATCATCGAAACGGTGAGCGCGTTGAAGGACCGCGGCGTGGAGTTCCTCTACGTGCCCCCCACCTACTACGACGATGTGCTGGACCGCGTGGGCGAGATCGACGAGGACCTGGCGGTGCTGAAGGAGCACGGCGTGCTGGTGGACCGCGACGACGAGGGCTATCTGCTGCAGCTGTTCACCAAGCCGGTGCTGGACCGCCCCACGATGTTCTTCGAGATCATCCAGCGCAAGGGCGCCAAGAGCTTCGGCAAGGGCAACTTCAAGGCACTGTTCGAGGCGATCGAAAGAGAACAGGAGAACCGAGGCACACTTTGACCCGCCTTCTTCGCCTTGGCGAAGCCGCTTCGGCGTAGCAAGGCGCTGAAGCTCCGGCGGACAAAGGCAGGCGAACCGGGGGACGCTCTAAGGCAAGGATGTCGCGCAGTATTCACTTCACCCATTAGAACCTCAAGGGCCTTTCCAAGAAGGAGCTTGACGAACAGTGCGCGGACCCCGACTCGGACCAGCGGCAATTGGGTCGGAAGTCCGAGCTGAAGAAGCGGATCAAGCGATCGCGCAGGCAGGAATGAGCCAGGGCATGGGCCACTTCAAGTTCCTGTTCGTGCCGATGGCCCTGGGTTGGTCGACCTGTGCCACAGCGCAAACGGTCTACGAGAAGGTGCTGGCGGACACCGTGGGGCAGTACAGTTCTGTGGTGTCCGTGGTGGCGAAAGGGACCGGTGGCGCGGTGCTCCTTGCGGAATACGTGAACTGGCCGGACACAGTGGACTCGGGATTCCGTCTGTTCGAGGTGGACGACATGGGCGAGGTGATCTGGAGCCATGCCATCACATTTCCTTCCCTGGGTTGGCCGGGCGGCCATGAGCCCTACCTGACGACCCGCGGACGGTCGCGCGCCTTGGTGGCACGGAACGATGGGAGCGGATACACCTTCGTGGGCAAGGCTCCGTCCGTGCAAGGGCGCGGGCTGCTGGTGTCCACGGACCTGGCCGGAGCGGTGACCTGGTCCGCCACGACCGAAGTGGTTCCGAACGGCATCGCGCAGGCGGCCAATGGCGACGTTCTTGTCTATGGCTGGGATTCACTGCAGTCCTTCTCGACCCGGGTGGAGCGGTACGATCCGAGCGGTGCCCTGCTCTGGTCGCAACTGAACCCGGTCGCGTTCGGGCCGGCGTGGTCCGGTGCGGCGACCCTGAATGACGAGCTGCTGATCTTCCATGGCTTCGGGCTGGAGCGACGGCTCTCGCAGTTGGACGCATCGGGGAACCCGACCGCGACCATCACGAACCTGCCACCCGTCACTGACCTGGCCGCGGGCCCGGCAGGCGACCACTTCCTGGCGAGCACATCGCTGGGCAACGCGCCTTACAGCCACTTCATCCAACGGGTCAATGCACCGTTCAACCTGCTGCCGATCGAAGTGGTGGTCCAGGGCCTTCCCACGCAGGAGCGCATCCGGTCCATGGTGGTCGATGCCGGCGGCCATTTCCTCTTGACCGGATCACGGCGCACACCGGGGAACGACTCGGACCGCATCGTGATGTACGAGGTGGATGCGAACTACCAACTGGTCCGGACCCTGCTGCTCGATCCCGGCGAACTGGGCACGCATCCCACGTGGAGCAGCGCGGGGCATTGCCTGACCGTATGCCCGGACGGCGGGGTGGTCCTGGGGGGCATTGCGGACGATGACGACGCCGGGAACCAGTTCGCGACCGGGTACTACGCGAAGATCATGGATACGACATCGCTCTCGATCAACGCTTCCGGAGGAACAACGAGCCTCGGGATCGCACCGAACCCGAGCGATGGTCGAACCTCGATCATCGTTCCAAGCGATGCCCCCTGGGGCTGCTCCCTGGAGGTGCGTGACGCCGTGGGACGGGTGGTCCATCGAACGGCATCGCACCGCGGTGCGCAGGTCCTGGACCTGTCCCATCTCGCGAAAGGCATCTACCCCGTTGCGCTGATCACGCGCTCAGGCCGGCTCCTCAACAGCGGCCGCATCGTGATCCCGTAGGTGGCATCCGTTCTTCCCTGGGGGTGCGCGGATCGCATCCTCCCGCCGGATATCCTCGTCCCGCACCAGCCGGAAGCGTTCCCACGTTGGCACCAGCACCTACAAGGCCCTGTTCGAGGCGATGGCGGAAGCAGGAGAACCGGGGAACGTTCCAGCCCGCTTTGGAGCAACCGGTCGGTGGTGTTCCCGTCATTCGAGTGTCCTCCGGACCATGCCCGACCGATCTCCATACACGAGCTTCATTGTACGGACCGCTCTTCTGTTATTGTCCAACACGCCGGACGCGTTGGCAGCGGACGCGCAGGCTGTGCTCGCCATCAACCTGATCGCCTCGCAGGATGAGGACTGCCACCTGGCGAACGGGTCCCTGGAAGTGGAGGCCACAGGAGGGGTGCCGCCCTACACCTACACCTGGAGCAATGGCACCACCGGACCCTTGAACACCGGGCTCGCCGCAGGCAACTACACCGTGACCGTGGTGGACGGGAACCTGGACCAGGCACAGCAGACCTACACCGTGGGGAACGACTCGTGGCTGCCGTTCAGCAATGGCAACTTCCCCGCGCAGGACGGGCATGCCAACTGCCCGGGAAACTGCCTGGGCCAGTATCGGATCATTGAGAGCGGATTCCCTGGAACCCCACCGTACAGCTACAGCGAGCCCGTTGCCGGCTACGACTCCTTCGGCCACCCGTTCTTCTTCGAGCTCGGTGCCTGTGGAGGCGATGAGGTGACACTGACCGTGTGGGATGCGAACGGATGTACCGGTGATGTGACCGTGGCGATCGTCGAACCACAGCTCGGCGCGCCCGCCTGGGCGGTGAGCAACCTGAACGGCGCCTGTGGAGGCCTGCCCAACGGCTCGGTGACGATGACGAACGTGTACAACGGTGGATTCTTCGCGAACCCTGAACTGGAGCTGTACGATGCCAACTGGAACCTGGTGAACACCCGGTACAATGCCGGGGTGAACGAGACCTTCAACAACCTGCTGCCCGGCCACTACACGGCCAAACGGGCGTGGGTATCCGCTGGCTACCAATACACGGCCTACCCCTGCAATGGGGACACCTTGGGATTCGACATCCCGTTCCTGGGCATGGCCTGCGATGTGTTGAGCGGAACGGTCTACCTGGATGGCGATCTCGATTGTGTGAAGGAGACCGGCGAGCCCGGCCTGGCGAACACGGTGTTGGAGATCCTGCCCGGACCACACTACGCCATCACCGGCAACAACGGTTCTTACAGCATCAACCTGACCAACGGTGCCTACACGCTGGACCAGACACAACCCTCGCTGCTGGCCATTTGTCCGCCCGTGATGCCCGCCCCGTTCACCATGAGCGGGACGCCGATCACCCTGGACATTGCAGACACCCTGGACCCGGGCCTGGACCTGTCCGTGACCGCGCTCGGGAGCCTGGCCCGTCCGGGCTTTCAGTCCGTGCACTACCTGCAGGCGAAGAACCAGAGCCCGCAGGTGAGCGGTCCTCTGACCCTGCGCTACCTGCCGGACCCCACCCTGGTGTTCCAGAACGCGGACCTGACACCGGACCAACAACTCGGGGACACCCTGGAGTGGAGCTTCCCCCCGCTGAACCCGTTCCAGACCTTGAACATCACCGTGTTCCTGGACGTGCCCGTGGGTACCCCGATCGGACAGGCGCTCACCAGCACCTGCTGGCTCTCCAACCCGTTGCCAGAGATCACCCTCAGCAACAACACCTTCGAGCTGGAGCAGACGGTGACGGCCGGCTACGACCCCAATGACAAGCTCGTGCGGACGAGCACCGGATGGAGCGATACGCAGTACGTGATCGGTTCGGACGCCTGGCTGGAGTATACCATCCGCTTCCAGAACACAGGCACCGACACCGCCTTCATCGTGGTGATCACGGACACGCTGGGCATCGACCTTGACCAGGCCACCTACGAACAGGGCCAGGCCTCGCACCCCTTCGAGGTGGAGTTCCTTCCGGGCCGAATGGTGCAGTGGACGTTCCCGAACATCCTGCTGCCGGACAGCGGCACCAACGAACCGGCCAGCCATGGTCTGGTGCAGTTCAGGATACGGCCCACGCAGCCTGAACTCCCGGGCACGGTGATCATGAACGCGGCGGACATCTTCTTCGACTTCAATCCACCGGTGCGCACCAACGATGCCGTGGTGACCCTGGAGACCAGTACGCGTGTGGCGGATGGCCACCACACGTCCCTTGGCCTCGCACCCAATCCGGCATTCGACCAAGTGACCCTATCAGCCGGGGGCCATGCCATGGAACACGTGGAGATCCTGGACATGAGCGGGCGCACCATTCGCAGCAATGGCTTTGCACCAGCCTTGTCCGTAGTCGTGCCCTTGGACGGAATGCCCGATGGGATCTACTTGGTCAGGGTGATGCTCAGCGACGGGTCGGTCCTGCACTCCTGTCTTGTGAAAGGGTGATGACCGCGGCAACGACCGCGACCCGATCCTGGTGAACGTGGGGAGTACCACGCCGAACAACGTGCGGCTGGAGCAATTGCCCTGAGCGAACGGCTTCATCGGGTGAACGGGTAAGGCCCGTCGAAGCGTGCGTGCGGCTCCTCCGGGGGCCGTTCGTGTTCCCGCTCCGATCAGGCCTGTATCCCATGATCCGGCTCAAAACAGGTATTTCTACGCATAGCCGGTCGGGTAGGGGGGCCGAGTTTCGCAGGGTCTATCCGTGGTCCGAAACGCGGCCATCCCTTTAAGCACCTGCCCCAACCTTACCCCGCAGTCATGAGGTCTTCTTCCATCATTCGTCGCACCGCTGTCAAGTGCACACTGCTCTTCGCTTTCGCGTGTAGCGGCAATTGGGCTTCCGGCCAGTCTGGTCAGACGATCCTGTCGAACACGGGGCAACACTCCTGTGGATTCGATGAGATGCACCGGCGGCTGATGCGCACCGATGCCGGCTACAACCAGCGCGTGAACGAATTCGATGAGTTAGCCGCACATGCCCCCCAGGTGCACGACCGGGACCTGACCACCTACAAGGTGCCGGTGGTGTTCCACATCATGGATGATGGCAACGCTGAGATGGACCTGACCGATGACCAGGTGCGCACGGCGATCAAGGAGTTGAACAAGAGCTTCCGCAAGGTGGCAGGTTCATTCTATTGATCCGGCATTCATGATCTGGACTCAGGCTGCGTAACGAACGGTGTCTTTCTGGAACAGTGCGATGATGCGCTTGGGGTGTCGCTGGAGGGAACGCAGGAAGCGTGATGTGAAGAGTTCAAGCTGCCCCTTCTTGCGTGCTGGAGCGTGCTTGGTGACGGCATCCTTCAGCGCTGCGTTCGCTACTTCCACCGGGTTGAGTTCGGGCGAATAACTCGGCAGGTGGAAGACCTCGATGCTCTCCAGATGCTCCTCGAGCCATTCCTTGACCGGCTTGCTGTGGTGGACCCTGAGGTTGTCCAAGATCAGGGAACACCTTGTTGTCGCTATCCTTGACCAGTCTTCTCAGAAAGCCGATCAGGATGCTGCTGTTCAGTGCGCCCTTGAAGACCATCCAGCGCATTTCCCCGCGATTGGTCACCGTGGAGATCACCGAACAGCCGTGGCGGTTGTGGTTCACCCTGACCACGGGAGTGTGGCCTCGCAGGGAGTAGCTGCGCCCGCGAACGTCATCACTGCGCAGACCGGTCTCATCGCCCCAGTGGATCACGGCACCTTCAGCCTTGGCACGTGCACGGATGGCCGGATAATCCTCGTGCAGCCACTTGCGCACCGCCTCCGGTCGCTGCTCGTAGGCCTTGCGCAGTGGCTTCTGCGGCGTAAATCCCCAGCGCTCCAGATAGAGCCCCACACTGCGTATGGCCAGCTTGCGGTCGTAGCGCCGCTCGATCAGCTCGCGCACCGCTTGCCGGTTCCACAACGCATAAGGCATTTTCAACTGATCGGGCGTTCTGTCACGGATCAGCCGTTGTGTCTCCTTCTCCTGCTCACTTGTCAGGATGCGTCCCTTGCCCACCGGGCGACCGGTCTTCCACACACGAATGGCCTTCCAGCCACCGGCCTTGTACCGTTGCCAAGCTTCGTTCACCGTGTTGCGGGACATGCCACAGAGTTCGGCCGTTTCCTTCAGGCCCATGCCCTTGAGCCTGCATTGCACCGCCTGCCTACGACGCTCATTGAGCTCGGGCATCGACAGCTTCCTGGAGTCGTTCTCGCGCATGCCTCGGCAAGATCCACAGATCGTGCCGATCGTCCGCTATATCGATGCCGGATCAATAATGAACTGGACCCGTCGCCCTCTTCGACGCGGAGAACCGGAGCAACCAGCCCGGACATCTTGACGTCAGCGTCCGGTCAATATGCATCTCTGACATCCGTGTGCCGGACGGCCCTTGGGCCAGTTTGCACAAAGCGACATTCGACCAGGTGATCGATGGACCGTGACGACAAGGGCTACCTGCTGCAGCTCTTCACCAAGCCGGTGCTCGACCGCCCCACGATGTTCTTCGAGATCATCCAGCGCAAGGGCGCCAAGAGCTTCGGTAAAGGGTACTTCAAGGCCCTGTTCGAGGCGATCGAGCGCGAGCAGGAGAACCGGGGGACGCCGTACGAGTGAGGAACACATACACAGGACGCCCGCAACGGGCGCCATTCGTGCCTCACGGTCCGCCCTGCGTGAATGAGCTACACTTGCCCTTGGGCAGCTCGCTGCATCTTCCATGCGCAAACTGAAGTTCGACCGCAACCGCTACGGCAACGGGTTGTTGATCGATTCGGCCGACATGTCCACCTTCGATGGCAGCATCGTGGAGGCGGTGCCGGATTTCCACGTGATCGGCGTCATCGAAAAGGGTGATGGCTCCATGCACATCGGCGAGCATCGGGTGAAAGTCCGTCCCGGCACGATCATCACCATCAGCCCCGGCCTGCCGGTGGACCTGGGCGGCTGCGCGTTCGGCCGTGCCACGTGGATCTTCTTCGAGGCCGGTTTCCTGGACATCCTGTTCGAGGAGGCCCATTTCACCTACAAGTTCAGCTTCTTCAACGACCTGTCCAGTGCTCCTGCCTTGCGTCCCGGCAAGCGGTCGTTCCGGGCATGCGCCGGCCTGTCGCGGGAGATCCACGACGAACTGCGCACGCCTTCGGGGGACAGTGAAGCGTTCCTGCGGGCCGCGCTCCAGCTGTTGCTGGTGCGGCTTCAGCGGGCGCATGCGGTGCATGGGAAGCACGACGGTGGTGTGGTCAACGACGCGCGGATCCAACGGCTTCGCTATCTGCTGGCCAATAAAGTGACCGAACTGCGCACGGTGGAGGTCATCGCGGAGGAGCTGGGGATCAGTCGCGGCCATCTGCACAAACTGGCGCAACGGCACTTCGGTCGATCGGCGAAACAGCTGATCGAGGATCACCGCATGCTGCACGCGCGCCGGGCCTTGCTGTTCTCCGACGCCGATGTGGCCACCATCGCCTTCGGCCTGGGCTACACCGACCCCAGCAATTTCGCCCGCTCGTTCCGCCGGCACATGGGCATGGCCCCCGCCGCCTACCGCACGCAGGCGACAAAGTGACCGGCATTTCTCCGGATCGACCTGAGGCGACCATCGGGCCGCCTCTTGCTTTGTCGGCCTAACCGGAAACGCCATGTATCAACCACTCATCGCTGGCTTGGCCGCAGCTGTCCTCCTCGCCTGCAGCCCCGCCGTGGAACCAGAAAGATCCACCAGCTCAACAGCCACACCGACCATGAACGAGAAACCGATCATCGAGCTTGCCGTCCGTATGGTGAAGGACGGACAACAGGAGTCCTTTGAACAGGCCCGTAGCGCCTTCATCCAGGTCCTCACCCAACAGGATGGCGTACGGAACGACCGGGAGTTCGCCTCCTTCTATTCCCTGCCCACGCCGGATCCCCGACCGGTCTTCATCGGGATGACCCAATATCCGTCCATGGCGCGTGTGGGTGAGATCCAGTCCGTGCCGGCGGTGCAACAAGCCTTCGGTGCCTTCGCCGCCACCATGGACCTGAAGGCCTATGCCTTTCTGCAACAGACCGAGGGCAAGCCCTTCGATCTCGGCACGCTGATGCGTGGCGAAGGACAGGTCCTTGAAGTGGCCGTGCGCCGCACGCATGCCGGTCAGGAAGCCGAATTCGACCGCACCCGCAACGCCTTCGTGAGCATGTTGGACGGCCGCGATGGCGTGCTGGAGAGCTATGAGTTCGCCGTGGTGGGCGGCCCGGAAACGGAGCGCTTGAGCGTGGGCATGACGGTATACCGCGACCAGCAGGCCTTCAATGCCATCGCCGGTGCGCTGATGCAGCTGCCCGAGACGCAGGCCTACTTCGCCACCTTCGATGTGGTCGCCTCGCAGTTCGCCACGTCGATCAAATAGTGCGGAGCGATGACCATCGACATCAGGATTCACACCGCTGCGCAAGGCCGCGAGGTGCAACTGGATCAGGCGTTGGAGGCGCTTGCGCACGGATTGAAGAGCCATGCCGACGTGAAGCCCCTGGTGCAAGGCGCGTCGTTCTTCACCATGCCCGAACCGGACACCCAGCCTGTGGTGGTGAGCCTTACCGGATGGGTCGGCCGAGCCCCGGCTGCGCTCGACCAGGCGCTACCTGAGGGCGTTCTCCAGAAAGCCCAGGCCACCGTGGAACTGAACGACCATGACACGGATGCACTGACGGAGCATCTGCGCAGCGCAGGTGCCCTGGAAGTGGCCATCCGCACCCCGCGCAATGGACAAGAGGAAGCCTTCCTCCGCGAACGCGAGCGCTTCTTCGGGCTTGTGCGCCAGCAGCCCGGCTTCGTGTTCGAGCAGGAGCTACGAGCGGTGGATGGCCCTGTGCGCGCCGTACTGATCGGCTGGAAGGACCGCAACGTGTTCATGCAGGCGCTCGGCGTGCTCGGTCAGGCGCCGGAGATGGCCAGCTTCTTCAGCACCATCGACGTGCACGCCTACCAGGCCTTCGAGCGGAGCTGAGCGAACGGAAACGCTGCACTGCGCCGACCATAGCGCTGCAGCATCCTCGCTGTATCTCACACCACCGGCTCCGGCGCGTCCGCGTAGCGCTTGTGCTTGCCCGCCAGCCTGCCGAAGAACACCGTGAGGGGCCAGATCACCTTCTTCACGAAGCCCGGCACCTCCAGGATGTCGAACTCACCGGCGTAGCGCATGCCCAGGTAGGCACCATCGAAATCCTTGGGCCGCTGGCCGCCGTTCTCCCGAGTGCTGCGGTAGAGCTCGGTGAGGAAGTACTCCACGTTGTCGGCCGGCTGGATCCATCCGGTGCATCGCAGGGGTTCGCTCCCGGCCGCCCAGAACTTGTGGGGCACACCGGCGGCGAACGTCACGGTCTCGCCGGGTCCGTGCTCGCTCGGCTCCTGGCCCAGCACCTGCACGCCGATCCGACCGCTGACCACGGTGAGCGATTCCGCCTGCCGGTGGTGGACGTGCATCGGCGGACCGGACCCAGGCCGCACGAGGTTCTCCACGATGAGCTTGTCCCCTTTCGGGTCCTTCTCGATGCGGACGAAGGTGATCTGCTCACCCGCCCCGCTTTCGATCACATGAGGGCGTTCGTAGTTCATGTGCGTACATTAGGACGTTGTCCAAATATATGGCGGAACACAAGATCACGACCAAGGGGCAGGAGAAACGCGAACGGATCCTGTCGACAGCCCTGGACCTGTTCAACAGGTATGGCATCGAGTACGTGGGTGTGCGGGAGATCGCGAAGGCCCTGCACATGCGACCGGGCCACCTCACCTACTACTTCCCGGACAAGGAGCGCATCGTTCTGGCGATCGGGCAGGGCCTCGCCGCCGCCAATGATGCCATCTACCCGAACGGCGAGGTGCGCTCGCTGGCGGAGTTCTTCCGGCGTTTCAAAGCCCTCCTTTCCAACCATGTGCACTACCGCTGCCTGCTCACCAGCATCACCCGGGCGCTGGAGCGCGATCCGCGGATGCGCCGGGGCTATGCCGCACGGCAGGAGCGACGGATGAACGACCTGCGTGCTTGCTTCCGCGCTCTGGTCGCCGCCGGCGAACTGCGCCGGCTCACCAAGGCGGAGGAGGATCACCTGGTCGCCTGTTGCAGCCTCATCTCGCGGGGGTGGGTGGTGGAGGCCGTGGCTTCCGGCTTCGACCCGGCGGACCGGATCCCTCACTACCTCGGCATGCTGCGCATGATCTTCGCTGTGTACAAGGCCGGGGCCTGATGGACATGAGCCGCTTCCGGGACTGTCCGCCCACCGGATGTGCGCAGCCCGGAGCCGGGAGCGATACCGATCAGGTCGAACGGGCGTCCGAAGGTGCGCTCATCCTTCATCCATCCCGCTCCCGTTGCTCCCGGGCCAAGGCCAGATAGATCGCGCGGATCCGCTCCAGCTCATCGTCATCCAGCTCCTCCAGATCGAGCAACGCGTTGTTCGCTTCCTGTTGGACGCGGATCAATTCATCCAGCTTGATCTGCAGCGCCTCGGTGTCGCGGTTCTGCGTGTTCTGGATCAGGAACACCATCAGGAAGGTGACGATGGTGGTGCCCGTGTTGATCACCAGCTGCCAGGTGTCGCTGAACCCGAACAACGGCCCGGTGATGCCCCAGGCCAGGATGACCACCATGGCCAGGATGAAGGTGACCGGCCTGCCAGTGACGAGCGAGACCCGCTTGGCGAAGCGTGTGAACGGAGAATTGACCCTTGGGACCATGACCGTGCGATCGCGGCGTAAAGATCGTACGGCCCCCCATTCCCCCGCGCGTAGCTTCACCGGCCATGAAGCACCTGCTGAACGACCCGCGCCTGGTGGTGGACACCCCGGGGCATTTCCGCCTGAAGGACCATGTGACGGACCTGCCCGAGGAGGGGGACAAAAAGGAGCTGAAGGAGCGGTTGGAGAAGGACCGTGAGCGCATCAGCGACCTTCAGGAACTGCTGTACGCCGGGGGGCGCCATGCGTTGCTGCTCATCTTCCAGGCGATGGACGCGGCCGGCAAGGATTCCGCGATCCGGCATGTGATGAGCGGCGTGAACCCGCAGGGTGTCCGCGTGTGGAGCTTCAAGGCGCCGAGCTCGCTGGAGCGGAGCCACGATTTCCTCTGGCGGCATGTCCAGGCGGTACCCGAGCGCGGCCACATCGGCATCCACAACCGCAGCCACTACGAGGAGGTGCTGGTGACCCGGGTGCATCCGCAGTTCATCCTGGGGCAGAACATCCCCGGCGTGAGCAGCGTGAAGGACATCGACGAGGCCTTTTGGAGCGCACGCTGCGAAGCGATCACCGCTTGGGAGAAGCAGCTGGCCGCGAGCGGCACGGTGATCATGAAGTTCTACCTGCACATGAGCCGGGCCGCGCAGAAGAAGCGCTTCCTGGAGCGCATCGACGACCCGGCCAAGCACTGGAAGTTCAACCCGAACGATGTGGCGGAGCGGGCCCATTGGGACGCCTACATGCACGCCTACGAACAGGCCATCGGGGCCACGGCCGCACCTCATGCGCCGTGGTACATCATCCCCGCCGATGAGCAGTGGGAGAGCCGGGCCTTGGTGGGACGGCTGATCCGCGAGCGGCTCGAAGCCCTCGACCTGCGGCCTCCGAAGTCCGACCCGGCGGTGGTGGATGCCCTGGCCTCCTGCCGCGCCGCCCTGATGGCCGAATGAGCCTTCGGCTCACGGCCGCAGCAACCGCCGCACCAGGCGGCGGTCCGGTGTGCGCAGTTCCACCAGCAGCACGGCGGACGATCCCGCAGGCAGCGCCCAACTGCGCTCACCCGGCCCCACCGGCATGCTGAAGAGCGCGCGACCCGTGAGGTCCCAGGCCGTGATCTCCGCTTCGCGCAGCTCCGCCCCACCGACCAGATGCAGCCGGTCGTTGCGGATGAGCAGCTCCGCCTCGTCCGACCCGCCCGGATCAGGCACCGACGTGGCCAGGCATCCGTCGACGAAGGTGTCGAACTCGGCCAGGGTCATGCTCTCGGTGGCGCCCTCAGTGAGCAACGGACCCGAGACCACCCCGTTCGCATAGCTTAGCCAGTACACCCCGCAGATCGAAAGCTGATGGTCCGTGGGCGACTCCAGGCTGGTGCCGCAACCACCGTTGCCGGACAGGTCGCAATCCTGGATCGCCCACAGCACGGTATCCCCATCGGCCACACCATCCACATAGTGACGACAGAGCAGGCCACAGTCGCCCCACACGCGCACCACGGCCCCCGGCACCAGGGCTCCGCTGAAGGTCTGCACCACCCGGACATCGGCCCCGTAGGCCACGCTGCCTTCCTTGACGGCGAGGATGATGTTGTCCGGCACCCACCATTGCGGCTCGGGATAGGGCGGTGCCAGGGTTTCGCAGAAGGTCTGCGGGCCGAAGCAGGAACAGGCCAGGGACAGGGCCGGGGCCAGGGCGGCGGCGGCAAGGACCGGGTGGCGCATGAGCGTGGACTTTCCCCGAAGATGGCCCGGGAGCTGCACCGCGCTGCCCCGGCAGGGCCGGCCGGTTCGCCCCGCCACGAGCGGCGCGGCCCGGTATCTTCGCGGCCCGCCACGCTTCCCCATGTACCGTACGCACACCTGCGGCGAGCTTCGCCTCACCGACGCCACCAAGACCGTGACCCTCGCCGGATGGGTCCAACGCGCCCGCGACCTCGGCGGCATGACCTTCGTGGACCTGCGCGACCGCTTCGGCATCACCCAGCTCAGCTTCAACATGGAGCGCGACAAGGGGCTGTGCGAGCAGGCGCGCCAGCTGGGCCGCGAGTTCGTGGTGCAGGCCACCGGCACCGTGCGCGAGCGCGAGAGCAAGAACGCCCACATGCCCACCGGCGAGATCGAGCTCATCGTCACCGAACTGAAGGTGCTGAACGCCGCGAAGACGCCGCCCTTCACCATGGAGGAGGAGACCGACGGCGGCGACGAGCTGCGGATGAAATACCGCTACCTCGACCTGCGCCGCGCCAACATCCGCCGCAACTTCGAGCTGCGCCACCGCATGGCCATCGAGGTGCGCAACTACCTCAGCGCACAGCATTTCCTGGAGGTGGAAACACCCGTGCTCATCAAGAGCACACCCGAGGGGGCCCGCGACTTCGTGGTGCCGAGCCGCATGAACGCGGGTGAGTTCTACGCGCTGCCCCAAAGCCCGCAGACCTTCAAGCAGCTGCTGATGGTGGCCGGCTTCGACCGCTACTTCCAGCTGGTGAAGTGCTTCCGCGACGAGGACCTGCGCCAGGACCGCCAGCCCGAGTTCACGCAGATCGACTGCGAGATGGCCTTCGTGGAACAGGAGGACATCCTGAACACCTTCGAGGGCCTGGCGAAGCACCTGTTCCAGGCGATCCACGGCATCACCTTCGATGGCCCCTTCCCGCGCATGAGCTTCGACGAGGCCATGAGCGGCTACGGCTGCGACAAGCCCGACCTGCGCTTCGGGATGAAGTTCCACGAGATGAACGACCTCGTACACGGGAAGGGGTTCAAGGTCTTCGACGAGGCCGAACTGGTGGTGGGCATCAATGCCGAAGGCTGCGCCGGCTGGACCCGCAAGCAGACCGATGCGCTCATCGACTTCGTGAAGCGCCCGCAGATCGGGGCCACGGGAATCGTGTTCGTGAAGTGGACCGAGGAGGGCCTGAAGAGCACGGTGGACAAGTTCTTCACGCCGGAACAGCTCCAGCATTGGGCCGCACGCTTCGGCATGAAGCAAGGCGACCTGCTCTGCGTCATGGCAGGCAAGGCCGACAAGACCCGCAAGCAACTGAACGAGCTGCGCCTGCACCTGGGCGACCAGCTCGGCCTGCGCGACCCCAAGGTGTTCAAGCCGCTGTGGGTGATCGACTTCCCCCTGCTGGAGCAGGACGAGGAGACCGGACGCTGGCACGCCATGCACCATCCGTTCACCGCACCTAAGCCCGAGGATGCGCAGAAGCTCTTCGACCAGCAGGACCTCGGCCGCGTGCGCGCCAACGCCTACGACCTGGTGATCAACGGCACGGAGATCGGCGGCGGCAGCATCCGCATCCACGACCGCGCCATGCAGGAGGCCATGTTCCGCGTACTGGGCTTCACCGACGAGGACGCCCGCTACAAGTTCGGCTTCCTGATGGACGCCTTCGAGTACGGCGCACCTCCGCACGGCGGCGCGGCCTTCGGCTTCGACCGCTGGGTGGCGCTCTTCGGCCACCGCACGGACATTCGCGAGTTCATCGCCTTCCCCAAGAACAACGCGGGCCGCGACACCATGATCGACGCGCCGAGCCGGATCGATCAGGAACAGCTGAAGGAGCTGGGGATCGCGGTGAAGGGGTGAGCCTACTCCGCCACCACCTCCTCCGAGACCACTTCCTCCTCCTCCTCCCGCAGCGCCTGGAACAGCCCGTCCAGCGGGGGCCGCGCGACAGCAGGTGTCCCCAGCTTCGCCGCCAGGCGCTCGGCCTCGGCCACCCGTTCAGCGGTGAGCGGATGGCTGCTGAGGAACTCCATGGCCGCCGGCATGTCCACAGCCTCCTCCTGCAACAGCTTCAGCAGGTCCACCATGCCATGGGGGTCCACGCCCCGGGCGTGCATTCGCTCCATGCCATGGCGGTCGGCATCCGTCTCCAGTCCGCGCGAGTACGACAGGTTGCGCACATTGTCCGCATGCTCGGCCACCACGGCCGCGATGGCGCTGGCATCGCCGATGATGAGGCTGAGGAAGACGTAGCTCGCCAGCTGCCGCATCAGCATGCGCGTGCTGTGGCGCTCCTGCACGTGCGTGCCTTCGTGCGCGAGCAGCGCAGCCAGCTCCTCGGGCCGGTCCATGCGCTCCAGGATGCCGGTGAACACCACGATGTGCCCGCCGGGCAGGGCGAAGGCGTTCACCTGTTCGTCGTCCACCACGTGGAAGGTGAGCGGGTGGTCCGGGCTGAACTGCAGGGCCTCGCCGAAGCGCTGCAGGGTGCGGCTGCGCGCGGTGTCCTCGTCCAGCGAGCGCACCATGGTGCCCCAGGCGGCCTCGCCCAGCTGCCGGTCCACCGTGCGCGGCATCAGCATGGCCACCCCCTCGGCGGCCCACGGCAGCAGCCACACGTAGCTGGCCACCAGCAGCACCGCCACGCCCAGGAAGAAGAGCATTGGACCGCTGCGCGCCAGGCCCAGCATGCGGTCGTACACGCCCTGGCGGCCGGTGTACCGCATGCGCAGCACGAAGCTCCTGATGAAGAGCGGATCGCGCACGATCAGCACCCGCCGCGGGAACTCGCCGAAGGTGATGCGCAGCGTGTCGCGCGTGCGCTCCCACTGCATGCCGGCGTGCTCCAGCGGCCAGGTGAAGCGCTCGCCGCCGTGCTCCACCACCAGCGCGTTCGGCTCGCGCACGCTCACGCGGGCCTCCAGTGGCCTGCTGCTCACGCCGTCGTACAGGACGGCCTCCACCCCGTCGTTCACAGGAAGATGCCGATGTCCATCAGGTCGCCCAGCTCCTCGGCCAGCGCGCCCTTGTGCTCCTGTTCGGTCTGCGCCACGTTGTTGAGGTCGGCATCGCCCACCAGGGTGATGTTCGCCAGGATGTAGCGCATGGTGCGCACCTCGGCCCACGCGTAGCCGATGCCCAGGGTGAAGATCACCAGCAGCACGTTGGTGATGATCAGCCCGAAGAAGCCGCCCCCGGTGGCCGTGCCCTTGAACTGCAGGCGCTTCCCATCGGTGAAGGTCCAGCTCAGGTGGTCCACGTAGTAGTGGAACATGTCCTTCTGCCACCAGAAGCCGTAGATGCCCAGGGTGAACAGGGTGAGGAAGTAGCCCTTCAGGTTCATCAGGAAGAAGTCGAGGCCATCGCCCTTGTAGGCGAACTGCGAGCTGCCCCAGCGCACATGGCTCATCACGTAGTTGCGCAGGTTGATGGTGAACCAGCTGCCGTAGATGCCCAGGGTGACGAGCGTGAGCAGGCCGTCGCGCAGGCAGATGCGGTAGAGCTCGTTGCGATCGCCCCGGTAACCGAAGTGGATGCCGCGCCAGCTGCTACGGCTCATGCGGTAGCGGTAGGTGCCGTGGATGATGAGCGGCAGCAGCAGCAACAGGCCGCCGAAGAGCACCAGGAAGCCCAGCACGCTGGCCCAGGCCTCCTGCAGCATGGCCAGCCCGAAGAAGGCCCCATAGAGCAGCGCCAGCAGCCCAACCGCCTTGATGAAGCCGATGAACATCTCGCGCCCCGTGCCGTGGAAGTGGAAGGGATGATCGTCCAGCTCGGTGTGCTCATAGTAGTACTTGAGGCGGCGCACCTTGGCCCACGGGTAGTACAGGCCCAGGGTGACCATGGTGAGCAGCCAGTTGACGATGAGCACCGCGAAGAGGTCGCCGCCCTGACCCTTGAAGGCCAGGCGGCGTTGTGGCGTGAGGAGTTCCATGCGCAGGGGTTGGTGCTCGAAGGTAGAGGACGGCCGCGGATCGTCAAGGAGAGGCGCATTGGGGCGTAGGGGCCGTCCGCACTCGCCTCCGGTCGACGCCGACACGGCAGACGCGTATATCATAGATGAAGATAGGCGCACCCATCGTTCGTCGATCACCCGGCAGCACTATCTTCGATCGACCTAGCTGCGAATTACGTTCCCTCTCCTTCACCGATCCTCAACGCCATGATCCCTACTGGAGCCCACACCGTTCGCCTGCAACCAGGCTGGTTTTGCCGTGTATTGAACACGTTATTCACAAGGGGGGGTAGTTCTCTTCCTGTTCATAGGCGCTGAGGTGCCAGCCCAGTTGCCCGGGGTGCAATGGCAGCGCATCAAAGCGCTGACCGAACGACCGGAAGGCACGTTGTACTCGTACATCACCAACTCAACCCCGGTGAGCTACAATCCCATGTCCGTGCCCCTGAGCACGAGCGTGGATCCCGAAGACTCGGGGGTGGACTGGTTCAACGACGTTTGCCTTGTGCGTGATGCGAACGGCGAGCACATCGGCTATGCCGTAGCCGGATATTCCTATATCCCCAACTGGGGGTTCACGAACGCCCACTGCGAGTCGTTCAGCGTGTCGGGCGATCCGTACGTGCCGATCTTGGAGACCAAGGAGAGGCGGTTGGGCATGATCACCGGCACGGTGGCCTACTTCGATCTGGACGGCAACCCCCAGTGGCACCATACCTTCATGGGCGGTTTGTTCCAAGGCATCATTCAGGACCGGAACGGTGACCTCGTTGTCACCGGCTATGGGTTGAGCATCGCTCCGTGGCCCAATACGCCCTGGGCCCAACAGCCCATTTACTACAACCCCACCACCGGGCAGCCGCTGGTGGACCTGGGCGATCCGAACATCCCGTGCGATGCCCAAGCGGGCAAGATGGCCGTGCTGAAGATCGATCTGACCAATGGCCATGTGCTTTGGAACCATGCCTATGGGAGCAACGATGACCCCTCGCTGGCCCGCAACGGTCGCACATACGGCTACTCGTTGGTAGAGACCGATCCCGACGGGGATGGTGGCTATCGCGTGGTCGGCTACCGGCGTGCCGGCTCGAGCGATCCGGCCTTGGCACAACGGCCCTTCATGGTGGACCTGGACGCCAACGGCATGCTCAACTGGAAAGTCATCATGGACGAAGCGTACCTCAGCGCGTTGTGGCCGGACGCCAATTGGCTGGAGAGCCAAGCGTTCCATATCACTCGGCATCCTGACCCGGCACAGGACAAATACGCGGTCACCGGCATGCGGTGGCAGTTCGCCGCGGGAACACCCATTGGTTTCACTGCATTCCTGCTGTACTTCGATGGTAGTGGGCAAACACCGACCTGGTTCGAGGATACCGGTGTGGACGCCACCGAATATGCGCTGACGTCCAACTCCAATTGCAGTGCGAACCGGGTCCAGTTCGCTGTGGACGTTCAGAACACCAGCATCATCTGGCCGGTCCTGACAGACTTCACCGCAGGCTATGGCGCGCAGCCCGATCACCAAGCCACGGGCCGGGTGTATCGCATAGACCTGAACGGCGACCAGCTTTGGGCGGCTCCGGCGGACCTCGGCCCCATGCGCGGTTATGACATTCTGTTGGCCGCACGGCAACGCGCCAACGGCCATGTGATCATCTCCAGTACCAAAAGCACCCAGAGCACCGCGCCCTTGCAGTGGTCCGCCTTGAGCCAGGACATCCAGAACTGCCTGACCAACACGTATACCATCGACCACGACAACGACCCGAACACGCCGGACCAGTTCGACTGGCCCACGGCGGGCCTCTCCGACTGGGGCCATTGGCTCAGCGACAGCTACATGGCCGAATTGGACCTCGCCGACGGCAGCGTGAACTGGGAGGGCACCTGGGACGCGGATGCGGTGATGGGCGTAACGCCCCTTTGTGACCCCGATAACCTCCGACAGCGGCAGTGCAGCTTCCAGGTGGTGGAGGCCGATGATGGTGGCCTGGTGGTGTGCGGGAATACCGGCCACACCTGGGAGGATGGCTACCTGATCAAGTTCCACGGCTGCGAAAGCGACCCGGCCCTGTACGCCGCGTTCCACGCCCTGTATCCCTACGATCCAAGCAACGTCTACACCCTCACCGCGACCAGCACCACCTGGAGCAGCAGCATGAACGTGCGCGGCAGTATCGTGATCCCTGCCGGCAAGACGCTCACCATCAACAACGGCGCCACTATCAGCTTCGCGGACAGCCGCCGCGTGGGCTACACGACCAACATCGTGGTGCAGCCGGGCGGCAAACTGGTGGTGGTGCAGGGCGCTACGCTCACCAACATCGGCCCCTGCGGCGATGGCATGTGGGATGGCATCATGGCCTTGGGCAACACCAACCTGCCGCAGAGCCCAGGCAATCAAGCCACTGTGGAACTAGCCACCGGGGCCACCATCAAGAACGCCTTTGTTGGGGTGTTGGCCGGGAATGCGGACATCAACGACCCCATCGGCAGCACAGCCACCCAGCGCGGTGCCCGGGTGATCTGCACCAATGCCATCTTCGAGAACAACATCCATGATGTGGTCCTCAGGCCCTACTCCTGCGGCAGCGGCGGCGGCTGCGCGAATGACTTCACGGTGACCAAGTTCTGGGAGTGCGATTTCCTCACCACCGGGCCGCTCAACTATTCCGACAAGACCCCCAAGGTGCATCTCTACGTGAGCAACTACCCTCGCACCTGGGTGAGGGGGGGTGTGTTCGAGAACAGCAACCCCAACATCAGCGCGAACAATGTGGCGGCATGGGGCGTCGGCATTGAGAGCATCAACACGGACCTGCGGGTCGTGGATCAGAACCAAGGGGCACCAGCCATGCCCCGCACACCCAGCTTTGAAACGCTACAGGCCGGTTGCCTATCGGCGAATGGCAATGGCAAACCCGTGTTCGTCTTCAACACTTATTTCGGTGGGTGTGGGCATGGACTTGGTATCTGGTCCTCGGCCAATGCACGGGTGACCGGTTGTGAATTCAAAGAGCCGGACCTGGACATGATCGGTCAGGGTTTCGGTGCCCCGGTCTATGGGAGTTACCTGGAGGGCACCAGCTCGATCACATTCGAGGACAACTACTTCAGTACAGTACCCGCCAACAACGACCATGCCTGCGTGGGCAGCACCTTCAAGGACATCGGAAATGTGAGCAATACGTTTGCGAACAACCGCTATGATGCCTTCGATTGCCAGAGTTGCGTTGGCATCGAAAGCGCCGGTACGACCATCCAGGGCCTGAACGATGGTCTGCAGTTCCGATGCAACCAATACGGCAGTCTGGCAAACAACGCCTTCGACATCGCCTTCACCGGTGGGAATGTCACCGTATCTCCGCAGCAAGGCGCAACATTCCCTGTACCCGACCCTGCAGGGAACACCTTCGCCCTGAACTGCACCGGCGAACAGCATTTCTACAACGATGGCGGCCCTACAGGCATCAACATCTTCACCTACCACCACCATGCGCCAGATCCAAACGTGGAGGTGGTTCCAACGTGTATGTCATTTCCACTGAGCTCCTCGATCAACAGTAACACCGGTGAACCCTACAATGGATGTGCAGGTCCCCAAAACCTGATGATGGCTTCGGCGGGTGATCAATTCGCAGCCGCAGCCAACGCAGCCGGTGAATACACCCTGCTGAAAGCGGTGTACGACGATTGGTCCGATGGAGGCGACCCGGAAGGCTTGCAAGGGTTCGTGACCGATCCGGGGAACGGCAGCTACGCCATCCGCAACCAATTGATGTTGGTGGCCCCCAAAGTGAGCGATGAGGTGTGGAAGGAGGTCTTCAACCGGATCGGGGACATGAACCCCTGGCACCTCGCACAAGCCCTGATCGCCAACAGCCCCTTGGAGCCGCCCGTAAGGGCTATGCTGGAGAACAGCGCGCTGATGCCCAACTACAAGCAATTGGTGGCGAGCGAACAGGGCGGCATGAGCATGCAGATGATCAAGCAGAGCGAACTGAGCTACTGGCGGCTGCAGCAGACTCGCGCATTGCAGGCATACACCAGCCAAGCTTATGAAGAGGCGCCTACGGTCACCTTTGCTGAGGCTATCGCTCTGCACCAGCAGTACCCGGTAGAAGGCAGTGCCGAACAGATCATGCTCCTGCACCTGGCCAACAACGACCTGGCCAGCGCCCGCGCCTGTGTCAACGCTACATTGGCCGTCGATCACGCCGCCTGGTGGGAGGTGCAGGACCTTTACCTGTACCAACTGGAGAATGGCCTCGATATGGAGGCTCTGGATCCCGGGCTGGAAGCGCAGTTGAGCGCGATCGCAACGGGTAGCGGGCCTGGTACCAGCGCCGCGAATGCCTGGTTGGCCGCTGCGAACGGCATACAGCCCGAAGCCAACGTAGAGCTTCCCAACATGAACCGATCGCTACAGCTATTGCCACAAGCAGTAGCGCAGATGACCGAGCCGGAATACTTGGAAGTATTCCCCAACCCCAGCCAAGGGGAGACCTACCTCACCTACACGCTGCCCGAAGGGATGGACGTTGCCGAAGTGGAAGTGTTCGATGCCACTGGGCGGATGATCTGGCAGCAGGTGACCGGCCAGATCAGCGGCATTGTACGAATACCCATTGCACTGCGTGCCGGCTTGTACCAAGGTGTCCTCCGGAGCAATGGCTCATTGGTCGGTTCGACCAAGTTCACTGTGGTACACTAATGTGCTCAGCCATGGTCCGTGCGGGCTTTGTGCTTGCACTGCATGGGAGCATCTGCTCCCATGCAGTGGCACAGGGCTTCCACCTGCGCCTTGACACCATTGGCCCCGGCTGGGCGCAAACTGGCAGGGCCATCCTTGAGATGGACAATGGGGATTTTACGATCTCAAGCAATGGTGCTTGGATACACGACTCCCTTTACTGGAGTTCCACTACTAGCTTGATCATTCTGAACAGCGTAGGGGGTTACGTCTCTGTCTCAAACATAGACGTGCCCGATAAACTGACCTACAATGGGCGAAGTCGATCAATGGTGCAATTGAGTGATGGCCGTTTCGTGATCGGCGGGAATGCGGTGGACACGAGTTTGGTCGGCCTACCGGCCTTGTACTGGTTCGATGTCTATGGACAGGCACTTTCCTACGCTGAGATAGCCACCTTACCGCAATACATCGTCAGGCAGATGAACAAGGCCCACGACGATGGGTTCATGCTGGTCGGCGATGTTCGAGTTGGCCCGGACATTCAAGCCTTCTTGCTGAAGACGGACAGCGCCGGCCAACTGGAATGGTCGCAACTGTTCGGTACCACTACCTACGACGATTACTTCTGGAGCATCGAACGTGCACCCGACGGCACCTACTACATCGGCGGGGTAAAGGGGGTGGGCAACAACTCCTGGGATCCCTGGCTGCTCCGTGTGGACAGTTTGGGCAATGAGATCTGGTCCTTCACCAACGGTACCCCTTTCGATGATCTTGGACAGGCTCACCTGGTCACCTTGCCAGATGGCAACTTTGTATACGGCAGTGGCGAACCTACGGGTAACGGCACGGATCAACGTCCGCAGCTGGTCAAAGTGGATACTGCCGGTACCATACTGTGGTCGAAGACCTACGACGTGGCTACCCATGGCGCTAGCATCTTGGGTGTCAAATACGTCCAGCCAAGCGGCGACCTGATCGCGTGCGGCACCAGCGTGCCGATCACGCCTTACATCGATGGCTTCTTGCTGCGTACCAACAGCCAGGGCGACAGCCTTTGGCTCCGCCACTACTGGTACACGGACAGCATCATGAACGACGGCACTGGACTGTTCTTCGATGTGACCCCGACCAGTGATGGCGGCTTCATCGCGGTTGGCACCATGCTGGGCAGCATCGCTGGCAACGACCCACCCGGTGCCTCGCAGGATGTGTGGGTACTGAAAGTGGATAGCATGGGCTGTGTGCATCCCGGCTGCCACATCATCACCGGAATAGAAAGTCAAGTGACCAACCTGAAGGATGCCTTGCGCGTGTGGCCCAACCCGGTCGCCAGTGGCGGCAATGTCACCGTAGAGATCACTCTACCCGAGGGCCTGCGTCAGCAGCCGCTCCGCCTCAGCCTCATCAGCGCCGATGGAAAGTTGGTCCGCGAAGAACAGCTCCCTGCATTTCTTTCCAGGTACAGCTTTCCAATTTCAGCTTACCACTCCGGCCTCTACATGCTCCACCTCAGCACACCGGATACTTGGTTGAGCGGGACTAAGTTGATGATAGAATGAGAACTGAAAAATTGCTCCTGTCTTCCGACGGCACGAAAATGTTCCTTGGCGGAAAGGGTGCAAGCACTGCGTCCCTGCCGGAACTACCGGGCGTTTACCCCAACCCCAGCAAAGGGGAGGTGTATGTGACTTATTCCCTACCTGAAGGGGCAGAACAAGGCCAATTGGAAGTGCGCGACCTGCTGGGTAGGATCTTGCACACTGAAAGGCTGGCACAAGGCGGCGGCATCGTGGACCTCTCCCATTTGCGCACCCCGCCAGGTACGCTGGCATTGATCCTTTATGCGGATGGCATCCGCATGGCCACCACCAAACTGATCGTGGTGCGTTGACAATGGTTGCGGTACGCATCCTGCTCTTCTGGCTGGCTCTGGGGTCCACCGTTTGGTGGACCCCGGTGCTGGCTCAAGGTTTCAATAAGCGCTATGACCCTATCGTACCGGGTAATGCTCAATTCGCATGGGGATTGGAGCTCCTGGACAACGGCAACATCCTGGTGGTGCATAATCAACTCCCATGGATCGATTCATTGTTCTACAATTCGCGCACAGGCTCGTTGGTCGTGAACGGCACATCAGGTGCGAGCCTATCCGATGAGATCCTCCACACGCCTCTTGTTGATGCATTCCCGGGCTGGTCCAACCCCACAGACAAGCTTCCAGATGGCTCGTTCATTGGAGGTGGCGCAACTACTGATACCACGGATCTCCACCGCATCTTGCTTTATCGCTTCGATGCCAATGGCAACCCATCGGGATACATTGAGATACAACCCTCGCCTTCCGATTGGATCGCCTATCAATGCAAGCGAGACCGTGATGGTGGCATTGTTTTGACCGGCGTCACAGATGCCACCGGCTTCCAAGACATCTTTCTGCTGAAGACCGACAGCGTGGGCAATGTGCAATGGTGGCAGACCTATGGCCACCCTACACGCGCGGACTATGCCACTTCAGTGGACATACTTCCAGATGGTGGTTATTGCATCGGAGGTGAGTACCCACTGACATTGAACAATGTGGTTCAATGGGTGATCCGGACCGATAGTCTAGGGAACTTGATCTGGCAGCAACCTCGAGGACTGCCTGTTGAGACCTTGTAAGCTTCCCCTGAAGTCGGGCCAGCGATAACTGGAGGTCTCAGGGGCATTTGTTGTTAGGGATGGATGAGCACAGGTGGCCGGTAACCGAGTGCTTTGTGAGGCCGAAGATGGTTGTAGTCGTACATCCACTCGGTGGTGCGCAAGCGCACTTCTTCGAGTGTGCGGAAGACGTAGGCGCCGAGGAGCTCACGGCGTATGCTGCCATTGAGACGCTCCACGTAAGCGTTCTGGGTGGGCTTGCCGGGCTGGATGTAGGTGAGGGTGATCTTGTGCTCTCGGCACCAGTGGTCAAGCTTGGCACTGATGAACTCCGGCCCGTTGTCCACGCGGATCATGGCCGGCAGTGAGCGTTGTTCCTTCAGGCGTTCAAGCACGCGGATCACACGCAAGGCAGGCAAAGAAGTGTCCACTTCCATGGCCAGCACTTCGCGGTTGTAGTCGTCCAGGACGTTGAGCATGCGGTAGGTGCGGCCATCCCACAAGGTGTCGTGCATGAAGTCGATGCTCCATACCTGGTCGGGGGCCTGTGGCTGGAACAAGGCCTGTTTCACGCGTGCAGGCAGGCGCTTCTTGGTCCGCCGACGGATGTTGAGCCCCATGCCGGTGTACACCCGGTAGACACGTTTGAAGTTCCACACATGACCCATCAAGCGTATGCGGTGATGGCACTGCCACACCCCAATGGCCGGATGCTTGGTCACCAGGTCGTCCAATGCGCCGATCACCATCGTGTCGTCGGGCGGATGCTTGCGGTATTGCGCGGTACTGCGAGCAAGACCCACCATGCGGCACGCTTGCCGCTGGGTGTGTCCATGCTCGGTGATAAGGGCCTGCACGATCTCGCGCTTCTCGTCAGACCCCCACTTCTTTTCCACCACCTGCTTGAGGGAGTCGTGCATCATGCTCAGCTCCGCATACATGCGTTTCAGGCGGCTGTTCTCCTCTTGGAGTTCCTTCACCAGCTTGAGCTGGCTGGCATCCATGCCGCCATACTTCGCCTTCCACTGGTAGAACGTGGCGTTGCTGATGCCGTGTTCCCGACAGATGTCGGCCACCTTGGCACCAGCCTCATGCTGCTTGAGCATCGCGACGATCTGATGCTCGGTGAACTTGGTCTTTCTCATGGCTACGATCGGTTGAAGGTAGCCCCCGACCGGTCAGCCGGTTTTCCCCAGGCCTTTGAAGGGGCCGGGGAAAACCGCCTGACCTCCACTATCACCTGGCCGAACAATGGGGAAGCTTACAACCTCCTTTAACGCAGCGGTGCTCGCTACATCAGATGGTCACATCACATACGCCGCAGGGAAGTATAGTGGTGGCAATGACCAACAGCATTGGCCGAACCTGGTCAAGCTTGATACGGCTGGCAACGAGCTATGGGACGAGACCTATGGCACCGCTTTTTTCGGCACAGGCTTCTTCTCACTTGCAGAAGTACCCGGCAGCCATGACCTGATCGCGTGTGGGCAGCGCTATTACCAGACGATGGGCGGCATACCGTACAGCAAAGGCCTGCTACTGCGCACCAACAGCCAGGGCGACAGCCTCTGGATGCGTGAGTATTTCTACTACGACAGCCTGATGACCGATGGGGAAGGCACCCTGCGCGATGTGCAGCCCACGCCGGATGGCGGCTTCGTGGCCGTGGGTGCGGCCTACGGAAGCATCAGTGGCAACAACCCGCCCGGCCTCAGCCAGGATGTGTGGGTGGTGAAGGTGGACAGCATGGGCTGCATAGAGCCGGGCTGCCACATCATCACGGGCATCACCACGCAGGTCACCAACTTGAAAGATGCGCTCAGCGTATGGCCCAACCCAACCAGAGACCGAGCCACGGTGAAGATCACCCTGCCACAAGGAGGCTCCTTACAGAAGGAATTGCGGCTACATATGGTGAGCACCCAAGGCCAGGAGGTGCTGGCCATCCCGGTGGTACCCGGCGAGAACGTGCTGGATGTGGGTCGCTTGGCCAGTGGACTGTACTACCTTCACTTGACCAATGGCAACACGTGGTTGAGCGGCACGAAACTGATCGTGGAATGAGCACCATGATGATCGACACACAGCGCTACCAAGCCGAGGAACAAGGCGCCATACCTGCCAGCGCATGGCTGGCCGCAGCGCAAAACCAGCGTCCAGCTGCCGAGATGATCCTGCCCGGCAACGGCACGCGCATGTTCATGGGTGGCCGTGCCGCCCTGGCCCCGATGCCACAGCAGTGGCTGGGTGTGTACCCCAACCCCAGCCAGGGAGCGGCCTTCATCACCTACACGTTACCAGAGGGCTTGGGCGCTGCTGAGCTACAGGTATATGATGCCAGAGGAAGGATCATCTGGCAAAGGCGACCGGAGAGCTCGAGCGGTATTACGGAACTTCCATCCGACCTGACCCCAGGACTGTATCAGGTGGTCCTGAGCAGCTCAGGCATGCTTGTCGGCTCTGCGAAGTTCACGGTGATCCGCTAAGCGATGCAGCAGCTTGCTGTGCGCTGGGGCCTTTTCGCACTGCTGATGGGGAGTTTTGCCTCCCGATCACCAGGGCAAGGCTTCCATTTGCGGCTGGATACTATCGGAGCAGGCCTAGGGCAGCTGGGTAGGGCGATCATTCAGTTGGACAATGGGCACTATGCCATTTCCGCCAACGGT